>JBATWQ010000141.1:0-18923 GCA_049672765.1 Microthrixaceae bacterium | reverse complement strand
TTCCGGACCCGGCTGGGGCGGGGGACGTGGCGGCGGAGGTGCTGGCGGACGTGCCGGTGGCGGGCCGGCCAACGAGGAAGCACTGGTCCTCGCCGCGACCGACACCGCACAGCCCTACGGCGCGGCGCTTTCCTGGCCCGAATCTCAACCGGCCGGGCACCCGTCCAGATCCATCGGGGCGTATGTGGTCCTGATGAACGGTGACGCCTGCGCGTACCTGGAACGGGGCGGACGCAAGCTGCGGACCTTCCCATCGGCCGCCGATCACCCGACGTGGCCCGCAGCGCTCGGCGGATTGGTCGACAGTGGCCGGGTGCGTCGCCTTCAGATCGCGGAGATCGACGGCGAATCAGCCTCCGCTTCACCGTGGGCAGACGCGTTTGGCGAAGCAGGCTTTGTCGAGGGATACCGCGGACTGGTCAAGGGCTGAGCTCCCGGCGGTCAGCGCTAGGGGCTGAACTCCGGCGATGACTGAGTCCCGGCGATGACTGAGTCCCGGTGATGACTGAGGTGTCGTCGATCACTAACTGATGCGTGAGCGACGCAGTCGAGTCACCTGCTCCTTGCCAAAATCTCTCGCGGCCTGGGCGAAGGTGGCCGCAGCGGACGGGAGCGACGACAGAAAGCTCGGGTCGAGGAATCCCCCGGCCTTGTCCGCAAAGATTCCGCGGGCACCCATGTCGACGTCGTCGTCCACCGGATAGCGCAGGTTGACGGGCCGATCAGGGTCAACCGACTTGTCGGTCAACTGCGTCTCCCAGGCGCCGAGTGCCGCGTAGTGGTTGCCGAACCCGGGTGTCAGCCTGCCCGCTGCGACCACCAACCGGTTCCAGGAACCGACGACCTTGGACCTGCGTCCGTCGAGGGCGGCCTGCACGACAAACTGTGCAACCTTCTCGGGCTCATAGATCGGGGGCACGGGTTGTGGGTGCTTCTGCATTGCCGACTTGCACCACCCGAACTGGGGGGTGTTGACCGCCGGCATGTGGACCATTCCGATCTCCACATGGCTCCCCTCGTGGAGGAGTTCCGCCCGGATAGATTCGAAGAATCCGCGGCACGCGAACTTCGATGCGCAGTACGCCGACTGCAGCGGAATGCCGATGAACGCGAGCGCCGAGCCGATGTTCACGATGTTGCCGCGGTCCCGCGGGCGCATGTACTCGAGCGCCGCGAGCGTGCCCCAGACCTGACCAAGGAAAGTGACTTCGACGGCACGCTGAAAGTCGTCAGGATCCACCTCCCACGCCGGAGCAAAGACCGTGGTCATGGCGTCGTTCACCCAGACGGAAATCTCACCGAGTTCTGCCTCGACCCGGGCCGCGGCGTCGGTGACCTGCTCGTGCACCGCGACATCGGTCGGTACGACAAGGGCGCGTTGGCCCCGCGCCCGAACCTCTGATGCAGCGCCTTCAAGCCCAGCTCGTCCCCGTGCCAGCAGCGCGACGTCGAAGCCGGCGTCTGCGAACTCGACCGCGATCGCCCTGCCTATGCCGGCTGACGCCCCGGTGACCACGGCGATCCTCGCGGAGTCTTCGTCACTCCGACTGGCCACGGCGGTTGATGATTCTGATCTATTTGTCATCGCTTGTCCCGACGGCCGAACTGACCCGGGCGAAGATCTGGGCCGCAACGGCTCTAGCGCTGTTACCTACGACCTGGCGGGCATCCGGGTCACCCTTGAGGACCGATTCGGCAACTCCCTTTGCCTGTTCGAAGGTGACGTGCGCGGGCAGCGGAGGCACGTTCTTATCGGTGTGGACATCGAGAAGCACCGGTCGATTCGAGCTGAATGCGTCCCGCCAAGCTGCTTCGACGTCGTCTGGATCGTTGACCCGTACGCCCTTGAGCCCGAGGACATCGGCGTACTTGGCGTAGTCCATGCTCTCTACGAGCTGTGCCGTATCCCATCGTGGATCCCCGACCTCGCGCATCTCCCAGGACACCTGGTTCAGGTCGTTGTTGTGTAGAACCAGCACCACGAACGTGGGGTTGTCCCACTCCTGCCAGTGGCGTCTGACCGTGATCAGCCCGTTCATTCCCAACATCTGGAACGCGCCGTCGCCGATCGTGCAGACCACCGGCCGGTCGGGATAGGCGAACTTCGCCGCGATCGCGTACGGCATGGCACCGATCATGGTGGCAAGGCTTCCGGACAGGTTCCCCATCTGATTCCTGCCGAGCCTGATGTGGTGGCCGTACCAGTCGGCTGTGCTCCCCGCGTCGGCGGTGATGATTGCGTTCGACGGCAACTGCTCGTTCAGATGGTGGAACACGAATCGTGGGTTGATGGGATCGGCGGGCACCATCGCGGCCTTCCGGGTCATCTCCTCCCAGGTCTTCATGCCCTCCACGGCGTTGTTCTGCCAGCTCAGATCGTCGGCCTGTTCGAGGTGGGGAAGCAGGGCGGCCAGCGTCGTCCGGGAGTCACCCCACAAGTTGACCTCCATCGGATAGCGCAGGCTGAGATGGCGGGGAAGCAGATCTATCTGGACGCCCCTCGCCTGCCCCGTCGGCGGCATGAACTCGCTGTAGGGAAAGTTGGATCCGACCATGAGCAACGTGTCGCAGTTCTGCATCATGTCCCAGCTGGGCTTTGACCCGAGCAGTCCTAGTTGTTGCGTGTGATAGGGCAGGTCGCCGGGGACAGCGGCCTTGCCGAGCAGCGCCGTGATGACTCCCGCTCCGAGGCGTTCTGCGACGGCGATCACCTCGTCGGTCGCGTCGAGTGCGCCCTGACCGACCATCATGACGACTCTCTCACCGGCATTAAGAACCGCGGCGGCGCGGGCGAGTTCGTCCTCGGGTGGAGAGATCCGCGTCGATGCGTGCCCGACCCCCGTGCGCGAAACAAAGTGCTCGACGGCCGGCTCTTCCATCTCCAGATCCTGGACGTCTGCGGGGATGATCACGACGGTCGGCTTGCGGGAGGCGTGGGCGATACGAACCGCGCGATCGACCACCAACTGGGCCTGCATGGCGGTCGAGATTGTCTTTACGTACTCGGCGACGTCGCCGAACATCCGCTCAAGGTTCAACTCCTGTTGGAAATCACTTCCAAGGGCTACCCGCGCCTGCTGGCCCACGACGGCGACCACAGGCTGGTTGTCGCCCTTGGCGTCGTACAGGCCGTTCATCAGGTGGACTGCGCCCGGTCCGGACGTAGCGATGCACACACCGACCTGGCCGGTGAACTTGGCGTGCGCCACGGCCATTAGGGACGCCATTTCCTCGTGGGTCGGGCGGATGTAGCGGAAGTTCTTGCCGGCATCCTCGGCACGGCCCAGAGCTCCATCCAGTCCGCCTATCCCGTCACCGGGAAATCCATAGAACCGGTGCAGGTCCCACTCGATCAGCCGGTCGATCACGAAGTCGCCAACGCTGTACATCGCATCTCCTCACGAATTTGTGGCGATCACGATCCGCTCTCGGACGGCGGCCCGGACATCCATCGAGGTGATGTGGGGACGGTCGCGGTCGCTTTGCTGCCGATCGCTACCTATCCGCGGTCATTTGGGATCAGACCCGCGCCGCCCCCGTGACTGAGAGCGGTCCTCCATGCCGTTTGACGCCATCGAACCGGGGGTAGGTGACCGACATGAGTGACGCGGGCCCGACCGGCTTGTCCGGGCCGGATGGGGCAGAGGAGCTGGTCGTCCCGCCGCGGCTGCGCTGGCTCTCCGAGGTTGTCTGGCGTTGCGCGCTGGTCGTGGGCGCTCTGTTACTCCTCGGCCTGGTGCTGTGGAAGCTCAGGGTCGTTGCGCTTCCGCTCTTCGTCGCCCTGTTGCTCTGTACCGCCCTGACCGGTCCGGTGGTGTGGCTCGAGCGGCGCGGCTGGCGGACGTGGATGGCGGCAGCGGTGGTGTTCATAGCCTTTCTGCTTGCCGTGACCGGAGCCCTCTTCCTGGTCGTCCCCCAAGCCGTCCACGGCATCACGGGCCTCGGCAACGCAACCAACAAGTCGGTGGACAACATCGGAGACTGGCTGGTGGACGGTCCCCTCCACCTGGAGCGCAAGGAGGTCGACAAGTACACCAGCGACCCAACCCACGAGGCCGTGAGACTGCTGGAGCATTCGTCGTCAAGCATCACCTCGGGCATCAAACTGGTCGGCGAAGTACTGATCGGTGTGGTCCTGTCGCTCGTGTTCACCTTCTTCTTCCTGAAGGACGGACGGCGGTTCCAGGAGTTGATCCTCGGTCGCCTACACGGGCGACGCGAGTTGGTGGTCCGGAGGGCCTCTGCCCGGGCGTGGGCCACCTTCGGCGGCTATCTGCGCGGCTCAGCGGTACTGGGACTGATCGAAGGTGTACTGATGGGAGGGACGGTCGCCCTGCTCGGCGGCGAACTGGCCCTCACGATCGGTGTGCTCAGCTTCTTCGGAGCCTTCTTTCCCCTGGTCGGGGCGATCGTGGCGGGTGGTTTGGCGGTTCTGGTGACGTTCGTTACCTCGGGGACGGTGCCGGGGCTGATAGTCCTGGGAGTCGCGATCTTGACGCACCAGCTGGACGGCAACCTGCTCGGTCCGTGGATCTTCGGCCGGGCCCTCGATCTGCACCCGGTGGTCATCCTCGTGGCGCTCACGATCGGTGGGTCGATCGGAGGGATAGTGGGAGCGTTCGTTGCAGTGCCGCTGACCGGCGCAGTGCTCGGCGCCGCCGAGGAGTTCTGGAAGAGCCGCAGTCTGATCGACCAGATGGGCCCCAACTCCGGTCCAGGGCTGTATCTACCGGGCGACCACGCCTCCGGGGGTGAAGGATCGGGCCATGTCTCCGCGGGCGATGTCTCTCTCGGTCATGTCTCCGGACATCCCTCCTCCGGTCATCCCTCAGCCAGCGACGCAACTGGTGACCACACCGTCGGCCCCGGCCCCGCCGACGAGAACCCGGGGCACTCCGACAAGGGGTGACGGTCACTGTCGCTGTCCGCTGGAAGAATGGGCGCCATGCCACGCCAGGAAGAACTTTTCGATGACTTCGCCCGGGACATCATCGAGATCCCCGTCGCCGATGAGATGGAGCAGTCCTATCTCGCCTATTCGCTCTCGGTCATAACGTCCCGGGCCATCCCCGACGTTCGCGACGGCCTAAAGCCGGTGCAGCGACGGATCCTGCACTCGATGAACAACAACGGGCTCCGGCCCGACCGTCCTCATCGCAAATGCGCCGGTGTCGTCGGCGACACAATGGGCAAATACCATCCCCACGGCGACACATCGATCTACGACGCCCTGACCAAGATGGGACAGGACTTCAGTCGCAACGTCACTCTCATTGACCCGCACGGCAACTTCGGCAGCCTCGATGACCCTCCCGCGGCCCACCGCTACACCGAGTGTCGGCTCACTCCCGCTGCGATGGCGATGCTCAGCGAGATCGACGAGGACACCGTCGACATGCGCGCCACGTTCGACGGTGAGAACGAGGAGCCGCTCTGCCTGCCAGCCACCCTGCCTAACCTGCTGGTCAACGGAACTTCGGGCATCGCCGTCGGCATGGCCACCAACATGCCCGGCCACAACCTGGGCGAGGTCCTCGAAGCGATCCGACTGGTGATGACCAAGCGTCGACCGAAGCCGACGGTCGAAGAGCTCATGGCCGTCCTCCCGGGACCGGACTTTCCGTCTGGTGGGGTGATCATCGACGACAGCATCGCCGAGGCATATGCGACCGGACGCGGAAGCTTCCGGATCAGGGCCAAAGTTGAGATCGTCAACCTGACCCGCACCCGCAAGGGAATCATCGTCACCGAACTTCCCTACCTGGTGGGGCCCGAGCGGGTCGTCGCCAAGGTGCGCGAACTGATGCGTGCCGAGAAGGCCCCGATGGTCTCCGACATCAAGGACCTCTCCGACCGCAAGACCGGATTGCGCCTCGAAATTGAACTCCGGCCGGGCGCCAACGCGGCCGCGGTGCTGACCGACCTGTTCCGCCAGACCCCGCTGGAAGAGACCTTCGGCGTCAACAACGTGGTGCTGGTCGACGGGCAGCCGACGACTGTCGGGCTATATGACCTGTGCAACTACTACGTGGAGCACCGCCTTGACGTGGTGCGTCGTCGTACCGCCTATCGCCTCGAGAAGGCCCGCCGCAGGCTCCACCTGCTCGAGGGACTGTTGATCGCCCTGGACGCAATCGACCTGGTCGTGTCGATCATCCGGTCCTCCCACGACGTGGCCGAGGCCCGCGCACGTCTGATCGAGGAGCTGAATCTGAGCGACGTCCAGGCGGTCCACATCCTCGACATGCAACTTCGTCGCCTGACCGCACTGGCCAAGTTGGAACTGCAGGCCGAGGCCGACGAACTGCGCAAGGACATCGACGACTACGAGAAGATCCTTGGCTCCGAACAGCGTCAGCGCACCATCGTGCTCAAGGAACTCGAGGCGTTGGTCGAGCAGTTCGTAGCGCCACGCCGCTCGGTGATCGTCTCCCCTGACCAGATCGATGACGTCACGATGGAGGACGTCGCTGCCGAGGTCGCCGCCAACAGCGTCGACGAACCCTGCGTCATTGCGCTGTCGCATTCGGGGATGATCGGCAGGGAGCCGGTCGAAGGACCCAAACCTGCGACGTTCGCACGACACGACGTGCTTGTGCAGCGCGTCGCCACGACCACCCACGCCAGCATCTGGGCGGTCACGAGTCGCGGCCGTTGCTTCCCGTGTCGGGTCGCTGATATCGGCGAGGTCACCGGTCGCAGCCGGGGTTCGGCCCTGGGCGATCTGTTCGCCCTCGACAAGGGCGAATCGGTCAGAACGCTTGTTTCCGCGCCGCTACCGGGTGCCGAGGTCCCGCCGCCGCTCATGTTGGTGACTGGCACGGGGGTCATGAAGCGGCTCGACATCAGCGAAGTCGTTTCGACCGCCGCGGGTAAGCACGTCATCAAGTTGAAGCCCGGCGACACGGTCGTTGCGGCATTCCCGGCACCTGACGGTCACGACGTCGCAGCGGTTGCCTCAAACGCGCAGGTGATGCGCTGCGAGGCAGCCTCGGTCTCGGTGCAGGGCAGAAACGCCGGGGGAGTGACAGGCATGAAGCTGTCGGACGGTGCCACCGTCGTCGGGGCGGGAGCGATCATCGGTGACTCGGTAATCCTGACCGTCACCGATGCCCAGACCGCCAAGGTCACCGATGCGAGCGAGATTCCCACAAAGGGCCGGGCCACGTCCGGTGTGCGGATCACCAAGTTCCGGAGCGAGAAGCGCCTCGAGTGGGCCTGGGTCGGAGCCGAGGACGGCGTGTTGTTGGTGGTCGGGACCGAAGATGTGCCATCCAAGCCCGATCCGGCACCTCAACCGCTGACCATCCAGCACACCGGTCGAGACCTGACATCCAAGGCGACCCGCCGCCGTCTGCTGGCGATCGGGTTCGGCCGCTGGTGACCCCAGGGTTCGGGTCGCTTACCCCGATCACCCGAACTGGCCGTCGCTCGACGATCAAGAGGTGCATGAGCGACAGGCAGTACGGGTGAGGTGGCGGGTGTGGCCGCAGCGAGAGTCACACCTGGTTCACCGTCGCTGTCCCTCGGTCGTGATTGACTTGTCAGGCCATGTCGTCCACTGAATCCCCCTCCAATCGCACAGCCCACACCTATGACGCCAAGAGCATCCAGCTGCTCAAGGGGCTCGACGCGGTGCGCAAACGCCCCGGCATGTACATAGGCGGCACGGGCCCCGAGGGTCTGCACCACCTCATCTGGGAACTGGTCGACAACGCGGTCGACGAGGCCGCCGCAGGGTTCGCCAACCTGATCGAGGTGCACCTCCACCGTGACGGCTCGGTCGAGGTGTCCGACAACGGCCGAGGCATACCGATCGGCCGCAAGGACGGCAAGAGGACCGCCCTCGAGGTTGTCTTCACCGAACTCCATGCCGGCGGAAAGTTCGGCCAGGGTGCCTACTCGTCGTCGGGCGGGTTGCATGGTGTGGGCGCATCAGTGGTCAACGCACTCGCATCCAAGCTCATCGTCGAGGTTGACCGCGACGGCGCAACCCACCGGCTCAGTTTCGAGAATCAGCTACCCGGCCGCTTCGACGACAAGGGCAGGTTCAAGCCCGGCTCCACTCTCGAGGTCGTCAAGAAGATTCCGCCGCGTCGCACCGGCACCAGGGTTCGGTTCTGGCCCGACTTCGACATATTCGATCCGGGGCTGACCGTCGAGCACGAGCTGGTTCGTGGGCACTGTTCCCAGGTGTGTTTCCTGGTGCCTGGACTCAAGGTTCGCCTGATCGACAAGCGGGGTTCGACTCCGCGTGACGTCGAGGAGTTCGTGGCCAAGGGAGGTTTGGCGGACCTGGTCGAAACGCTCTCCATCGGTGAGACGGTCACCGATGTCATCACCCTGCACGGCACCGGCAAATTCGAAGAAAAGATCCCGGTCGACGGTCGGATGAGCTTGGTCGAACGCACCTGCACGGTCGACATCGCGATGCGTTGGGTCAAGGGCTATGAGACGGTCGTAACAAGTTTCGTCAATACGATCCCGACCCCCGAGGGTGGCACCCACATCGCCGGGCTCGAACGGGCGATGACCAAGGTCAGCAACGATGTCCTTCTCGCTGGCACCAAGAAGCTCGCCCGGCTGGCCAAGTCGGGCAAGGACCGCGCCGAGAAGGGCGACGTCCAAGAGGGACTGGTCGCGGCCCTGAAGGTCACCTTCCCCGAACCGCAGTTCAAGGGGCAGACCAAACAAGAGCTCGGCACCCCTGCAATCCAGTCGATCGTCTACGAAGTGGTGCGCGACAACTTCACCAACTGGGTGGAAGGGGGCGGCAAGAAGACCCACATCGCGGCCCTGCGCGACAAGGTCGCTCAGGCCGTCCTCACGAGGGTCACCACCAAGGCGACCCTCGACGCCCGTCGCAAGGCCGCCAATCTGAGTTCGGGATCCATGCCGGACAAGCTGGCCGACTGTCGTCTCCACGGGCTCAACTCAGAGCTGCTGATCGTCGAGGGCGACTCGGCCGCCGGTCCGGCGAAGGCTGGTCGCAACGCCGAGTACATGGCTGTGCTTCCCCTGCGTGGCAAGGTCGTCAATGCCGGAAAGTCGACGCTCAAACAGGTGATCGACAACGCCGAGGCCCAGGCGCTGTTCACAGCGGTCGGGGCAGGCTCCGGGCCTGACTTCAACCTCGAACAGAGCCGCTATGGGCGCATCATCATCCTCTGTGACGCCGATGTGGACGGCAGCCACATCCGCTGCTTGTTGCTGACGCTGATCTATCACTACATGCGCCCGCTGCTCGAGGACGGGAGGGTGTTTGCCGCCCAACCACCGCTGTACACGGTCAAGGTCGGCGACAAGGTCATCCACGCGTTCTCCGACGACCACCGCAACCAGCTGACAGCTGAGCTGTCCAAGGGCAACCGTAAGGCCGAGAACCTCCAGTGGGTGCGCTTCAAGGGACTGGGCGAGATGGACGTCGAAGAACTCGCAACCACCTGTCTGGACCCGGGAACCCGCATCCTGAGGCGAATCACGATGGCCGACGCCGAGGCCCTGGTAGATGCAGGCGATCTTTTCGAAACCCTGATGGGCAACGACGTTTCGCGGCGGCGTCAGTACATCCTCGACAACTCGGACCTGGTGGACCGCGAGTCGCTCGACATCTGAAGTCCAGCGGAGCCGGGTTCAGGCGGGTTGACCATCGCCGCGGGCACCGACGCCGTGTCGGCTCCTCGTATCGACAGCCTCAACAGGCGCCTATATGTTGCCGACACAGGACACGGCGGCGATTGTCTTCCGCGGGGGCACAGAATGGCGAATGCCGACAGATTGATAACGCTGGAGGGGCCCAAACTCCGTCACACCCCTGCTTTCGACGGATTTCGTGGCTTCGGCGTACTGATCGTCGTCTTCTACCACTCCGAGGTTGTTTCATTCCTCGGCGGAGCCGTCATCGTCATCGACTGGTTCTTCGTGGCGAGCGGGTTTCTGATCACATCGCTTCTGCTCGATGAGCGGGCGAGCACGAATACAAACAACCTGCGACGGTTCTACGAGCGGCGCATCCTGCGGCTCTTTCCCGCGATGTATTCGATGCTCCTGCTGGTGACCGCCATGTTGGGGATCGTCAACATTGTCGTTGTCAGCCGCAATATGGACGTGGACATGGGTCGATGGTGGATAGACATCGTCGGTGCCGCCACGTATTCGTACTATCTGGTCGCAGCGGTCATCCCCAACCAGGTCACCGGCGTCATCGGGCACACCTGGAGCCTCTCGCTCGAGGAACAGTTCTATTTCATCTGGCCGTTCCTGCTGGTCATGGTTCTGGCCAAGGCCAGAAGGGCATCTGACCGCACCCTGATCATCGGTTGTGTCTCGTTCATCGTGTTGATGATCGGCCTGCGACTCGGCCTTCAGAACCAGATCGCCATGGTCCGCCCAAAGGGAAGCGCTGTCGGAGCGGTCGACTACACCGACCTGGATCACCCCACCGTCGCCGGAGCGATCTACCGCATCGCCGCGGTCAGACCGGACATGATCATCTTTGGTTGCCTGCTCGCGATTCTGAAGAAGGGCGCACCCAGCCCGCTCACCGAGAAGTGGCGCAAGGGGCTGCAGACGTGGGGCTTCGTCGGCTTCATGACGTTCTTCACGTTCACCGCCTTCGGCAACCGGTTTCCAGATTTCAGGCTCTTCGGCAGGGGCTTCTTCGACCTGTTCGGTGGTGTCGGCTACCAAGTGGCGCTACTTATGATCGGCCCCTTCGTCCTGGATCTCTACCTGAGACCCGAGGGGTTCGTCGCCAAGCTTTTCAGCAACAAACACATGCAGTGGCTGGGGGTCCGGTCCTACGGGATCTACCTGTGGCACATTCCGGCGCTGCTGCCCATCTACCCGGCCATTCACGACGTGTACGGAATCAGGCGACTCATCCTCGGGCTGATCGGCGGTCTTTTGGGGATCGGCGCCGGCGTGCTGTCGTTCAAGTTCGTCGAGAAGCCGTTCCTGCGGCTGAAGGACACCAAGTACCGCAGACCTCAAGATGGCAACGCGATATCAGAGCAGCCGTCGTCATGAAGGAATCGGTTGGGCAAGGGTCGACGCTGGTCGATCGGCTGGCGGCGCCCTCGGAGCGCAAACTCGGTTGGAGCCCGACCCTGGACGGAGCCCGGGGGATCAGCGTTTCGCTCATCATGATCTTCCATTTCAGCGGCGACTACGGCTTCTACGTCAAGAGCTTTCCCATCGCGGTCGACCTGTTCTTCGTGCTGTCGGGGTTTCTGATCACCACGCTGTTGTTCGAAGAGCGCCAGAAGCGGGGCAACAACTCGCTGCGCGACTTCTATCTACGGCGGGTGTTCCGGCTGTTCCCGGCGCTCTACTCATTGCTCGGCGTCTTCCTCCTCTACATCATCGTCCTGGGCGGCGACGACCGGACGCGGCTGTTCCACGAGTTCCTGGCCGCAGGGCTGTACTCATACAACTTCTTCGTCGCCTGGACCGGAGTTGCCGGCCAGGTGCTGGTGCAACTCTGGACGTTGTCGGTCGAGGAACAGTTCTATTTCGTCTGGCCGATCGCGTTCATCTGGGTGATGAAGTCCATGAGCGTCATCAGGCTGCGGATTCTGCTGACGTTCATGATCGGATTCGTGATCCTCTGGCCCGTACTGAGAATGACCCTCGAGCCCGAGCTTGGTGCCCGCACGCTCAGCTCGTTCCTGTTCGGAATCTCGATCATGAGGCCTGATTCGATCGTCCTGGGTTGCCTGGCCGCGATGTTGTTCAGGATCGAGCCGATCCATCTCACAGAGCGCGCGCAGCGCCTGGCGAGGCTCTCGGGCGACATCGCCATGGTCATCTTCGTGATGGCGCTGTGCCTCGGGGGGTTCCCGCACTTCGGCCCCTTCGTGAGCGGGTTCGCCAACCTTGCCGTGCTGGTCCTTGCGTTCTGGGTGGTCGACCTGGTGAGGAATCCCGACCGCCTGGTCGCAAGGCTGCTGGCACACCCGGTCCTCGTCTGGTTGGGAAAGCGTTCCTACGGCCTCTACATATGGCACATGCTCGTGTTCTTCGTCGTCCACGGAGCCGTCGCCGGAGCAATGCCCGGCAGAACCCGCCTAGCCGTCATTACAGCTGGCCCCATCGCCTACGCGGCGACGGTCGGAGTGGCGATGCTCTCGTGGAAGTACGTCGAGAGCCCGGCTCTGGTGATCAAGAAGCGCTTCCAGCGGTAGAACATACCGGCGAGTTGCTGCGGTGGAGCGCTGCCTGAAGGAGCCGGTCCAGACTTCAGGTTTCCGACCAGACCGGCGAGTTCTGGGGTCTGGATCAACCGGGACTTGGAAAAATGAAACGGACGATCCGGGGGAGGATCGTCCGTTTCTGTCGCTATCGACCCAAGGGGGGGATTGGGTCTCGATGCGAATCTGTCGCAGTAGCTCAGGCGGCCTTGCTGCGGGACGCCGGTGACTTGCGATCGAGGATCTGGTCGGTCAGGGGCTGAGCGGCGGTTGCCAGGCTCAGTGCCACAGCCTTGTTGGTGGTGACCAGCTTCGAGGCGAAGCGAGCCTGGTTGTTGATCAGTTCCTTCGGAGTGGGCAGCTTGTCCGCGAAGGGGACCGCAGGAATCTGGGGGGCCTTGTCGATCACGAAGGCAACGGCCACGTTCACTGCATTGGTGAGGGGCTCGTTGACGTTGGTGATTGCCGAGATGACCTGATCCTGCACTTCGGTGACACGATTCAGAACTGTTGACATGTTGCACTCTTCTTTCGTGGCAGGGCGGGGGGCTCCGGCCGGGTTGGTACTGCTAACTACCCTGCTAACTGTAGTTAGCGTGGTTTGCTGAGTCAACGGTTTTTGCTAACAAATGCAAGCATCGGGGGCGACTCCTGTCACAGCGCCTGTACGTCCCCATTCCGCCGCAAACCCGGTTCGCTCTCCGCCCCTCCCACCCCGGGGTACGTCTGACTTGTGGAATACACCCGTCGGAGTCGACACTTGCGCCGTGAATCTGGCAGCAGAGTTGGGTCCTGAGGTCTCGAGCTCGGAGCGGGACCAACGGTGGATCGTGTGGGCGCTCGGCGCTGCTTCATTCGCCGCGGTGCTGATTGCGAACGCAAGCGGAATCTCGATCGGGGACGACGGGGTCGGCTATCAGGCAATCGCCGACTCACTCGCCCGTGGCGATGGTTACGGCTACTTCCTGGAGCGACCGGTGACCGTCTGGCCCCCGATCTGGCCCGGGCTGATGGCGTTGGTCTCACGCCTGACCCCGTTGGGCACGGTCGGTGCGGCAGTGCTGCTCAACGCTCTCGTGTCCGTCGGCGTGGTGATTCTGGGCAACAAGCTTCTACGCAAGGTCGTCGCGAGCGAACGGATCGTTCTGTTGGGAACGATCGTCCTGGCGCTCGGTCCTGCGACGGTCGGGCTCGGTCACGTCCTCATGACCGACATGGCATTCGCCCTGGTCGTCATTACATGGATGCTCGTGCTCACGCGGTTCTGGGAGGACGGCTCAATCGCGGACCTGGTGATCGCTGCGATGTTGGCCTGGCTGGCGTTCGGCGTCCGCTACGTGGGTCTCGTCCTGATCGCGATCGGTGGGCTGTGGATCCTTCTCGATACTCGGAGCAAGGTCGTCGAGCGGGTCCGCAACGGCATCCTCTATGGCGTCGTGTCCGTGATTGCTCCGGCGGTGTGGATGCTGCGCAACTACAACATCGACGAGACCTTCACCGGCGAACGCCACACATCGGCACGCGGCTTCATCGACAACGGATTCGATCTGACCGCGACGATCGGCAGGTTCCTGGTGCCGGGCGTCGCCAACGGCGCTACCAAGATCTGGTCCGCGATCGGTGTGGTGGCGACCATCACAGCGGTAGTCGGTCTCTGGATGGTTCTGTCGAAGCGGCGCTCGGGCACCGAACCATCTGCGGACCCGGACACCGCCGGGGCCATCCCGACCGGTGGGTCCGATTCGGTCGGAGGTCTGCGACAGGTCGTCAGCCGTGGTTACGGGTTGCTGGGAACTCCCATCGGGCTGATCGGCATGTTCGCGTGCCTCTACATGGCGTACATGCTCTATGTCCGCACGACCACCGCACTCAACCAACTCGACCTCCGACTACTTTTCCCCGCCTACTTCCCCCTGCTTGTCGTCGTTCTGGCGGCGCTGGACAGGCTTTCAGATCCGAAAGGTGGGAGTCTGAGCCGTCCCGCCTACAGCGCCGTGCACCTTTGGGCGGCCGCCAACCTGTGCGCCGGGCTCGTCGGTATGGTCGCCTTCGGAATGGGTCACCCCTACTTCCCGGGTGACTACGCGGCCGACACATTCGTCGAGGTAAGGGACAATCCAGCGCTCAATGCCGTACCGGCCGGGTGCACCAACTACTCGAACCTGCCCAACGCTCTCTACCCCCGGTTGGATTCCAAATGGAGTCCCCAACGCACAGCGCTCGAATCGACGGACCCCACAGATGACCTTGCCCGGCTGGAGCGCTCATCGGCCAAGCACAAGAGTTGCCTGGTCTGGATCGACGAGGACCCCGAGTACGGGCACCTCTGGCCGCTCCACGACCTGAGGCAGCGCC
This sequence comes from Microthrixaceae bacterium, assembly GCA_049672765.1. Lineage (GTDB taxonomy): Bacteria > Actinomycetota > Acidimicrobiia > Acidimicrobiales > Microtrichaceae > JAGQSZ01. The sequence goes on along the minus strand of JBATWQ010000141.1, from coordinate 4,377 downwards.
TGGACCTGACCAGGCTGGCGGGTCACGGTGACGTCACCGTGTACCTGATCACCCCGCAGCGCTAGCGGAACAACGACGGACCGGCACCGACCGGACACGTGCCGACCCCGCGGCCGGGTCGATGGTCCCACCGCTCGGCCCGCAGGTGATCAACACTATTGGTGTGCGCCCCCGCTTCAGCGTGGTCATTCCACTGAGAAACGATGCCGACGTCATCAGTCGCTGCGTCGCGGGTGTGCTCTCACAGACCTTCGCCGCGGTCGAAGTAGTCGTCGTTGATTCGAGCTCGACGGACCAAAGCGCCGAGGCCGTCAGGGTCGTGGCGGACCAGCGGGTCCGACTCAGCCTGAGCCCTGCCGACGCGGGAGACGTTCCCGGTGCCCGCAAGCACGGAATCGACCGGGCCCGGGGCTCCTGGACGATCCTGTTGGACCCCCAGGACGAAGTGAACCCCGGATGGTTGGCCCGACTTGGCAGGCTCATCGACGCGACCTCGGCGGGGTTCGTCAGCTGCGGGGGAGTGCAGCGGTTCTCCGATGGCAGCGAAGCATCGATAACGCCGATAGATGTGCCGGGAAGCCCGGGAGTGCGGGCATGCCTTCGAACCGGGTCGTTCGCCGCGCCCACCGAACGGTTCAGGGCGCTGCAGAACACGGACCACGCTGACCCGGTGACCATGGGACTCGAACTTGTGGCCGCAACCAGTCGGGCCGGCGAATCCATCGTCTTCACCCCCGAGCCACTGCTGCGCTGGAACGAGCCGCTCGCCATCCCCGGAGTTGAGCAGGAGGCCGAGACCGGTGACGCACTGAGGCTCCGTTGGGCGATGCAGGCGATCGACGCGATGGCGCGGACACCGATTCCCGACGGCACCCTGCTTGCCCGTTACGCGACGATCGGTGGAGTCGCGGCGGCCAGGCTGGGCCAGAAGCGTCAGGCCCGGCGGCTCTTCGGCGTGGCAAGGAGTGCGGTCCCCAAGACGCCGGAGCACTGGGTCAGATGGGCCGCCTCCTGTGTCCCGGTCGCCTCCGGGCGAATTTGGCCAGACACTAAAGTCGTCTGATTCCCTCGTTCCCGTCGAGGGAATCGGAAGGACGCCTAGATGACCGCACCGACGACTGAACTGGCCGCTGCAGGAGCAATAGACGCCGTCAAGGTCTACGGCTCCGACGACACGGAGGTGCGGGCACTCGACGGGGTGACCGTCAGCTTCGAGCAGGGCCGCTTCACCGCGATCATGGGTCCGTCGGGTTCGGGTAAGTCCACCCTCATGCACTGCCTCGCCGGTCTTGATCAGCTGAGTAGTGGCCGGGTGTTCATCGCTGACACCTACCTGGACACCCTCAAGGAGTCCGAGCTGACCGAACTGCGGCGTGATCGCATCGGTTTCATCTTCCAGGCGTTCAACCTGATCCCGACGCTCACAGCGGCCGAGAACATCACACTCCCGATGGACCTTGCCGGGCGTAAGCCGAACCAGGAGTGGTTGGACCAGGTGATCGACACCGTCGGACTGCGTCCCCGCCTGACCCATCGGCCGAGCGAACTTTCCGGTGGCCAGCAGCAGCGGGTTGCGGTTGCACGGGCCCTGGCGACCCAACCCAGGATCGTCTTCGCGGACGAGCCGACGGGCAACCTCGACTCGCGATCCGGCACCGATCTGCTGGAGTTCATGAGACACGCCGTGGCTGACCTTGGTCAGACGATCGTCATGGTCACCCACGACCCGACCGCCGCCGCCCACGCAGACCGGGTCGTGTTCCTCGCAGACGGTCAGATCCGCGACGAAATGATCGAGCCCACGGCGGAGCGCGTGCTCGATCTGATGAAACAACTGGGCGACTGAACGACATGTTTCGGGTCGCGCTCAAGGACATCCTGGCGCGCAAGCGCAGACTGGCAACCACCGGCCTGGCGATCATGTTGGGAATCGCGTTCCTGACCGGCACCCAACTCCTATCCACCATCCTCAAGGACTCGATCGGGTCGGTTCTGAGCGAGGCGTACAGCGGCTTCGACGCGGTTGTGCGGTCACCCGAGAAGCAGGAACTCGGTTTCGGGCAGTCCGTCAACGTCCCGGTCCCGGAATCCCTCGTCTCCAAGGTCGACGCCGTTTCCGGAGTTGCGTCTGCATCGGGTGTCGTCGAGTCCTTCAGCGCGCAACTTATCGGAAGCAATGGAAAGATTTCGGGGTCCAGTTTCGGTCCGCCGACCATCGTCTACAACTGGATCGACGACAAGGGCCTGCAGCTGGGCACCCTGAACAAGGGCCATAGGCCCGAAGGCGACGACCAGATGGTTCTCGACTCGGCCGCGGCCAGGACGGCGGGGTACTCGATAGGCGACATCGTGTCCGTATCGACCTTCAGCGGTACCGAGAAGTTCAAGCTGGTCGGACTCGTGGGTCTGGGCGAGAAGGGCGACGTGTCGATCGGGGCAACCGCCCTGATGTTCAATACGGCCACCGCGCAACGAATCGGTCAGGTTCCCGGCCATTTCAACTATGTCGCCGTGCGTGGTGAGGATGGCATCGACCAACAGACACTCGCCAACGCCATCTCCGGGGCGCTTCCATCCGTCCAGGTCCTCACAGGCGAACAATTCATCAAGGAGAGCAGTGATTCGATCTCGAAGATCGTCGACATTCTCACGACCTTCGTCTCGGTCTTCGGCTACGTCGCGCTCTTCGTCGCCTGTTTCATCATCTACAACACCTTCTCGATCCTCGTCGCCCAGCGAACAAGGGAGACAGCCCTGCTGCGGGCGATCGGGGCACGGCGCAAGCAGGTGCTCGCGTCCACCGTTCTGGAAGCGGCGATCGTCGGGCTCATCGCATCTGTGGTCGGCCTGCTAGGGGGAGTGGTCCTTGCTACGGCGCTCAAGTCGGTGGTCGGCGGACTCTTCCGGGTCGACACCAGCACTCCCTCGCTGTCGCTCCTCGAGGTGGCGCTGGCGTTCGGAGTGGGTATCGGCGTCACGGTCGTGTCCGGATTCGTTCCAGCATGGAGGGCGTCGCGTGTCCCGCCAATAGCGGCGCTCTCCGAGGCAGAGATCGATCGAGCGGGGGTGTCGCGTTCTCGGATCGTCTGGGGCACGCTGATGCTGCTCGTCGGTGCGGGGCTCGCCGTGGCCGGTTTCGCAAAGGTCGGACCGAGCCACCTTGCGGAGTTCGGCCTTGGCGCCGCGTTGGTGCTGGTCGCAGTGTCACTCGTTCTGGGTCCACTGATCGTTGCTCCCGTCAGTCATGTGCTGGCGCGGGTGCCCTTCCGTCAGGGGTCGGTGATCTCCCGGTTGGCCGGCGAGAACGCATCTCGGAATCCTCGACGAACCGCGGCAACCGCGGCGGCGCTGACCATCGGGGTCACCCTGGTGACTCTGATCGCAATCCTGGCCAGTTCGATTCGTGCCAGCGTCGACAGCGCCGTGAGCACCTCGGTCAAGGCCGACTACATCGTCAGTGCCGAGGCACTGTCCCTGGCCGCCGGGATACCCCCGGAAACGCTCAAGGAAGTTAGCGCCCTCGGCGACGTGAAGGTGGCAAGTCCGATGCGGCTCGGACCGGTCCGCCTCACCGACAGGTACGGCCGCGCCCATCCCGGGGCGGCCGCCGAGGAATCGAGCATTGGGCCGATCGTCGGCGCGGCGGGCACGGCGCCCCCCGGTCAGGACCAGTTCATGGTCGGAATCGATCCGAAGTCGATCTTCGAGGTGTTCGACTTCGGCAAGATCCGGGGTTCTGAACAGGACTTGGCGGCGGGGACGATCATGACCTCGACCGCAACGGCCGACAAGCGTGGATGGAAGCTCGGTGAAGAGATTCCGGTGTACTTCGCGAAGACCGGGCAGCAGAAGCTCAAGCTGGTGGCCACCTTCTCTACCGATTCGCCGATGGGCGACTTCTTCGTGCCACTGTCTACGTTCAACGAGAACAGCCTCGGGATCTTCAGCGTGGACTTCCTCATCTATGTCAAGGCCGTCAGCGATGCGAGCGTGCCCGGGTTGCGACACCAGCTCGACAAGCTGGTAGCGGACATGCCTGCGATCTCTGTGCAGAACGTCGCCGAGTACGTCAAGGCCCAAACCGCACCCTTCGACACTTTCCTGGCGATCGTCTACGGGTTGTTGTTGCTGGCGGTGATTATCGCCCTGATCGGCATTGCCAACACCCTGTCGCTATCGGTGCTTGAGCGAACCCGGGAGTTGGGACTGCTACGAGCGGTGGGAATGTCGAGGCGACAGTTGCGGCTTGCGATCGTCGGCGAGTCGCTGATCATCTCGATATTTGGTGTCGCCATGGGACTGCTCCTCGGCATCGTCTTCTCGGGAGCGCTGTCCACCGTGATCGCGTCGGACAATCCCGCGATCTTCACCTACACG
>JBATWQ010000140.1:0-6855 GCA_049672765.1 Microthrixaceae bacterium | reverse complement strand
ACCGCGACCTGTGGCGGGGCGCGGGTGTGCCCGGCCGGGGGCCCGTAGTTCGAGGTGCTCAGCCGGTGATTACGATGCGCAGGCCGCCCCCTGCAGTGGCCTCGACGGTCGCCGGAACCTCGTCGTCGACAACAGCGAGGGTCGCGGCCGAGTCCGTCAGTTCCATGACCACAGCGGACCGTGCGACCACGGTCATCGAAGCGCTGGTGATGGCCGTCCCGCCACGATCGGGCACTATCCCGTAGACATCCACCAGGTCGCCGCGGGCGAGCGGTGCAGGCGAATCGCCCAGCGGCAACGTGACCGCTTGGGTTCCCGTGGCCAGCCGGGCCGCGATTGGGCCGGCTGAGCCTTCGGCGACCTTCGACGCAGTCAGAATCTCTCCCCGGTCGAGTGGAATTCGCGCCCTCTGACCGGTCGGCAACTTCGAGAGGGCCGATGCGGGCGCCATTGCCCTGGGGACATCCACCAGATGGAGCGTCGACCTGCCAAGGGCCTCGCCGCCCTCGACCGGGGAAGTTGTCATGACGACCGAAACGGTCGCGCCCCAGGCCGACCTGGCCGCCTCCGCGCTGCGGAGAGTCCCGTGAACCACCAGGGTCACGGCGGCGACAAGGGTCAGGCTGAACGCCCGGTGCAGGGCCTTCCGTCGGGCCAGCGACGAGCCCCGGAGTCGAAACCGCAGGCGCTCGATCCCGCGGAGAATCGGCCCCAGCGGGCGCGCAAGAACACTGTGTAGGGACGCGGCCACCTTCGGGCCTCCCGTTGGATCAGGGGGTTGGCTGAAGACCGAGGCGAACGTCGGCAAAAAGTTCGTCGGCCGGGGGACCCTCTGTGGGGACGGTCAATAGTTCGTGCCCGGTCTCGGTGACCAGGACGGTGTGCTCAAACTGGGCGGAACGCTGAAGGTCGCGGGTGGAAACGGTCCAACCGTCGTCCCACATCTCAAGGCGGCGAGAACCACGGTTGATCATCGGCTCGACCGTGAAGGTCATGCCGGGTAGAAGGACCGTGTCGTTGTGCGGGTCGTAGTAGTGGGGGATCTGCAAGCTCGTGTGGAACTGATCGCCAATTCCATGTCCGATGAATTCCTGCACGACGCCGTACCCGTATGGGGCGACCGACTGTTCGATGGCTCGACCGATCTCATAGATCCGGGCGTTGGGCTTCACGACGTCGATGCCCGCGTGCATGGCGGCGCGGGTACGGCGAACCAGTTCGAATGACTCCTCGTCGACGTCGCCGACCAGGAAGTTGCAGGACGTGTCCCCGTGCACACCCTCGATGAAGGCAGTGATGTCGATGTTGACGATGTCTCCATCGACGAGCTTGCGGGAATCGGGAATGCCGTGACAGATGATCTCGTTGACAGACGTGCACAGGGACTTGGGGAATCCGCGGTAGTTGAGCGTCGAAGGGTAGGCCCCGGCCTCGACCATGAACTCGTGACCGATCCGGTCGAGTTCGTCGTTGGTCACTCCGGGCCGGATGTTGCGGCCCACTTCGATGAGGGCCTCGGCTGCGACCCTGCCTGCAACCCGCATGGCAGCGATCTCGTCCGGTGTACGGATAGCGCGGCTCGCCCGCGACGACGGCTCACCCGTCAGTGCGTACTCAGGCCTGGGAATCCCTGCCGGAACGGTCCGCATCGGCCCAACCAGTCCCGCCACGACAGGCGGTGAAGGAGGAGCGGGCAGTGAATTTCGACGCTTACGTTTTCCCATGCGGGGTCAATCCTACGAGATGAAGGCTCGAGTACTTCATCGCACCACCGGGGTGATGGTCCCCCGGAGGGACCTGCCTCAGAGCCAGCAGGGCCTCGCCCGGGGCAAGCATTTTCTAAACCTCGGCGACTTTCATGACGATCGCTCTGAGGATGAAACAGCTCAGAGCAGATCGGAAGCCCTCCAGCCATCGGATGCGAATTGGTGGCCGGCTCCTGATCCTTCTCGCCGTACCTCTGGTCGGGCTGTTGGCGGTGACCGGTTTCGGCGTCTACAGCGGCCTTCAGCAATCCGGGGACGCCTCTGCCCTGAAGGCACGGACCGACATGGCGACAACCGCATTCGGTTTGGCCAACGAGCTGCAGCTCCAGCGATCCGCATTGGTGGAGGGCGAGGCGATCAGCCCTGCGAGCAGGACGCGTGCCACCCAGGCCGCCGAATTGATAGCAAGCGACGTCAAGACGATGGACGTGGAACTTCAACGCATGGCCGACACGACGCTTCGGTGGGTGTCGGGAGCGAACGCCGTGGCCTCTAGTGGGTTGGGTGGCGACGCCGCCATTTCCACTCTGTCGCCGGCGATCAACAGCGTTCTCGATCTGGCGACCACCGCGATCGACCCCGCAGGTGCCATCGATGCCGCTTGGGCTTCGACCTCGGACAACCTTGCCCGCGCGCAGGCAGCTTCTTCCGAAGAGTCCGATCGACTGACGCTGCTGTCTGGGGCCGACAAGATCACCCCGGTTCAGTTCCAGGTATTGGTAGGACTCGCTGCGTCGCAGCGCTCCTTGCTCGATCTGGCCGCAACCTCAGCCCCCTATGAGATGGGCGTGCGCGCCAACCGCGTCGGGCACGGCGTGGCGGCCGCCGACGCCGCTCGCCAAGCTGCCTTCGCTGATCTGGGTGAGGTCGATCTGGACACCTGGAGCTCCGGAGTCGACTCACGCACCGACGATCTGCGTGCACTGCAGGAAGAGGCGAACACCGGTGCGGTCAACGCGGTGAACGACCTGGCGGCGTCGAGCCGCAGGCTCCTCCTGTTGGCTGCTGCTGCGGCGATCCTGACTGTGTTCATCACGGTCATGCTCCTGCGCAGAGCCATTGGATCCATCGCCAAGCCGCTCGCTGCCCTCGCGGTCCAGGCCGAGGATGTCGCCCGTGTCCGTCTGCCCGAGGCGGTCAAGGCCCAACAGGACGACCCGGACTCACGTAGGGAGCTACCCGCTATACGTGCCGAGGGAGCCGCCGAGGTTCATGAAGTTGCTTCCGCATTCAACGATGTACAGAACACGGCGCTGCGTCTGGCGAGTGAGCAGGCGGCACTCCGGGTCAATCAGGCTGAGGCGCTGACCAACCTTGGTAGGCGAAATCAGACCTTGCTCGTGCGGCAGCTCGACTTCATCTCGTCACTCGAGACCGAAGAGACCGACCCGGAGTTCCTCGAGCACCTCTTCAAGCTCGACCATCTGGCGAGCCGCATGCGCCGTAACGCCGAATCGTTGCTGATCCTCGCCGGATCTGAAACGCCTCGCCGCCGCCGCAAGCCCGCTGAGGTCTCAGAGATCATCCGCGCCGCGATGAGCGAGGTGGAGGACTTCGAACGCGTGAGAATTGGCCATCTGCGTGACTCGACGCTGGTCGGTCCGGTGGTCATCGACCTGATCCATCTGCTCGCAGAACTGGTCGAGAATGCCCTGGGGTTCTCGCCCCCGAACACCACCGTCGAGATCGACGGCGGTCCGCTCGGGCAGGGTGGATACCAGTTCGCGGTCATCGACCACGGCGTTGGAATGTCCGATGTTGAACTGATGGCGGCGAATCACCGCCTTGCCGGACTTGATGAGTTCGACGGAATGCCGACGCGCTATCTGGGTCAGTACGTGGTGGCCAAGCTTGCTGCCAAGATCGGTGTCATTGTCCGACTGCAGCCCACAACCGGTGGTCGTGGAGTGAGTGCGATCATCACGCTTCCGGCAGCCGCAATGTTCGGTGCTCCAGATCGTGGGGCCGCCGCCCGCCCCCGTCCCGGGACCCGCGCCGCCCGTGAGCAGGGCCCCGTGCCCTTCGCTCCGGGAACGGCTGTCCCACACGTCGACGGTGGGGTTCCAGAACAGCAGGAAGTTCCAGACCTGCGTGACGCACATCTGAGCCGTGTTCCCAACCAGTTCCAGGTCGAAGATCTGGCAATCGATAGGCGGATGGCCGAACGCCATGTCGCTGACGTGCAGGCTGCAGACGCCCAGGTGGCTGACCTCCAGGCTGCAGACGCCCAGGTGGCTGACCTCCAGCCCGAGCGGTGGGACCGTGTGGTCGAAAGCGTGCTCGACAGCGTGTTGGACCTTTCTGATCTCGAAGCCATTTCGCCGGATGCGGCTCCTACCGACGGGTCAACTCCGGCCGATCCGTCACCCTCGGAACCTGACCCCATGCTCCCGTCGGAGCAACCTGCGCAAGCCGAGGATGAACTCGACCTGCACGTCCCCTCCAACGGTGCGGATGACCTGACGGTCAGTTCGGATGAGGTTGCAGAGATGTTCGGCGGTGCGACCTCTGACGAGCCGGCACGCTGGTGGATTGCGCCCACGATCACCCCAGATCCGGCGCCACCGACGCCTGCATCCGCCAACGCGGCAGACGAGGAAGCTCGGACCACCCCGCCAGTGTTCACCGCCGACACCGATACTCCGGTGCAGGACTGGCATGTCGAACCCGCCCCGGCTGCGGCGGCGACATCCGATTCTCCGGCGTCGATGCCGTCGGGTGAGGCGCCTCCGGTAGAGCCGGTACCGACGAAACCGCCGCCGACCGAGCGACCGCCGTCAGCTCCGATCCCCGAGAATCCGCAGGTCTCCGTTCCGTCCACCTTGGCTGGGTCGGGTTCAGGGCTGCAGAGGCGGGTTCCCGGTGCGTCCCTCGCGGCCAGAACTCCCGACGCGACCGTGGCACCCACCAAGTCGGTTGAACGATCGGCAGATGAGGTCCGCGCACGGCTCGCATCGTTCCAAGCAGGTCGAAGGCGCGGTCGAACAATTCCAGACGCCGGCGAAGGTTCAGCCGCAGTACTCGAAAGTGATGTCCCGAACACCTCGCCGCTCGGTGAGCTCGACGAATCGGAGATGTCCCAGGACTGGAGGTCCAGCAAGTGATGACCGATACCAACGAACAGATCCAACAGATCCCATGGCTGCTGTCGCGCTTCGTGGAGCAGACCCCCGGCGTCAGTGACGCGGTGTGTGTCAGCTCTGATGGGCTTTTGATGGCGATGTCGACCAACCTCGATCGGGGCAGGGCCGACCAGTTCGCGGCCATCGCTGCTGGTCTCACCAGCCTGTCGCTCGGAGCGTCGCGCTGCTTCGGCTACGGAGCCGTCGACCAGGTCATGGTCGAGATGACAACGGGCTTTCTCTTCGTGGCGTCGATCTCGGACGGCAGTTGCCTGGGCATCCTCACCGACAAGAACGCAGATGTGGGCCTGGTCGGGTACGAAATGACCATGCTCGTGGACCGCTTCGGCACGGTGCTCACCCCGCAGGTGCGGGTCGGCCTGCGCAACGCACTGTCCGCCGGCTGAGCGGGAGCATCTATGGAACCCTGGAACCCGACATCGGAGGGTGATGGTTCGTACCCACCCGAGATGATCTCGGGCTCCGGGTCCAACCAGCCCACGATTGCATCCGAATCGGAAGAGGAAACCGACGACGAGAGTCTTGTCAGGCCATTCGTGATCACCGGCGGACGTGCGAAGCACGCCCGGGTGCAGCTTCGGGTCGAGTCGCTCGTCGTGGTCACCGACGTCGAACCTCCCAGCACCCTGAAGTTCGAACACGCCCGCATAGTCGAGCTATGTCAGACACCCATCTCGGTCGCCGAGATCGGTGCACGAATAAGCGTTCCGCTCGGTGTCGCCCAGATCCTCGTGGGGGATCTTGCCGACGCCGGGCTCGTCCGAGTCCACGAGGCGACGTCGATCGCGACGCCAGCCCTGCTCCTGAGGATGATCGATGCAGTACGAGCACTCTGAACACCAGACAGGCGCATCGTCGGCTGGTGTCGCACCTCCAGCACCCTCTGATGGGCCCCAGCCGGTCAAGTTTCTCGTCGCCGGCGGTTTCGGTGTCGGGAAGACGACCTTCGTGGGAGCAATCTCGGAGATAGAGCCCCTGACGACCGAGGCGACGATGACCGCTTACTCGGAGGGCATCGATGACCTGTCCAAGGTCGGTCGGAAGACGTCGACGACGGTGGCGATGGACTTCGGTCGAATAACCATCGACTCGGACATCATCCTCTACCTGTTCGGAACACCGGGGCAGGAACGCTTCTGGTTCATGTGGGACGACCTCGTCGAGGGCGCGCTCGGCGCGGTGGTGCTTCTGGACACCCGCAGAATCGAGGACTGTTTCGCCGCCGTTGACTACTTCGAGAGTCGCGGCATTCCGTTCGTAGCCGTCGTCAACCAATTCCCCGATGCCGGGTCACATTCGCTCGAGGACGTTCGTGAAGCCCTGGCGCTGTCCGAGACGATTCCTCTCGTCCGGGCGGATGCCCGCTCCCGCGAATCGGTCAAGATGGTGCTGATCGCGCTGCTCGACCACCTGATCCAGCGGGCGATGGCCAGCGTCGAACAGCCGGCCTCGGTCTGAAGCACGCCGGCCCGCCGGCAACCCGCTGGCCACCCGCTGGCAACCCGCCGGCAACCCGGAGGCAACCCGGAGGCACCCGAGTCAGTCGGAACTCGTCGAGGTCGAACTTGTCGAGGTCGAACTTGTCGAGCTGGCGCTGGACCCTGACGAACCGGAGCCGGATGACTCCGTGGTGCTGGAGCCCGAAGAGGTCGAGCCGGAAGAATCCGAGCTCGAGGAACCCGGATCCGAGGCGCCCTTCGAAGAGCTCTTGGAGGACGACGAACCCGACGAACGACTGTCGTTCTTGTAGAACCCGCTTCCCTTGAAGGAGATCCCGACGGGCTGGAACACCTTGCGCAGCTCGGCCTGATCACAGTTGGGGCAGACGGTTAGCGAATCTTCCGAGATCGACTGTTGGATATCGAACTGGTGGCCGCAGTTCTTACATCTGTATTCATACAGTGGCATCGTCGTGACTCCGTCTGACTCTCGGTTCTGCCCGAGAG
>JBATWQ010000139.1:0-4741 GCA_049672765.1 Microthrixaceae bacterium | reverse complement strand
CACTGATGCCCAGGCGCTGCTCATGAGCGACGCCGACATCAAGTTGGATATCGGTCGCGAACTGACCCGGGGCCTCGGTGCCGGATCTGATCCCGAAGTTGGACGTCAGGCAGCCGAAGATCACCGCTCCGAGATCGAAGAGGTCCTCCGCGGCGCAGACATGGTGTTCGTGACCGCGGGTGAGGGCGGAGGCACCGGAACAGGTGCAGCGCCGGTTGTCGCTGAAATCTCGAAGAGTCAGGGCGCTCTGACCATCGCCGTGGTGACCCGGCCGTTCCTGTTCGAGGGACGTCGCCGGTCGGTCCAGGCGGACCAGGGAATCAGCACCCTGAAAGAAAAGGTCGACACGCAGATCGTCATTCCAAACGATCGGCTGCTGACGGTCGCAAACGAAAAGACGTCGGTCCTGAATGCCTTCAAGATGGCGGACGAGATCCTGCTCCAGGGCGTCCAGGGCATCACCGACCTGATCACCACCCCTGGTCTGATCAACACCGACTTCGCCGACGTGCGAATGATTATGAGCGACGCCGGCAGTGCTCTCATGGGCGTCGGCTACTCCACGGGCGAGGGCCGTGCCCTCCAAGCGGCACGCCAGGCGATTTCATCGCCGCTGCTCGAGGCCGCCATCGACGGCGCCCGAGGGATTCTGCTCAACATCTCCGGCGGCTCCGACCTGACGCTGTTCGAGGTCAACGAGGCTGCGTCGGTCATCCACGAGGTCGCGCACCCCGAGGCGAACATCATTTTCGGTGCCGTCATCGATGACGAAATGGGCGACGAGGTCCGTATCACAGTCGTCGCTGCAGGGTTCGAACGCTGGGATGAGACGAAGTCCCACGGTCGTGGAGCGAACACCAACTCGGGAGCCGCTTCCCAGGCGAGGGCCGAACCGGCCACCCCGATCACCGACGTTTTCGCCGAATCCGACGACGACGGGTCCCTCTTCGAGCCCGACGACGACTTCGACGTTCCGTCCTTCCTCAAGTAGGACGCCCGGGTTCGTCGTTCGGATGTCGGCGCGCCGACCCGTGCGGCGGGTCGGTCACCCTACTGGCTCGCTGCGATCCAGACGCTGAGAACGCAGCCGGTTTTGAGTGGATTTTTGAGGGTCTGGTACCCACGATTGGTGCAGGCTGGAACTACACTGCGCGGCGGAGGAGACGGCAATGTCGAACTGGATGAAAAGCACAAAATCGTGGCTCGGGCTTGGTGCCGAGCCGTATTACGAGGACGAGTACGAGAACTCGTCCTACGAAGGGTCGGGCTTCGATGACGACTACGACTCGAATGCCTACGAGGAAGCGCCAGTTCAGGATCGTCCCGCAGTTCGTGCAGTTCCCCACCCCAAGTCTTCCAACCGTTCCGTTTCGAGTGTCTCGCCCATCGGGTCCGATGATTGGGACGAAGGCGACGGTGGGGTACGTGTCATGAACTCCGTGCCCGAACCGGTCGAACCGACCAGGGGCGTAGTCCGCTCACTGCCGACCTCGGCCAAGCCTTTCGTGGTCTCACCGACGGGCTTCAACGACGTGCAGCAGGTCGCCGACAAGTTCCGCCGCAATCAGCCGGTCATCGTCAACATGCAGGGACTCGACCGTGATCTCTCACGTCGTCTGATCGACTTCTCGAGCGGCCTTTGCTACGGCCTCGAGGGCGACATGGAGCGAGTGGCAGATCAGGTGTTTCTTCTGACGCCCCACGGCGCTGAGGTCTCCGACGACGAACGTCGACGGATTCGCGAGGGTGGCCTGGACGAGGGCCGTTGATCCCAATCTCTCCAGGACATCGGCGCGCGGCCGTGATTTCCGTTGCCGCAGCTCCCTTGGCCTGAACCCCTTGCTATGGAAAGAATCTGTCGTTGAGCGTCATCTGCCTTGCCCTGGACATCTTCATGATTCTGATCTTCGCCAGAATCATCCTCAGTTGGTTCCCCCCGGGGACCGGTGTGATGGATCAGATCTACCGGGTGACTTTCACCGCCACTGAGTGGATCATGGGGCCACTCCGCAGGATCATTCCTCCCGTCCGTCTGGGCGCAGCTGCACTCGATCTCTCCCCGCTGGTGGTGATCTTCGGGATCACGATCATCCAGCAGATCATCTGTAACTGACGGGGTCCCCGGATCCACTGACGGGCGGAAGAGCACGGCTACCATACGAACCATGGAGCTGACTCCCGAAAAGTTTGAAAAGGCCGAATTCGCCGAGCGGCGTCGGGGATACGACATCGACCAGGTCGAGTCGTTCCTCGAAGAGACCGGAACCGAGTTCGCCCAGATGCTCGCCAAGTTCCGACACACCGAGCAACGCGCCGCGTCCGCCGAAGCGAGACTGGCGGATGGTGAAGCGAAGCTGTCCGAGGTAAATCGTGTTCTCGAAGAGGCGGACCAGCGGATCCGGCGCGCCGAGGACGCAGCGCGTGCTGCCCGTGCCGAGGCCGAGTCACTGAGAAGCTCTGTGGCCGCAGCTGGAGAGCGCGAGGCACAGGCGGACGAGAACGCCGAGGTTGAGCGGGTTGCAAAGACCCTCGTCATCGCCCAGCGCACCGCGGACGCCACAATTCAGGACGCAGAGTCACGTGCCGAATCACTACTCGATGAGGCTCGGGGTCGGGGCGATCGGCAGATGGCCGAGGCACTCAACGAGGCCGAGGCGATCGTGAGCGATGCCCGTCGACGGGCCGAGGACGAGTACGCAGATCGTCACGCCGCGGCGCTCGAAGCTGTGACCGAACTCGAAGGCCGCCGCAGCCAGATCGAAGGAGTCATCGTCCAGCTCGAAGGACGCCTGTCGGGCTACCGCGAGGACCTGATGCGCACCGCTGCTGAGCTCAACTCGCTGGCTGAAGATCCCACCGCAATTGGCCCCCGCGAAGGAATGTCGATCCTTCCCGACGAGGTCATCGGTTCCTCCGAGGGCAACGCTGCAGACAACGCTTTCGCAGAAGAGTCACCCGTCGATGAACCTCTGCCCGCCCCAGCGGCTACTGCCGGAGAAGACGCGACGTCCGCCGCCGAGCCAGAGGTTCTACCTGACTCACCGTCCGACGGCGGTGGTGGAGTCGCTGCTGGAGAGCAGTCTGTCTCGATGGAGCAGCAGACTTCTGAACCGGCTACAAGCTCCGCTGGTTCCGCTGTTGCCGACAACTACCTGGACCTGACTTCGGCCCCGGCAATGACGACCGGCGAAGCTTCGGCCGCCGGCGACAGCTGGGGCCCGGGAAGCTGGTCGGAGCTCGAGTCAACACTTGGTGACGAGCCGGCCTCGGCACGCGAGCGGGTTTCCGCAGCACCGATTGCCACCAACGCGTCGACCTCGGCCACGGCAGCGGTCAGCTCCTACGGTGGGTCAACCGTCGGAGCAGACGAGGTGGACGACCGTCCGACCCAGGCGGTCTCTCGAACTGACCTACCGCGCGACAAGTACCTCGAAGAGTTGGACCAAGCGGTCAACACCGCTGAGGACTCCGATGACGAGGCCCTCGCGGCGTTTCTGGACGGCGGCGTCGACTCCAAGGCCCGCCGCTTCGGTTGGAGACGCTGACCGGCCATCCGGTCGTTCGACAGGCACTTCAAGCGCTCGCTCAATAGAGTGCCGGTTGCCCTGACTTGACCTATCTTCCCGGCTAGGGTGCTCGGACCATTCGCTGGATGACGCAATGTCGGGCGGATGTAGAGGAGGACCCAAGATGGCGACGAAGTCTGCCGCAGAACCAACCAAGAAGGCGGCTGCCGCCAAGAAGGCACCCGCTGGCAAGGCGGCAAAGGGCGCTGCGGCAAAGTCGTCCACGTCAACTTCTGCGAAGTCGACGCCGAAGGCAGCAACGGCGAAGGCAGCAACCAAGACGAAGGCGAGCAGTTCAACTGCGGCAACGGCGACCAAGGCAGCAGCCAAGAAGACCGCCGTAAAGAAGGTGGTGGCCAAGAGGGCCGCTGGAAAGAAGCCCGACGCCAAGTCGGCGTCCTCAGCCTCCAAGACGACAAAGTCGACCGCCGCTACCACTAGGGCCGTAAAGTCTTCGGCTGCCAAGAAGTCATCTGCCAGCACATCTGCAGCAAAGAAGGCAACCGCCAAAGCATCAGCGGCGAAGGCACAAGTAGCAAAGGCATCAGCAGCAAAAGAAATGGCAAACAAGGAATCATCCACAGCGCAGCCCGCCTCGAGGGCTGCGGCCCGTCCGGTTACCAGGGCAACGGTCCCCTCAAAAGCACCCGAGAAGGCGAAGACCCCCGAGAAGTCATCGGCACATTTCGACAAGGCCTTTCTCGACGCCCAGGTGAAGCTCCTCAACAAGGAGCGCCTCACCCTGTTCAATCAGGCCACAACGCTCAAGAACGAGGCTGACGCCCTGGCCAGGGACCGCGAGCCCGGCGACGTGCAGTTCGACGACGAGTCGGGCGAGGGTGACACCCTCGCAGTCGAACGTGATATGGATCTAGCCCGTGCGGCAAGCGCCATGCAGACGGTCGAAGAGATCGACGCGGCCCTTGAGCGCATCAAGAAGGGCACCTACGGAATCTGCGAGTATTCCGGTCTGGCGATTCCCAAGGAGAGGCTCAAGGCCATCCCCTACGCTCGGGAACGTGTCGAATACAAGACCCGCAGCTTCAGGTGACCCCAAACCCGCGCGTGGCCCGGCCGTGACCGAGAACTCCCTCAAGCGTCCCAGCGGCCCGGGTCGTTGGGGCCTGGTGGCCGCCGTGGTTGCGGTGGTTCTCGCAGTCGATCAGCTGACCAAA
>JBATWQ010000138.1:0-5583 GCA_049672765.1 Microthrixaceae bacterium | reverse complement strand
AACAAAGACCAAGGCAACTGAGGGGCGCAGCGAGCCACCCTCCGAGTTGGGCCCGGCTCGGCGAGACAATGCGATTTCAGCGGGCTCGAAGCAGTTCTGAAGCCCCTTGCTCGAAAGTTGTGGTGGGTAGGATTTCCCGTCGCTCCGGTGATTTGAAGGCTCTACCCTTCAGCGGAGAATGGTCCGTGGGAGTATTCGGCACAGGGAGAGTCATGGGAGACGCGACTGATGAGGTTCTCGTAGCCCGGGCAGTGGCAGAGGCGGTACGACGGGCAGGCACGAACGTCGTTTCCGAGCCACGTCGCATTCAGGGAATGGTCAGCGACGTTCTGGGGGCGCAGGCACGAACCCGCCGGGTTGAGATCGACGCCGTTGTCCGCGCTGCGAGCGAGCAGATCCCCGAACGACTGATGTCAAAGAGCATCGATGTCGACGGTGCCGTTGCAGTTCTCAGCGCAACAGGACTCGATGGCGCAACGGCAGATTTTGCGGTCCAGGTCTGGTCCTACGCATTGGGGCTACTCGAGGCCGAGGCCGAGCCTCCGACGCTGACCCGCAGCATCGAGAACACCTCATCGAGAGATGACGAGAGCCCTTCACACAGCTTCGACGATGGAGCGGTAGCGGCCACGATCCTGCCCGAGTCGGTTGTCGTTTCGGAGCCGGAGCGGGAACCGGTCGCGGAGCAGGAGCGGGCTGCGGAGCCGGAGCGGGTTCTGCCTGTCGAAAGTTCCCTGCCGAACCATGACCCGGTCACCGATGGTCCGACCACCGGTCAGCTTCCCGTCGAGGACGACGCTGCGGCGACCTTCGCTTCCGAAGATGACGCCGTGGATCTGGATGAGCCGGCGCCAATGCCCTCCGGGAACAAGAGTCGCCAGCCGGTTCTACTGGGAGCGATCGGCGCCGGGGTTCTCGTAGTGGCAATCGGCGCCATCGCATTGTGGATGGGAAGGGACTCCGAACCAACTCGACTGTCGTCGGCGGCGAAGCAGGTCTCGGTCGAGTTCACCGATGCCGCCACTCCGGTCGGAACGGTCAGCCGAACTTGGGCGGTCGATGGAGAGACGCTGGTCGGCGAACTGGTGGTCGCGAACCGGACCGACAAGGCGGTCTCGGGAAAGCATTACGAGGTCGTGCCGAAGTCACTCGTTCCGAAGGCATCTGCAATCAGATCGGAGCCGGCGCACCAGGTCATCAAGGATGATCCGGTGATCGCATGGGACATCTCGTTGAAGCCGAAAGAGAAGTCAGAGTTCCGCTACACGATCAAGGTCGACCCGAAGACAACCGTGAAGCAATTGAACAAATGGAAGGCAGATCAGCTCAAGTCGGACAAGGAGTTCGCCGCCGAGCGTGCGGCACTTCCCACAGTCAAGGTCATCTCGCCGGCTGGACTACAACTGACCGAGAGCACCTTCACCCTGACCGGAGCGACCGATCCGACCTCGACAGTCGAGATTGTGGACGTGAAGCCGGGTGGCAGACCGGCTATCAAACCCGTTGTCAGACCTGATGGAACCTGGTCCCACGTGATCAGCGGTCTGGGGCTAGGCGAGAACGTACTGAAGGTCGTTGCCACCAGCCGCTTCGGGGCAACCTCATCGGTGTCATACGCCGTTGCGGTCCAACTGCCGGTTGTGCCGCCCGCAGACGTCAAAGCCGAGGTGGTGACCCGACCCCAAGATACGGCGACGGGTAAGAAGACAACCACGAGCAAGACCCCGACCGGAACCGGAACCGTTGCCCCGCCGCCCCCCGTGGTGACCACCACGACAGCCGCGCCCAAGCCGCCGCCGACTCCTCTGAGGGTTTCGATCTCTGGTTCACAGAATTGGTACATCCCGCCAGAGGGTCTGGTCTGCAACTACACGCTAAGTGTGAACATCAACGTCCCGTGGTCCTCGATCCGTTGGAGCGGCGGTAGCTACTACAACGACAAGACCTCGGCGAACTTCGATACGAGCGGGTTGAATCCGGGTAGTGCAACTGTCACCGCCACGGTTACATCCCGTGACGGGCAGACCAAGACCGCTTCCCTGGCGATCAATTTGATCCCAGGTACTCCGAACGCCTGCTGAGACGTTCTTCGATGACCGACGGTCTGTTCATTCGTGTCACCTCGGGACCTGATCGTGGCCTGACCACTCCGATCGACGGTTCGGTGATGCTCGGGCGCGAGGGAAATATCCGACTATCGGACTCCACGGTGAGTCGTCGGCACTGTCGGATCGACGTCTCGGATTCAGGGCTCACCGTCACCGACCTGCAGTCACTCGACGGGACGCGGGTCAACGGCGATCGGATCGACCAGACCTCGCTCTCGCCAGGTGACCTGTTGAAAATCGGTGCGACCACGATGGTTGTGTTGCGACTGTCCCGCTACTCCGACGCCGCTGCTTCGGACGCGGTGCTGGTCGCCATCAACGGCCGCGAGGTAGCCAAAACGATCGTCGATCAAATGACAGTCGGTCGGGATCCACAGTGCGACATCTCGACCGAAGACCCGACGATGTCCCGAAACCACGCGGTGTTCCACATCTCCGGGAGCGTGGTGGAAATCGAGGACCTGGCCTCGTCGAACCACACCTTCATGAACGGTGCACCCGTCGACGGCCGTGCACGACTGGCGGACGGTGATGTCCTGACCTTCGGTCGCTCGGATATGAGCGCCACGTTCCGAAGCGGACCGAGTTCGGACGACATGAACGTGCGCGTTTCGCTCGAAGGTGACGAAAGCACCGTCCAGATGTCTGTCGCAGCCCCGACCGGCGCCACGGTCGCCCAGGCGACTGCCGCGATTGCCGCGCAGGTTCCGACAACATCCCAGCAGACACTGCTCTACAGGCCACGTGACGGAGCCCTGCTACATCCCGACGACCTATGGCACGCGACGGGCATTTGGTCCGGCGAACAACTGGTGCTTGGCGAAGGTGACGCATCTGAGTTGGCCGCCGCGCGGGGCAGAAAATGGCCGACCAGGCAGCCGAGGCGGATCAACCAGCTTCCCCGCACCGTCGACCCGGTACAGGTCCATCACGTCGGAGCGTTGGAAGTCCCCGAGACGACTTCGCTGCGAGGCCGGGGAATGGTTTGGCAGATCGCCGGCGGACTGGGAGCGGTGCTGATCGGTCTGACACTCGCGATCGTGAACCCGTCTTATGCGATCTTCGGCCTGATCACCGGTGGAATCGGAATCGTAAGCATCCTGGCGTCGATCTTTGGAGACCAGTCGCGTCGTCGCCACAAAGTGACCGTGTTCCTCGGTCGGATCGACGAACTGGACGACGAGCTGGACAACGTCCGCCAGTCCCAGTCCGCTCGTCTGTTTGACCTGTATCCCGAAATTGACGCACTTGCAACCAGAATCGCGGCGGGCTCTCCGCGCATCTGGGAACGTCGGCCTTCCGATCACGACGCGCTCGAGGTTCGTATCGGGACCGGTACACGGCCGGCGGCCATCGACATCGAGGAGCCTCGTGGAGAGCGCTCCGAACTGACCCCGCTGGTTGATGAACTGGGGGAGCGCCACCGCTGGCTCAGTGAGGTTCCGATCACGGTACCGTCGACCTCGCTGGGTTCATTCGGGGTCACAGGAACCCGCCAGAACGTCCGCGGCCTGTTGAATCGGATGATCCTTGAGGCCGCAACTCAACTGCCGCCCGACCAGTTGCGAATCTGGGTCGCCGGAACCGACAATTCGTGGGAATGGTGTCGGTGGTTTCCCCAGGTGCCGACCGGCGGTTTGAGCAGTTCCAACTCTGGCGCCAACGAGGTCCTGTTGCGAGCGGCAGAGTCGCTGGACGGCGGTGCCAACGGAACGAGAAACGCCGGGGGAGCGGGCGGGCTCTTCGGCCCTGTCACGCTGATCGTCATACCGGACTCAACCATCCGTTACGACGTGGCCAAGCTGATCGGACGTGCTCAGGATCGCACACTGGTGATCGTCGGCTCAGACGATCAGCGACAACTTCCGGGCGGGGTGGCGGCCTTCCTGGCGATCCACGACCAGGACGGGAGGCCCTACGGCTATGTGACCGGTCGCTACCGCAACGCGCCCGAGGGCGCGCTGTGGGTGGACGTCGTCGAAACCCGCCGCGCCGAGGCACTCGCGATCGAACTCGCCCGTATCACCGGGGCCAGGGAAGCCAGTGGCTCGGGAGGACTCGTCGAGTTGCTAGGGCTTGGCACCGCGGCCGACGTCGACGTCGCCGAATCCTGGAAACACCATCGCAGCGCTCCGCTCACCGTTGCGGTTGGTGCCGAGGACTCGGGCGATCCGGTGACTATCGGGATCCGGCGCGACGGACCCCACGGAATGATCGCCGGCACGACCGGATCCGGCAAGAGCGAACTGCTGCAGAGCGTCATCACGGCACTGGTGCTCCAGAACCCGCCCGATCGCCTCAACCTGTTCCTGATCGACTTCAAGGGCGGTTCCACGTTCGCCCAGTTCGGATCCCTACCCCACGTCGTGGGGATGGTTACCGACATTGAGAACGACGAGACGCTTGCCGAGCGGGCCTTCACCTCTCTCGACGCGGAGATCGACCGACGCAAGCGTCTGTTGGACTCAGCCCGGGTCAGCGACATCAAGGCCTACGAGGCGCTGGGTAAGGAAGTCGAACGGCTACCCAACCTTCTGGTGGTGATCGACGAGTTCGCCCTTCTCGTGCAACGTCTGCCGGGGGTCAAGAGTCGATTGGACACAGTTGCGACGCAGGGCAGGAGCCTGGGGATCCACCTGCTTCTTGCAACCCAGAGTCCTGCGGGGGCGATAACCCACGCCATCCGGACCAACACGAACCTGTGGATCTGTCTCCGGGTGGTCGCCGATTCCGAATCGATGGAAATCCTGGGCACCCGGGACGCCGCCCGGATCCCCGACGGATCACCAGGCGTGGGGATCATCCGACTGGGAGCTGGCGACTCGCTGCGGTCGTTCCGCGCGGCGCGGATAGCCCGGCCGGTTCGGGATGAGACCTCCGCGGTTCGGGCCGTGCGGCTCGACGGGGCGTCTCCTCATCGGGAGGCCAGCGGTTCGCGCACCGAACTTGATCTGGTGGTCGAAGCAGTCGGCCGGGCAGCCCAGACCGAGGGGATCGAACCGGCCCGGAGTCTGTGGCTGGAGCCGCTGCCCAGCGTCCTCACCGATGAACAACTAGCGGAGTACAGCAACACGACGGCCACCGACGGTGGCGGCGCTTCGCAACCTCCGAGTCATCTGCAGACGGCCGTCGGGTTGACCGAGGACCTTCGTCGTCAGCAACGCGAGCCCCATGTCGTCGACCTGACCACGGAGGGGCATCTGCTGGTCACGGGAGTCTTCGGATCGGGAAGGACGACAACCCTGCGCCGGATCGCCTCGGACCTCACCGGACGCTTTGCTCCCGAGGACCTGCACCTGTACGGGATCGACGGTGGAGCGGGAGCGCTCCAACAGATCAGACCCCTGGTGAACGTCGGTGAGGTGGTGCGGAGCGACGACAGCGAGCGTCTGGGGCGACTCGTGGACCGCCTTGGCCGCGAAGTCGCGCGGCGCCGCGAACTCCTCGCCGAGGCGTCCGGTGTGCCATTCGTCGA
>JBATWQ010000137.1:0-8841 GCA_049672765.1 Microthrixaceae bacterium | reverse complement strand
GGTCCAGTCCGTCGCCGAGTTGGGCGTCGACGTTGTCGGTCCCGATGATCCCCTTCGCCAGCTTCGCCCAGGCATAGGCGGACTCGTTGGTGAGCCTGGCGCCACCCAGGACGCCGATGGCGCTTGGCGAGGCGGCACGGATTGCATCTGCTGCAGCGCCGAGCGCATCGGCCCAACGCGCCGGGAACAAACCGGACTCGTTGCGGACAAATGGCTCGCGCAGGCGTTCTTCGGAGTTGAGCGCCTCGAACCCGAAGCGCCCCTTGTCGCAGAGCCACGACCAGTTGACCGGATCGGAGTCGATCCCGTTGATGCGCAGGACGTGGTTGCGGCTTGATTCAACCGAAACCCGACAGCCAACGGCGCAGTCGGTACAGGTCGACTCGACCTCGGCAAGGTCCCACGGACGGGCCTTGAACCGGTACGGCTTGGCGGTGAGTGCACCCACCGGGCAGATCTGCACCGTGTTGCCCGAGAAGTACGACGCGAACGGCTCGTCCGGGAAGGTGTTGATCTGGGTGTTGGACCCGCGGTCGATGAAGTGGATCAGCGGATCGCCCGCGACTTCCTTGGCAAACCGGGTACAGCGGTCACAGAGGATGCAGCGCTCGCGGTCCAGGTAGACCGTCTCCGAAATCGGAATCGGCTTCTGGTAGTGACGCTTCTCCTCGACCCAGCGTGACTCACCCGGACCGTAGGCCATCGTCTGGTCCTGCAGGGGGCACTCGCCGCCCTTGTCGCAGACCGGACAATCGAGTGGATGGTTGGCGAGCAGGTATTCGAGAACGCCGTCCTGGACCTTGTGGACCAGATCGCTCTTGGTGTCGACGACCATTTCGGGCGAGACCTGGATCATGCAGCTCGGCTGCAGCGCAGGACCACGACCAGAGTCGACCTCGACCAGGCACATGCGGCACATGCCCACCGGGTTCATCCGCGAGTGGTAGCAGAACCTGGGAATGTAGGTCCCGTTGCGTTCGCAAGCTTCAATGAGAAGTTCACCGTTCTGCACGGTGATGTCACTGCCGTCGACGGTGATATTTACCGGGTCGGTGACCTTTGTCGGAAGCGGCTTTTCAGACATGGGCTCCTGCTCCGCTGTCGTGCCCTGCTGTCGTGGCGTCCTCGAGGATCGGTTCCGCAGCGACCGGTATCAGGTCGCGCATGACGATCTTGGATTCGAATTCATCCCGGAACCGTCTGATCGCCGATGTGAACGGCGCAACCGATGAAGGTCCGAGTGGGCAGATTGTCGTCTGGCGAGGTGGGTAGGGAATTGCCTCCAGACCCTGGTTCGGGTCCGAGGCGACCGGGTATGGCCCGGGCGAAATGTTGTCACCCACGTCCAACAACAGGTCGATGTCGCTGGGGCGTCCCTTGCCATCGAGGATGCGTTGGAGGATCTTCTCCTGCCAGGTGGTGCCTTCGCGACACGGCGTGCACTTGCCACAGGACTCACGGGCAAAGAACCGGACCAGACGGAGCGAAGCCTTGACCGCGTCGGTGGTTTCGTCCATGACGACCACCGCGCCGGAGCCCAGCATCGAACCCTCGCTGCCGATGAGGCGACCTTCCATGTGCAGGTCGACGTGCTCGGGGAACATCCACGGTGCGGATGCGCCGCCCGGAATGAACATCTTCAGTTCGTGTCCGTTGCGGATGCCGTTGCCGTAGATGGGCAGTTCGAACAGATCGCGGAAGGTCGTGCTCCCCTGGGGAACCTCGAACACTCCCGGGTTGTTCACGTGTCCCGACAGCGCGATGAGCCGGGTCCCGGGTGAAGCTTCGGTACCGATGGTGCGGTACTCCTCGACCGAGTGCGTGAACAGCCATGGCATGTTCGACAGCGTCTCGATGTTGTTGACCACGGTTGGCGCCATGTACAGGCCCTTTGCCGCGGGGAAGAACGGGGGCTTCAGCCGTGGCATGCCACGGTTGCCTTCGAGCGACTCGATCAGGGCTGTTTCTTCACCGACGATGTAGGCACCCGCACCCCAGTGCAGGACGATGTCGACGCTGAAATTGGTTCCGAGAATGTTCTTGCCGACCAGGCCGGCCGCGTAGGCCTCGTTGAGTGCGGCGGCGATGCGCTCCTGGGCGTGGGCCATTTCTCCACGGACATACAGGAACACCTGTGCGGCGCCGATCGCGTACGCCGCGATCAGGCAGCCCTCGATGATCTGGTGCGGATCACGCTCCATGAGAACGCGGTCCTTGTAGGTGCCGGGCTCGGACTCGTCACCGTTGACGACGATGTATCGGGGCCATACGCCGGGGGGACAGAATCCCCACTTCACGCCGGCGGGGAATCCTGCGCCACCGCGGCCGAGGACCGCAGCGTCCTTGACTGTCGAGGCGACCTCTTCGGGGCGCATTTCCAGGACCTTGCGGATCGCTTCGTAGCCCGTGTAGCTACCGGTGCTGCGGTATCCGTCGATCGTGTGGCCGTTGGCCACCCCGAAGCGGGACGAGACGATCGCGGGTACTCCGTCGAGCATCTGTGGGGCCGGGGTCGTGGTGCCGATCATGATTGGCCTCCGGGGCTCTTCAACCACTCGGGCTCGGTCTGCGCCTCAGGGGGCGTGATGTTGGCGATGCGGTCACCGGTCAGGTCCTGGCGGACCTTGCCTAGAGTCCCGTGGGGAGGAACTACATCGTCGAGCGCGCCGCTGCGAAGTTCACCGACCAGTTCGTCGAAGTCGTCGTTGGTCAGCCGGTGGAAGTACCGATAGTTGACCTGCAGGGCGGGAGCCTCTGTACAGGCCGCGATGCACTCGACATCTTCGATCGTGAACATTCCGTCGGCGGTGGTGTTGCCGGCACGGATCCCGAGAGTTTCTTCCGCGTGCTCCAGCAGTTCCTCGCCGCCCATCAACTGACACGAGATGTTTGTGCAGACGTTGATGCAGTACTTGCCAACCGCGTGACGCTTGAACATCTCATAGAAGCTGGCGGTGCCGAGGACCTCGGCCGAGGTGCAGCCGACGAGTTCGCCGATGTGGACCATCGACTCCTCGGAGAGATAGCCGTTCTGTTCCTGGGCGAGGTGACACAGCGGGATCAGCGCCGACTTGGGACGCGGATAACGGGCGATGATCTCCTGCGCGAGTTGTTCGTTCTGATCGGAAAGTCGACTCACCGGTCCACCTCTCCCATGATCGGGTCGACCGAGGAGATGATCGCGACGGTGTCTGCCAGGAACGAGTCCTTCATCATGTGGGGCAGCGTCTGGAGGTTCACGAAGCTCGGTCCACGAATGTGCATCCGATACGGCTTGGGTGACCCGTCGGAGACCATGTAGCAACCGAGCTCTCCCCTGGGGCTCTCGATCGCAACGTAGACCTCACCCTCGGGGACCTTGTAGCCCTCGGTGTAGATCTTGAAGTGGTGTATCAGAGCCTCCATCGACTCATCGATACGGCCGCGGGGCGGAGGCGTGACCTTCTTGTCCTGGGCCTTGTAGTCACCCTCGGGCATCTTCTCCATGATCTGACGAACGATGCCGATCGACTCGCGGATCTCCTGGAGGCGGATCGCATAGCGATCGAAACAGTCTCCGTAGGACCCGACGATCACGTCGAAATCCATCTGGTCGTAATAGAGGTACGGCTCGTCCCGGCGCAGATCCCAGGCATATCCGGTCGACCTCAGGATGGGTCCTGTGGCACCGAGGGAGAGCGCCTCCTCGGCGGTGATCACACCGACTCCCTGCAGGCGGTCACGCCAGATCGGCTGACCGGTCATGAGCAGGTCGAACTCCTCGAGGCGACCGGGGAGCACGTCGAGGATGGCTATCAGTTCGTCCTCCCAACCCCAGGGCAAATCGCAGGCCACACCGCCGGGGCGGATGTAGTTGTGATTCATCCTGAGGCCGGTGACGGCTTCGAAGAAGCGCAGCGTCTCTTCACGCTCGCGCCACCCGTAGATCATCATGCCGACCGCGCCCAGATCCATACCGTTGGTCGCCATGAACAACAGGTGGGAGCTGATGCGATTCATCTCGGTCATCAGCATGCGGATCCACTGGCCGCGCTCGGGTACCTCTATACCGAGAAGCTTCTCTGTGGCCATCGAGAAGACCAGTTCGTTGAACAGCGGACTCACGTAGTCCATACGGGTCACGTTGGTCGGACCCTGCAGATAGGTCAGGTTCTCGCCCTGCTTCTCCATGCCGGTGTGCAGGTACCCGATTACAGGCTTCGACCGCTGGATCTGCTCGCCCTCGAGTTCGAGCACCAGGCGCAGAACGCCGTGGGTCGAGGGGTGCTGGGGACCCATGTTCATGATCATCCGCTCGCCCAGACCGTCGTCGGTCGGAGGCTGATAACCGGATTTCTCTTCGGCTTCGGTCTCGGATAGACGAAGGACGGATTCGTCGCTCGTAAGCCGGTCGAGCGCCAAGTTCAGGTTGGTGATGTCGGTAGATGTCATGGGTGATGGTTTTCCACCGGCCTCATACTTCGGGCCAGCGAGAGATGTCAGCGTGAAGTTGGTGCCTGTTTGAACTGAACTGGAATTTCGCCGACCGAGTAGTCCTTACGGAGGGGGTGACCCTCCCAGTCGTCCGGCATGAGAATGCGGCTCAGGTCAGGATGGTTCTCGAAGTTGATGCCGAACAGATCGAAGACCTCCCGTTCGGGATTCTCCGCCGATGGGTGGACCGAGAACAGCGAGTCGATGGACTGTTCGTTCTCAGGCACCTGGACACGAATGCGCAGACGAGAGCGCTCGGAGTTGTTGAGAAGTGTTACGACTATTTCGAAGCGCTCGGGCTGGATTCCCGGTGGCAGGGTGCGGTTGCTCTGGGCGGTCAGATAGTCGACGGCGCAGAGATCCGCGCACATCCAGTAGCCCTGCTCGCGGAGTGACTTGACCAGCGCCAGATACTCGGCGCGGGAAGGATGGAGCACGGTCTGACCACGCGAATATGAAACCGGCGCGCCGTGTAGGAGTTCTGGCTCAGGTTCCGCCGGCTCGGCGTCCACCGACTCTGCCTCTTCGGATTCTGCCTGTTCGTTCGATACGTCCTCTTCGGCCATCAGTGCGACCCGATCGTCAACGCCGACAAATCATGCGCCTGCTCGAGGTGCACTCCGGCGCCGGCACCAGTCGCTGCTCTGCGGCGCATGATTTCACCACTCTCGATGAGCTCGTGAAGTGTGACGATGGCGTCCATCAGAGTCTCGGGACCCGGGGGACACCCCGGCGCGTAGACATCGACCGGAACGATTTGATCGACACCCTGCACGATGGCGTAGTTGTTGAACATACCGCCGGTCGATGCGCAGACGCCCATGGAGATGACCCACTTGGGTTCCATCATCTGGTCGTGGATCTGACGCAGCACGGGCGCCATCTTCTGCGAAACCCTGCCCGCGACGATCATCACGTCGGCCTGACGCGGGGAGGCCCGGAAGACCTCCATTCCGAAGCGTGCCATGTCGAAGTGCGGCCCACCCGTCGCCATCATCTCGATGGCGCAGCAGGCGAGTCCGAAGGTCGCAGGCCAGGAACTGCGCGAGCGTGCCCACCGGACGACGTCCTCGACCTTGCCGGTCAGGAAGTTGTGTTCAAGTCCCGCAAGACCGTCGTTCTTGACTGATTCGACAATTCCCATCAGGCCACCACCCGCTCGGCGTCACCGGCACCGACGCCAGCGGCTTCACGCCCATCGTTTCCGACCCGCCTGATCGTCGTCTGTGTCGTCCGGTCCGCAGCCAGGTGCATACCCGATCGACGTACATGGCGGGCAGGACCCCAGTCGAGGGCCCCGTTGCTGATGAGGTAGACGAAAGACTCGAACACAGCGACGGAGAAGATCAGGATTGCGATCATCCCGAAGGCGCCGAGCTCTCGGAACACCATCGTGAACGGGTAGTAGAAGATGATCTCGATGTCGAAGATCACGAAGATCATGGCGATGAGGAAGAACCGGACCGGAAAGCGTTCCGGAGGTTCGGTCAGATCGACCACCCCGCACTCGTAGGGCATCGTCTTGGCCGCCGTCGGGCGCGGGGGCATCAGGATCCTGGACATGAGAATGCTGATGCCACCGAAAGTGGCGGCGAGGACCAGAAGTACGAACAGCGGGAGGTATTGAGCCATTCAGCTGGCCTTGGGATCCCAGTTCGCCCGTGCCGCCATGCCTCGCTTGTCACGAGTGTGGAGCATCGAGCAGAACACTGCGAAAAGGACACCGCTGAACAACGCGAACAGGAAGGGGATGACCCGCTTGTTACCCAGGTTCCGCTGCAGGACAACGGTGACCATCGAAGCGTTCTGGTCTATCTGCGCCGGGGGCGGAGCCTGACCGGGAGCCGTCGTCTGGGCGACATTCTTCTGCAGGGTCACCGCAGCGTAGAGGGTCGGGTTCTTCAGCTCGAAGGTGGTTTCGATCCGGTGCCAGGCCTTGTCCAGCAGGTTCCGCGAACCGGGAATGGTCTCTGGCTCGGCTCCGCTCTTACCGCCGTAGAAGAACACGTCGAAAACCGTGTAGTTGGCGGAGGTGGTCGTGGATCCGAAGACCTGGTTGGCCGCAAGGGCACCATCGACCGAAGCAACGGCTTCGCCTCGCCTGGAGTCGGACTCCGGCAGGATCCGCCAGCCCCCGAGTTTCGGGTCCAGTTGGGCCTTGAGGTTGGGAACCAGGGTCACGGCTTCGGTCAGCGTGTCCGGAATAAAGCCTTCACCCTCGGTGGCCTCGATCTGCTCGCGGACCTTCGGGTTCTTGTCCTCGTAGCGGGTAAGCAACTCTTGGGCGCTGGGAAGGTCATCCGAGGTCAACGAGGTATCCGGGAGCTTGTCTAGATGCTCGGTGACAACCGCCGCATTGCGGTCGAAGTTGATCTCCTTTGCGGTCCAGCTGGGTGCAGCACCGACCATGCCGATTCCGTAGATCGTCCAGAACAGACCCATCGACATGCACCAGCCCGTGAGGGCTGCCATGGAGATGAGAAAGCCGTTGCGGATACCGGTGTTGGTGGCGACGATCAGATAGAGCGAGCCGAAGAGAACTCCGACCGCAACCATCACGACGAGGATGCCTCGGATCGTGGGGTCGAATGCAATTGCTGCGAGGACTGACATTCTTGCTCCTGGCCTCTTACTTCTCGCCGGTGAAGGTTGGCGACTGCGAGGTACCGGCATCGGGTGACTTCACTGTCGAATCGTTGGAAAGATTTCGCTCGTAGTTCACCGCGGCCCATACCTGCTCGACCGAGAGCATGCCGTCGGGTCCCTTGTCGGGAATACCCTTGTCAGCCTGACCGCCATTGGCGTTCTTGCCGAATGCGGGCATCTGTGGGTTGCCCTGCTTGCGGGAGAAGTACCCGATACCGGGCTCCATTCCGTTGAAGACAAGGTTGAAGTGTTCCTGCTCGGTCGCGTGATTCTCCACACCGGTCAGATCAGGACCGAACGACCCCTTCTTGAGGCGGTCGAAGGGCTGCCAGGCCTGGCCGTATGCGGCACCGGCGACGTGGCAGCGAGCGCACGAGTACGACCCGGAGGCAGTCTCCTGGTTGTTGAAGATGATCTCGCCGAGCGCCAGCTCATCCGCGCGGGAAAGGCGATTGGCCGTGAGCGGATCCGCAAGACCCTCGTTGGACTTGCGCACCTTCATCATGCGGTCGTACAGGCCCTCGTTGAGCGACTTGACCGTGTCATCCATGGTGCTGCGAAGTTCCTTGGGGGAAACCTGGATACTCCAGAGGTAGTCGATCAGGTTGTCGATCTGCTGGGTGGTGAGCGGACCACCTCCGGGTGCGCCCCACGCCGCCATCGGAGTACCGGGACGCCCGTAGTTGAGGACGTAGCGGACGCCATCCTCGGTGTAGCGGTAGAGGACGTTGTTGAGCGCCGGGGCAATCCACTGGACCTGATCGACGAACTGACCGTTCTGGTCGTTGATGATGAAGCTCGCCGAACCGCCCGAACCCTCACCGCCGTGACAGGCGACGCACTGCGCCCCGGTCTCATAGAGCTCGAAGCCCCGCTCAACGAAGATCTCGTGGTAGGTCTCGACGGCGCCTTCCTGGCGACCGGGCTCGGCAAGCCAGTACAGGGGAAGTGCGACACCGATGATCGCAAGCAGTCCGGCTGCAGAGAAAAGAGCCAGGTTCAGCTGCTTGGTCTCGAGTTCGTCGTCGCTCAGATATGGCTTGCGGTTCGGGGCGAGCTCGATCTCGGAGCCCGCCTCCGCCCGGGATGCGCGCAGGTTGGCGATGAGCCACACCACGAATCCTGCCAACACGACGGCGAGGACGACGTAACCAATGATTCGTTGGGTTGTTGCTGCGACGATCATCTACGTGCTCGTGTGTCTCCCTCAGGTGTCACCGGAACCGGCGACACGAACTTAACGGTCTTAGCTGGTACTGCTTGTCGCTACTTGAACTGCATTGATTTGCCTGAATGAACTGGCTATGTCGAATTGAGTGGCAAATCGGAATTGCTGTATCTGAACTGCTGGTGAGGTTGTCCCACCTGCCCGGAGGCGGGCGGTCTCAGTGACCGCCGGTTGCGCCACCGATGCAGTGGGCGCCTTCTGCTTCCTGACCAGTGGTGTTGGTACCGATCGGGGGTCCCTGGATAACCGTCCCGGTGTTGACTACGAACTCTCCGCCGGAAACTTCCATTGCGAAACGGTCCATGCCCCGGGGGGCCGGCCCGCCCTTCTTCTCGCCGACCTGGTTGTACTGCGAGCCGTGACAGGGGCATTCGAACCACTGCGAGCTGTTGCACGACGGCACGCGGCAACCCAGGTGGGGGCACTTCTGGTACAGGGCGATGAGCCCGGCCTCCATGCCCGTGAGTTCTGGTGCCGAGTAGACGGTCTCGGCC
>JBATWQ010000136.1:0-2333 GCA_049672765.1 Microthrixaceae bacterium | reverse complement strand
GATTGCACCCTCTTCGTTGCAGACCATGTAGCACGTGCCGCATTCGAAGCACTGCTCGTAGTTGAACAGGATTCCGCCGTCAGCAGTGGGTACGAACAGGTTTGCCGGACACGCTGTTATGCAGCCCCGCACCGAACAGTCGACGCACTTACGGTCGTCGACGACGATGTGTGCCCGCTCGTGGACACGAAATTCGACGGTGTCCATCCGGGCTTCGAAGCTCAGGTCCGGATAGCGCTTCATCGAGCGTGCCTCGCCAACGCGTCCGCCTCCTTCAGCGTCTGGGGATCCGCCTTCGGGCTTCTGCGCGGCGCTCATCCGAAGGACCTCATGGCTCGCACTCCTTGCGATACTGCGTCACGCAATTTGATGCCGTTGCGTTTCATTTCGGAGCGAACTATCCGGGCGACCCCTGGTTTGGGGTCTGGGTTCCTGACCGTGAACATCTGTTCGACGATCCCACAGGCCAGCTGTGGCAACTGCTTCTGCGCCAGCTCGCCCATGACCAGGTGGGGCGCATCGCGCAGCTTCCGGTGATCGGCCATGACGAACCCCGCTTCCAGGCGCGTGCGGTATCCCTCGAGACCGCCGGCAGTGGTGTCGTTGCGTTTGATCGCACGCACCGACGCCCGTCCGGCAGCGGCGCCGGACCCGATGGCGAAGTTGACGCCTTCGAGCCAGATCCCTGCGGCCAGGCACATCGCGGCCGCGTCGCCGGCGACCAGGAAGCCGTCGCTGATGAGCTCGGGCATCATGTCGTAGCCGGCCTCGGGGATCACGTGGGCCGAATACTCCCCGACCTGACCCCCGTCGACGAGCGGCGCAATCGCCGGGTGCGACTTCATGTCGGCGAGCAGATCCTCGGGCCGACGGCCCCCCTTCGCGAGCGCCGGCAGCGACAGAACCAGTCCGACCGCCAGGCTCTCGGCGTTGGTGTAGATGAATCCACCGCCCGGAACATCGCCGGTGGCGCCGATGATCTCGATGTCGACACCGTGATCGCCACGAACGTTGAAGCGCTCGTCGATGACTTCACGCGGCAGAGCGATCGTCTCCTTGACACCCAGCGTGAAGTTCTCGGGCCCGGTATGTGTGTAGAGACCGACCTCCTTGGCAAGGAACGAGTTGACCCCGTCACACGCGATGACGACCTTGGAGGTCAGCTCGCCATCGGGTCGATCGGTGCGCACCCCGACGACACGTTCACCGTCGCGCAACAGACCCGTCACCGTCGTCGAGCAGACCAGGGTCGCACCCTCGGCCTCGGCGTGCGAAGCGAGCCAGGCGTCGAACTCGGGCCGGAATGCGGTGGCGCCGTTGTAGGGAGCCTGGCCCCACTTCTCGGTCCGGTAGTCGATGGTCAGCGCCTGTTCGCCGGTCATCATCATCGTCGAGCGGCGTGTCACCCAACGTTGGATCGGCACTTCCTCCCACCAGTTGGGGATGAGCGTGTCGAGGATCCGGCCGTAGATGACACCGCCGTACATGTTCTTCGATCCCGGATAGGGACCACGCTCGATCAGACAGACGCTCATACCGGCTCGGGCGAGCTCGATCGCTGCGGCCGAGCCGGCGGGACCGGCACCGACAACGATCACGTCGAAGTCAGTCATGACGCTCCGCCCTCTCCAGTTGATTCGCCACCTGTGACCACGGGTGAGTCCACGCCCGCCCCGCCGAGCAGGCGGTCCAGTTCGTCGAGCGTTGCGTTTGCGTCGGCAACGATCGCCAGGTCCGCGAGTTCCATCATCGGACAGTGCTCGTCGGTGTTGACGCTGATGATGTGCTCGGGATGTCCGAGCCCCGCCGTGTGTTGCACCGCACCCGAGATGCCGAAGGCGATGTACAGATTCGGGTCGACGACGACTCCGGTGGTGCCGATCTGTCGGCTGTGTCCAAGCCAGCCACGGTCGGTGATCACGCGGGTCGCCCCCATCGATGCGTCGAGCGAAGCTGCTACCTGTCTCAGCTGCTCGAAGCGCTCAGCCGAGTCGAGCCCGGCTCCGCCGCCCAGCAGCCGTGGGGCCTCCGACAGGTCCATTGTCGCGATGTCTGGCGGAAGCACCGACTCGACCACGGCGTCGCGAACGGTCCCACCGGCGTCGTCCAGTTCGGCGACGTGGCCAACCGGTGCCGGGCCCTTGTCGCCGTCGGGCTCAACCGTGCGGACGCCGGGCTGGAGTGTCACCACAGCAGGCCCCAAGAGTTCGTGATGCGACACCGCCCGTCCACCGAGGCGCACCGAAGTCACACCTGTCGGCTCGACCCGAATGGCCGAAGCGAACAGGGGTCGACCGAGTTGAGCGGCAAGTCTCGGGGCAAGGTCCCGGCCG
>JBATWQ010000135.1:0-12697 GCA_049672765.1 Microthrixaceae bacterium | reverse complement strand
CCGAGGGGCTCCGGTGGGCCTCCCGATGCGGCGACCACGCTCCTGAGCGGACGCGAATCGATCCGCCGCTGAGGTTGTCGGTGGGCACAAGTAGGATCGCACCCGATGGCCTACCAGTCCCTTTACCGCCGATATCGACCGCGTCGTTTCGACGAGGTTCGCGGACAGGAACATGTCGTGGGCGCGCTTCGCAACGCGGTCGACAGCAACTCCGTCACGCATGCCTACCTGTTCTCCGGTCCCCGAGGCACCGGCAAGACGTCGACGGCACGAATATTGGCCAAGGCGCTCAACTGCGAGAACCTCCAGAAGGGCGAGCCGTGCTGCGACTGCACACCGTGCCAGGACATGGAGGCCGGTCGCAGCTTCGATCTGTTCGAGTTGGACGCGGCGTCGAACAACGGCGTCGACGCCATTCGTGACCTGATCGAACGCACGGCGGTGGGTTCCCCGGGGCGCACGAAGGTGTACATCCTCGACGAGGTCCACATGCTGTCGCCCGCCGCGTCCAACGCGCTGCTCAAGACGCTTGAGGAGCCGCCCGGCCACGTGCGCTTCGTGTTGGCGACCACCGACCCGCAGAAGGTTTTGCCGACCATTCGTAGTCGGACCCAACACTTCGAGTTCCAGCTCTTGTCGGCCGATGAACTGGAGCGTTACGTCCGTTGGATAATCGCCGACGCCGGTCTGGACGTCGATGAAGCCGGCATTACCTGGGCTGTCCGCCAGGGTCGCGGTTCGGCGCGCGACACGCTTTCTGCGCTCGACCAGGTTGTGGCGGCCGGTGGAGTTGTCGAGAGGACCGAGCCGATCGAGCAGCTCTTCGAGGCTCTCGTCGGCAAGGACAGCGGAGTGGCGATCCTTGCCGTTGCCGAGGCGCTTGCCCAGGGACATGACCCCAGAGTGCTGGCCAAGGTGTTCCTCGACTCGCTGCGCGACACGTTCCTGTTGTCCCTCGGCGCCGAAGTGCCACACATGATGGCCGATGATGCAGAACGCATGGGTGCCTGGGCCCGACAGATCGGCACCCCGTTGCTGACTCGGGCCATGGAGTCCATCGGCTCCGCGATGGTCGACATGCGCCAGGCGGCAGACCCGAGGGTCCCTTTCGAGGTCGCCCTTGTCCGACTTACCACTCCCGCTGCGGGGTCGCTTGCCGAGTTGAGCGAGCGACTCGAGAAACTGGAGCGTGCTCTGGCCAACGGTTCATTGGTCCAGGCCCCCGGAGCGACACCATCGGGATCCTCTTCCCAAGACGGTGCGTCGGACCAGGCCGTGTCTACAGGCCGAACCACGGGCTCACCAACCAGTGGCGGGATCGACTCTGCCGTGCGATCGGAGCAGGAGCCGACGTCGGGTGACCAGGGCCCCTCGGACGGTGTCGGAGGGTCAGGCAATCGTGGCGGTGTCAGCCGGGACGGCGCGGGACACGCAGCGCGGGCTCGAGCAGAACTTGCCCGCCGCACCCAGACCGGTGCCGAGACGCCGGCGGCCGATCGTAAGCCAGTGCGGCCTACGCCCAAGTCACCGAGTGCAGGTGGCCCGCCGCCGGTTCCACCTTCGTCCCGGCGCTCACAGCATCAGCCATCGAGTTCACCCGCACCAGAACCGACTGGGTCTTCCTCAGGTACCCCACCGGCTGATCCGTCTACTGCATCTGCGGCCTCTCCTTCCCGTTCCTCGCCCGACACCCCCTCTGCTGCACACGACGACTCGAGCGACTCCCCGCGCACTGCAGTCGAAGCCTCCGGCTCTGACCCGAACCAAGGCCGAGTTGATAGCTCGCCCCACTCGGACAATCGCAACGCCGGCGCGGCTGCCAACGGCAAGGCCGGGGATGGTCCCACGTCCGTTTCCCCTGCCACGGAAGCCGGGGACACAGCCCGCTCGGGCGGCGATCTGAGCCTGGACGACCTGCAGAACGCCATGGAAAGCGCTGTTCTCGCCCAGATTCGAGGAGTCACCAAGGCGATCTACGCGCAGGGTCATTTTCTGTCCGTCGCTGGAGGCAAGGCGATCTTCGTCGTCGAGAACGCGCCGACCCGCGAGCGGGCCGAGAAGTCCCGCTCCGAGATCGAATCTCTGCTGTCTGCCCATCTGGGCCGACCTGTTTCCCTCACGGTGACCGACAAGGACTCAGCAGGCGGCTTTTCCGGTGCGGCTGGCTCGACCGACGGTCGATCTGGCGAATCCAGGGCGGCCGAGCCACCGGGGTCACCTCCGAGTGATCATCGGGGTCCTGTGACTTCCCGCCGTCCAGGATCCCAAGAGATGTCGGCGGGAGGAGCTTCGGAGCCCAGCCCGGTTGAACCGGGTGACTTCGAAGAAGAGGAGGACCTGATGACCATCGACGTCACCCAGCTCGAGGACGCGAAAGGTGTCGCCGAGACGGGCCTGGACCGGCTCCTCAGCGCCTTTCCGGGAGCAACAGTGATCGAATCCAACGAGGAGCAGGCATGAATCCCGACAACGCCGATTCGTCAGCCAATTCATCGCCAGCTCGGCAGGAGCCGGGGTCCGGCATCGAACCTGACGAGGGATCCGGCGTCGAGGGTCTGGATCTGACATCCTCGCCGCTCGGCGGAGGCTTCGACCTCGGATCGATGATGCAGATTGCCCAGTCGATGCAGGAACAAGCCGTCGTGGCCCAGGAGCAACTGGCCAACACCGAGGTCGTCGGCACCGCCGGCGGCGGTGTCGTGTCCGTAACTCTCAACGGCCACCTGCACCTGAAGAAGGTCCACATCGATCCCGAGGCCATTGATGCCGATGATCCGTCGATGGTCGAGGATCTGTTGCTTGCCGCATGGCAGGACGCCCATGACCAGGTTGCTGTTCTGCAGGCACAGGCAGACCCCATGGGCGGTCTCCTCGGTGGCGCAGGGCAGGGCGGGGGAGGGGCTGAGCTGTTGGGCGGCCTCGGCGGCCTGTTCGGTGGAGCCTGAATGGCAAGCCCGTACGCTGCGGCCGTCCAGGACCTGATCGACGCGCTCGGCCGCCTACCGGGGGTAGGACCCAAGTCGGCGCAGAGGATCGCATTCCATCTTCTGAAGGTCGACGCCGACGAGGCGAACCGGCTGGCTCGGGCGATCGTCCGGGTGAAGGAACGTGTGGGGTTCTGCAGCGTCTGTTTCAACATTGCCGAGGGCGAGCTATGCACGGTCTGCGCCGATCCAAAACGAGACGAGCACCTGCTGTGTGTCGTCGAGGAGCCGGGCGATGTCGTGGCACTCGAGAGGACCCGCGAGTTCAGGGGCCGCTACCACGTCCTTCAGGGTGCGATCGACCACCTCCAGGGCGTTGGGCCCGAACAGCTGAAGGTCAAGGAACTCATCGCACGCGTGACCGGGGGTGAGATCACCGAGGTGATCATCTGCACCAACCCAAACCTCGAAGGCGAAGCAACGGCTCTCTATCTGTCGCGGGTCCTGGACGTGCCCGGCCTGACCGTCTCGCGGCTGTCCAGCGGACTGCCGGTGGGAGGTGACCTCGAGTACGCGGATGAGCTGACCCTGGGCCGTGCCCTCGAAGGTCGACGCGTCATTTCCTAGCCCGATTCGGGCTGCCCAGCAGTTCGGTTTGTCTAACAATGATTGCGCCGTGAAGCAAAGACCCTCGTGCCTCTGGGCCCTCAAAAGACTGAGCGGCCTCCGGGCCGAAGCTCCGGAGGCCGCTCACAAATTGTCGGAAGTACCGAACGGTCCGATCGGATTCCCGGGTTCAGATCGCTCTGGCCGGGACGGCCCGGAGACGATTAGGTCTCCGGCGAAACTCAGACCGTCTTGACGAGCATTGCGTCGCCCTGGCCGCCGCCGCCGCAAAGTGCAGCAGCGCCGAGTCCGCCACCACGGCGGGCGAGTTCATTGAGAATTGTCAGAACGATACGAGTGCCGGACATTCCGATTGGGTGTCCCAGGGCGATTGCGCCACCGTTGACGTTGACGATCTCGTCCGAGATCCCAAGGTCCTTCATCGAAGCAACACCGACAGCCGCGAAGGCCTCGTTCAGCTCGAACAGGTCTACGTCGGAGACGGACTTCCCGGCACGCTCGAGCGCCTGCATGATCGAGCGCGAGGGCTGGGTCAGCAGGGATGCGTCAGGACCGGCAACCTGTCCGTACGAGACGATCTCGCCGAGCGGGTTCCCACCGATGCGCTCGGCGGCGGCCTTCGAAGCCACGATGACGGCAGCGCCACCATCGGAGATCTGCGACGCATTTCCGGCGGTGATGTTGCCGGACTTGTCGAAGGCGGGACGGAGCTTGGCGAGCGAGTCAGCGGTTGTCTCGCCACGAACACCCTCGTCGGTGCTGAAGATGACCGGGTCACCCTTGCGCTGGGGAACTTCGACGTTGACGATCTCGTTGTCGAAGAGCCCTTCCTTCTGGGCACGCGCAGCGCGCTCGTGGGATTTGGCGGCCAGATCGTCCTGCTCCTCGCGGTTGATCCCGGCGGAGGCGGCGTACTTCTCGGTGCCGCCGCCCATTGCGATCTGGTCGATCGCGCAGAACAGTCCGTCGTGCATCATCGAGTCGACGACCTTCTTGTCGCCCATGCGCATTCCGGCTCGGGCATCGGGAAGCAGGTACGGAGCGTTGGTCATCGACTCCATGCCGCCGGCGACGACGATGTCGGCCTGACCCGACTGGATCAGGAGGTCCGCCATCATGATCGAGTTGATTCCCGACAGACAGACCTTGTTGATCGTGGTGGACGGAATGTTCAGCGGAATTCCGGCCTTGTAGGCGGCCTGACGAGCTGTCATCTGACCTGCCCCGGCCAGGAGGACCTGACCCATGAACACGTAGTCGACGTTCTCGGGATCAACACCGGCTCGAACGAGAGCTTCCTTGATGGCGATGCTGCCAAGGTCGGTGCCACTGAAGCCGGCGAGTGAGCCGGACAGTTTGCCGATAGGAGTACGAGCACCGGACAGAATTACGGAACCAGGCATGGTTCACCTCCCCTAAGGGGACCGTCGCGGCCCCATGAAACGTTGGAAGACAAGGATACTTGCAAGGGTGTGCAGCGTCGAAGGCGGGGTAGCTGATCCAACGCTCCCCGCCTGTGAGCCGGCTTCCGATCCTGGTGTGATGGTTCCGAGGCTTGGTTGACCCCGACACAAATCCACCCGTTCAGATGCTCCACTAAGGCCGTCTAGCTACTCAGTGGTAACTTGCGCGTCCATGAGTGACGTGCAGGAGATCCTCGCAGCCATCCAGTCCGACGCAAGCGCCGAAGACATCGCAAATCTGGCGGTTCCCGAGGAATATCGGGCAGCCCACGTTCTGCGATCAGAGTCCGCCATGTGGGAGGGCATCGAGTCGTGGGACAAGGATCCTCGCAAGAGCCTCCACGTGGGCGATGTGCCACTTCCCGAGCTGGCTCCGGACGAAGCGGTCGTGGCGGTCATGGCCAGTTCGATCAATTTCAACACCGTCTGGACTTCCATCTTCGAGCCGCTGCCGACCTTCGGCTTCCTTGACCGGATGGGCCGGGAGTCCGTCTGGGGTAAGCGGCACGCCCAAGATTTCCACGCGCTCGGCTCAGACGCGTCCGGTGTGGTTCTGCGGGTCGGTTCAGCCGTGCGCAACTGGAAGCCGGGAGACCGGATCACGGCGCACTGCAACCACGTCGATGATCAGGACCCGTCGGCGCACAACGATTCGATGCTCGCCGCCAATCAGAGGATCTGGGGCTTCGAGACCAACTACGGCGGTCTCGCCGACCTGGCAATCGTCAAGGCCAACCAGCTCATGCCCAAGCCCGAGCACCTGAGCTGGGAAGAGGCAGCGGTCAACGCGCTGTGCAGTTCGACCAGCTACCGGATGCTCGTCGGCGATCACGGCGCCCGCATGAAGCAGGGCGACAACGTGTTCATCTGGGGTGCAACCGGTGGAATCGGTGCCTATGCCACGCAGCTCGTGCTCAACGGCGGCGGAACACCGATCGGAGTTGTCTCCTCGCCAGAGCGGGCCAGGCTTCTGAACGCAATGGGTTGCGAGGCGGTAATCGACCGCAAGGCCGAGGACTACAAGTTCTGGTCCGACGAGCACACCCAGGACGAAAGTGAATGGCGTCGTCTCGGCAAGAAGGTTCGCGAACTGGTCGGTGAAGATCCCGACATCGTCTTCGAGCACCCAGGCCGTTCGACGATGGGCGCCTCGGTCTTCATCACGAAGCGAGGCGGCACCGTCGTCACCTGCGCAGCCACGTCGGGCTACATGGTCGAATTCGACAACCGCCACCTGTGGATGAAGCTCAAGAAGGTCCTCTCCTCGCACTTCGCCAACTACCAGGAAGCCTGGGAGATGAACCGTCTGATCAGCCAAGGTGCGATCCAGCCGGTCATGAGCGATGTCTTCGACCTGGAGCACGTCGGAGACGCCGCCCTGAAGGTCCACCACAACGAGGCCGAGGGCAAGATCGGCGTGCTGTGCATGTCGCCCGCCGAAGGTCTCGGCATCACGGATCCTGAAAAGCGCGCCGAGATCGGTGAAGACAAGATCACCCTCTTCCAGCGTTACGCGCGCGGCGAAATCTGAGCCGCTTGCCGTCTCTTGCCACAGCGCGGCGACGCCGGGGTAAGAGACGGGCCACTGAACATCCACACGCCGATATCCAAACGCTGAGCATCCCAGGGCTGGGCGCTCGAAGCTCAGCACCCGAGAGATTCGAGAGAGAGCATGACTGATTCCGATCCGACTTCTGGCCTTCTGACAGAGATCGACCACGTGGCCATAGCGGTCCGAGACCTCGACGCGGCCGTGGAGTACTACGCAAAAGCCTTCGGAGCGACCGTTGCGCACCGGGAGGTTGTCGAGTCCGACGGTGTGGAAGAGGCGCTCATCAAGGTCGCCGACAGCTATATCCAACTGACCGCAGCAACCAGGCCGGACTCACCGATCGCAAAGTCGATCGAGAAGCGCGGCGAGGGTCTTCACCACGTCGGCTACAGGGTGGATGACTGCCAGGCTGCTCTCGATGCGATGGTCGCTGCCGGTGCAACCCCAATCGACGCGGCCCCCCGACCGGGGTCGCGCGGGACAACCGTCGCGTTCGTGCACCCCAAGAGTTCGTTCGGGACGCTCATAGAGCTGGTCCAGGAGTAGGCCTCTGGACGCTCCACCAGTTGGTGGATGCGAGCACTGCCAGGAGGGCCAGACCGACCAGCGCAAATAGGTGGACGGTCTCGCCGAGTAGCGACGTGTGGCCGGTGGTCACGTCGAGGGCCGCTGTGACCACCATCGTTCCTGCCAGAGCGAGCGCAAACGGCAGAAGCCCCGCCGCTCTCTCCGGCCGCCACGCCGCGTATAGAAGTCCGACAGACAGGGCGATGTCCCAGCTGCCCAGTTCCCGTGCAACGTGGACCGACGCTCCGGGGTCATTACCCAGGATCAGCGCCGGCAGGGCGATCAGCAGTTGGGTCATCGCGACGGTGAACAGCGCGTATCGGGCCCATTCCGGACGAAATCGCCGTGGTGTCGCAACGCGGGCGAGCACCTGAGCCGTCAGGTCCGGGATCGGCTCCGCCGATCGCAGCCGGATGGAGCGGTGCATGGCGCCCAGATCGGCCGCAAAGCTGCGACATCCGGGGCAGAGATCAAGGTGGCCATCGACCAGGGCCTGGTCGACGCCCGGGTCTTCTCCGTCGAGTTGTGCTGACAACGCGTCACGGCAGATTTCACAGTTCATGTGCCATTAGTCGCACACTTTGGCGCTGAAGTTCCGTAGTGTTTCCGCCAGGCGGAAATCGACAGACGTAAGTGCACCGAATCGACGACCCTCGTGGAGATTTGAGCTGTGGACCAGCTGACCCAACTGGCAGTGGCTGCCGGTGATGGAGACCGCCAAGCTCTTGCAGATTTCATAGGCGCCAGTCAGGCAGACGTATGGCGCCTCTGCGCCCATCTGGTCGACCGGGAATCCGCTGATGACCTGACCCAGGAGGTGTACCTGCGGGCCGTTCCGGCGCTGGCGAAATTTCGTGGAGAATCAAGTGCGAGGACCTGGCTGTTGACCATCGCCAGACGCACCTGTGCCGATTGGCTTCGCCGGCTTGTGCGGACCCGGCGCCTGCACGAGCGACTGGCGTCGGTGGCGGCTATCGACCCGGGCGTTACGGACCCGGCGAGAGCTTTTTCCGGTGACCTCGACGCTCTCGTCGACCGGCTTCCCCAGGATCGTCGCAGCGCCTTCGTCTTGACGCAGATCATCGGCCTCTCATACGCCGAAGCGGCAGAGGTCTGCGGAGTCGCCGTGGGGACCATCAGATCCCGCGTGTCGAGGGCCCGCTCAGAACTGCTCGAAGGGCTAGGCGACGCGTCAGGTCGCAGTTTCGGCCTGGGCGACTGACCTCAAATCAACGCCAGGGCGTGCCCCCGCCCACGAGGTCCATCGGGGCCCTCAGACCGGGGCTTCGACGTGCAGTCGAGGTTCTCTGACCGGTGGCTGGGCGTCCAGCAACGCGCTGAGCAGATCGTCGCGCAATCCCCGGAGCGAGGGGTCATCGAATCGGTTTGTCTGCTGAAGCGGATCGTCGGCCAGCGAGTAAAGCTCGCCCTCTGACCCGTCATGGACCGTTCCAGGCAGATAGGCCGTGCACACCCAGCCATCGCGGGTGATGGTCCGCAGGTGTACCGCAACGCCGAACAACTCGCTGTCCCAGCCGGTCAACTGCTGGTCGATGCCGCGCTCTACAGCGTCGGTGTCGCTCGTCGGGAGCCGCTTTCCCTGCATCCAGGCAGCTGAGTCGATGTCACCGATCTGACAGAAGGTCGGAGCCAGGTCGATGAGTCCAACCGGCGCTGTGACAACAGCAGCGGGCACCGCGCGGGAAGGCGCTGGACGCCAGATGAGGGGAAGTCTCATGAGCGAGTCGGTGTGGTACGGGCCCTTGAAAAGCAGGCCGAAGTCGCCCTGGAATTCGCCGTGATCGGTCGTGAAGACGATGTCGAGATCGTCGTCCCAGCCCCGTCGCCCTATGGCTCTCAGAACCCGTCCCAGGGCTTCGTCGATCAGCTCACATTCGATCGCGTTTAGCGCGTTGACCTCGCGCACCTGGTCAGCGGTGAGGCTCGCCGGAACCCATTTGGCCGGAGCTTCGTAGTTGGAAACCAGCCGACCGTCGTACCAGAGTCGCCAGTGGCGGGGCTTGTCGTCGAGGATCCGTTCCCGCTCCGAGGAGGACTCGGGGTAGCCGGCCGGCAGGTCGACGTCGCGCCAG
Source organism: Microthrixaceae bacterium (assembly GCA_049672765.1). GTDB lineage: Bacteria > Actinomycetota > Acidimicrobiia > Acidimicrobiales > Microtrichaceae > JAGQSZ01. The sequence goes on along the minus strand of JBATWQ010000135.1, from coordinate 3,471 downwards.
TTGATCCGTCCAAGTTCGGACGCAGGCGGGTCCCAAGGATGATGGGGATCGGGGAAGCTCATCCAACAGAACCAGTCCTCGTCGTCGCCGAGGCCGTCGAGCCATGAAATCGTCCGCTCCGCAATCCAGTCGGTGTGGTACCACTCCTTCGGGATCTCGTTGTGCTTGACCTGGGGGGCACCGGTGTCGCCGAATCCGCTGGCGTTGACCTCTAACTCGCCATCGAGGACCGGGTAGAAGTAGTCGGCAGCCTCGGGGTGGTTGCGACGGATCCAGTCGGCGTAGTGGAGCCAACCCGCCGCCCCATGGGTCGAAAACTGCATGTGCTCGAAGCCGCGATGAGGGCCCATCTGGCCGTCGAACTGGCGACTCTGGATCGTGTCGGTTCCCAGGCGCGAGAGCCGGTTTTCTCCCCAGCGGCCGAGCGGATCGAGGAACGGCTCGAAGTGGGCCTTCCCGACAAGAGAGGTTCTGAAGCCCTCTCGGTGCAGCAACGTTGCCACGGACGGAGCATCGACCGGCAGTGGCACACCGTTCATCCACACACCGTGCGTCGCAGGGTGCTGTCCGGTGATCATCGTCGAACGCGACGGCATACAGACGACCGACTGGGGAACCGCCCGCTCGTAGCGAACCCCGTTCTCGGCAAGGGCGTCGACCACCGGAGTTCTGGCGAGCGTCCCACCGTTACAGCCGAGGGTGTCGTAACGCTGCTGGTCGGTGGTGACGAAAAGGATTCTGCGTGCCATCAGTTCTCCTCAGACTCGGTCGATCGTCCGACGGCGTCGGTGCCTGTCGCGTCGGTTCCTGGCGCGTCGGAGTCGGTCACGTTTTTGGCGGTCGCGTCGCTGTGGGTCGCGTTCGCGATGACCATGTCACGTAGGTTCTCAAGGGCCTCGCCCGACGCTCCCCCGAGTACCAGTGCCATGACTGCGGGGGTTGCGTCTGTTCCGTAGACGGCCAAACACCGCTTCTCGTCGATCTCGATGACGTCGACGGTCGCCAGATGCTGTTTGAACGCTCCGCCCGTGATGCGGTACTGGAATCGTCGCAACAACGGGTCGTTGGTCACAACCTCCTCGACCAGGGAAAGTCCTGAGGCGAGTTCGACCTTGCGGGTAGCGGGGGTGTTCGGTGAAACCGATGGCGTGTAGGTGGACGAGACGATGCCCGGGAACCACCGATGGATTGCGCCGGCGTCGCCGACCACGCTCCACACTTCGTCGGCGGGCCGCTCGATCATCAACTCACGCCGGATGGTGGCCATTCGGCGATGATCGCACATTTAGCAGTTGCAGTGCGAGAAGATTTTATTGACATCAGGTCAACTGCGAGGGGATTCTTCGGGTCCGTCGACTACTGGTGCCCGCCGGGCCGGTAGCCTCGGAAGGGCGCAGCGGCTCCGGTCTGCGCCTGAGAGAGTGGGAGTCCTGGGTATGGGAAAGCTGGCAGACCGATCGGTCAAGGCCCAAGAAAATCTGGAAATTCTTGAATCTGCGTTGGACCGCACCCAGAGCGCTCTGCGGGCTGCGGAGAAGGCAGATCTCGTCACAGCGAAGACAGTCGCCAAGTCACGACGGATCCTGAAGCTCGTCCTGATCCTGAGTATCATCGGAGTCGCTGTCCTGGTGGCCAAGAAGGTGCTTGGTGGGTCATCGACACCGCCCGGGAACCCCAATCCGTACGGGTCATCGTCGACCGAGGCCTGACCTGGCGAACGGGTCTGGGACATTTCCTCTGCCGAAGATGTTTAATTCTGCGATCTGTTGGTAATTGGTGTGGGGACACCATCGATTTCGAGAGGCAATATGGCCGCATCCATCGACTCACGCCGTCTTGACAGCGGTGGTCAGTTCGACGCCGAGGCCTCGATCGAGACTGCTGCTTCGCTAGACGTGTCGGGCCCTATCGGAGCCGATGGCTCAGTGGGATTTGGTCCGGCGGCTCTGATCAGTAGCTGCCGGATGTACCGAGGGGATGTCGACGATTTCGAAGAGGTCCATATCCAGATGGATGGGCAGGCTTCAGATCCGCAAACCGACCCGGGTGCACCACTTCGGTCTTTGGACTCCTCGACGGTGGTCAACGAGTCCGGCGATGTGAGCCTCGCAGCGCTGTTCGACGAATACGCCGACGACCGGCAGGACGATTCGGCGTCAGAGGTGATGGCACTCGTCTTTGCGCGCGACGACGTCGCCGGGATCGACTGGGGCGCGCTCTCCCTGAGCGCTGCTGGGGTGGCAACGGTCAAACAGTCCCGGCGTGCCTTTACCGGGGACACTACGCCCACGGCGCTCAGATCGCTGCGAACCTGGGCTTCGGAGCAGGTCGGTCTTCGAGAGATCCAATGCGACGAATTGCAGTTGGTGGTCAGCGAACTGGCGACCAATGTCGAACGCTACGCACCGGGATGGGTCATGATCGACCTGGTCTTCTACCGGGGCATGGTTCTGGTCGCCGTGACCGATCGAGCTACGGATTCAATGCCCGAGTTGGGTCCCAGTCGCGTGGTGGACACCTCGGGTCGAGGACTCTGGATCGTCGCAGCGGTATCGGTGGCCTGGGGAGTGGTCCGGCGGGCGAGCAGTAAGACCATCTGGTCACTTCTGCGCTCTGAAAGCACAGGCGACGGGCTACTCGGAACGTAGGCTCGACCCATCACCGGCCCGGTCAGCAGTCGGCACGTATCGATGATTGAGATACCGGGGCACCGTGGATGGGTATGTGGAGAGTGAACGAAACACCTTGACGGGAGCGACCATGGGCGTGATCCGCGCCAAAGAATTCAGTACGGACCTTCGAGTCGGGCATCGGGTTCCGCCGAAGTGGCTCTTGTTTGCGACGTCGTCCGGCCAGTCCGGGGGACCCCCTCCACAAATAGGCGCCGGTCCCGATCGAGGAGAATGTCGATGAGTGATGTCGAGACAGTTCCGGCAATCGGATCCATAGACAGGGTCGTCCTGGAGGTCCCCGCGACCACCGATCATCTTCGGATGGTTCGACTTCTGGTGTCGGCGATTGCCACGTCGCACGGCGCTGACCTGAACGATCTGGAGGATCTGCGGATTGCCTCCGGGGAGTTGTGCGCCCACCTGATCAACGAGGCACCGCCTGAAGCCCGGATGACGGTTGTGGCCGAGATCTTCGCGGGCGAAGGGGCGGGGTCGCCGTGGCTGCTGCTCCGGGCGACGGTGCCCAACGCGGATTACGTCGTCGACTTCGACGACATCTCGTCGATGGTGCTTGCCGCAGCATCCGACTCCTTCGGCATCGGGGCGCACCCGGGTCTCCCTGAGACCTCTGCCGAGGACCATCCGACCCCGGATGAGATGGCGTCGATGTCATCGGCCTGGTTCCGCCGTCACGTCCGTGCCGCCGCAGTAGGCCGCCCTGCCGCCGGCTAGATGAATTCCGGACAGCAACCGGCTCGACCGGCAGATACTTCGGGCTCGGGTGTCCGTTCACCGAGAC
>JBATWQ010000134.1:0-3726 GCA_049672765.1 Microthrixaceae bacterium | reverse complement strand
TTGGCCTTCCTGTTGCTGGGCCGGTCCTTCGCCCGCTTCGACATCCTGGGTCACGAAGCGGCACACCGTCTGCTGTTCACCAACCGAAAACTGAACGACCAGATCGGCAAGTGGCTGGTCGCCTATCCGGCGTTCGTGCCGATCGACATCTACCGGCGCAGCCACATGGCCCACCACAAGGAGGAGTTCGGTCCGAACGAGCCCGACATGATGCTGTACGCCGGCTACCCGATCACAAGAGCTTCGTGGCGACGCAAGCTTGTCCGCGACGCTGATGGCAATTCGGGCTGGAAGAACCTGAGGCCCCTACTCCTGGCCCTCAGGTCCCCGACATCCAGGAAGTTCGCGGCAGGAATCATCCTGTGCCAGGTCATCCTGTTCTTCGGCCTCTGGGCCGTCGTTGGCCACTGGTGGGTCTACCCGGTCTTCTGGCTACTGCCATGGATGACCGCGTGGCGGGTCCTGAACCGTCTGCGTTCGGTCGCCGAACACGGTGGGCTGAAGGCTTCGCCCGATCGACGCGTCACCACCCATCACGTGCGGCAGTCCGTGCTGGCACGCTTCTGGATGGTGCCCTTCAACACCGGCTGGCACCTGGCCCACCACGTCGACATCGGGGTCCCGTTCTCCAAGCTTCCGAAGCTGCAGAAGGAGCTCGAGTTGAGCGGCTATGTCCAGCCCGGCCTCGAATGGCCCAGCTATATGGCGCTGTGGCGTCACGCCTCCTCGCGCTCGCAGGCCTGAGTCATTCTTCGTTGACCTGGTTGTCTTCCCGCGCAAGTTCGACAGCGTGAGCGAAGTTGGAGCGGTAGCGGGGCATTGGCTGGGCTCTGCCGACCTTGACCTACTGTCAGGCCGTGGACGGCGTCTTCTTCGACTTCGAAGATGTTGGGGTAACGAAATCGGACGCGACGGTTCTGCGGTCGGTCAACATCAGATTGGCGGATCACGGCGTGACGGTGATCGTCGGTCCCTCCGGCGCGGGCAAGTCAACAGTGCTGCGGCTCTGCAACCGGCTCGATATCGCCACCACCGGAGTCGTCCGCTACCGCGGGGCGGACGTCCTGTCACTCGACCCCCTGCAGCTTCGGCGTGAGGTGGGCATGGTGTTCCAGCGCCCGGTACTACTACCTGGGTCCGTCGCGGCGAACCTTCGTGAAGGCGCCCCCGCCTCAACGCCCGAACATGTTGGGGCGGCTCTCGACCGCGTCGGCCTGGGTGGGATGTCGGAACGTGACGCGGCGACCCTGTCGGGAGGAGAGGCGCAGCGGATGTGTCTGGCCAGAACCCTGATGAACCGACCCGGATTCGTTCTCTTCGATGAGCCGACGAGTTCACTCGACCCGAGTGCGACCACCGGGATCGAACAACTCGCTCTCGACCTGGCCGCGGACGGGACGCCCAGCGCGTGGGTGACCCACGACCTGGCACAGATGGAGCGACTGGCACACCACCTCGTCGTGGTGATCAACGGAACGGTCGAACAACAAGGTGACGTGGACGCGGTCCTCGCGTCACCCACCGAGGCCGTTGAACGGTTCCTGGAAGGGGGCAACCCGTGAACCTGGTGAACGTCGGTCCGGTCGAGGTGGCGGCGTCACTGGCCCTGATCCTCATAGCCGTGTTGTTGTCATGGCGCGAACGTCTGGGGGTAGGGCGGTCGATCATCTGGGCTGCTACACGGGCGGTCTTCCAGATGGTGGTCATTGGCGGAGCCCTCGGGTTGGTGTTCGCCAAGGACACGCCGCTCGCGTGGTCATGGCTCTGGGTCATAGCGATGGTGACCGTGGGAGCGACAACGGTGGCGTCCCGGGTGCGGGGCACACGCGGAGTCTTCTTGGTCACCTGGCTGGCCCTGGCAGTTGCCGTCGGCATCAGTCTTCTCGTCGTATTCGGGTTCGGGATTTTCCCGCTGGAGGCACGGACACTGGTGCCTACGGCCGGAATGCTGATGGGCAACGCGATCGGGGCGACGGTGCTGGCCGTGCGCCGGACGACGACCGAAGTCCGTGAACACCGCGATGAGATAGAAGTGCGGCTGGCTCTTGGTCAGACCGGGCGGGCCGCCCTTCGCCCGCATCTGGCCGACGCCATGCGGACGTCGATAACCCCCCAGATAGAACAGACCAAGATCGTCGGTCTGATTGCGCTCCCGGGCACCATGACGGGCCTGCTGCTTGCAGGTGTAGACCCTCTTGATGCGGTGCTGACCCAGACCGTCGTGATGTTCTTGATTCTTGGATCTGTTGCGGTGACCTCGGTCATCGTCGGTCGAGGCATCGCCGGTCGTCTCGTCACCCCGGACCACCGACTGGTGTCGACCTGAGTCGGTCTGCGCCCGGTGACCGCTTGCAATGACGTCGGCAAGATCGTCCATAGCCGATAGCTTCGACACAATGACGTCCACCAAGAAGCGGGTCGGATACCTCGGCCCACCCGGCACGTTCTCCGAACAGGTTGTCCAGCGGGAGCCCGACCTCGCCGCAGGTGAACTGGTCCCGTTTCCGCTCATGACCGAAATCCTCTTCGCTGTCGCCGAGGGAACGCTCGACGTGGGCGTGGTCCCCGTCGAGAACGCGATCGAGGGCACGGTCAACGCCATCATCGACACGCTCGCGTTCGACGTCGACGTGATGATCCAACGCGAAATGCTCGAACCCGTATCGCTCGACCTACTGACCCAGCCTGGCGCGGACCTGTCCAAGATCGGACACATACTGGCCATTCCCGTCGCAGCCGCGCAGTGCCGGACCTGGATGCGCGACAACCTGGGCCCGGTCGAGCACGTTGCCGCAAACTCCAATGCCGAGGCGGCCCAGCTAGCCGCGGCCAAGGGAGACCCCACGGTCGCCGCGATCGCAAACGCGCGAGCGGGCGAAATCTATGGCCTTCAGTCTGCTGCAAAGGAGATCGAAGACCATCCCGGCAATACGACGCGCTTCGTTGCGGTCACAAGTGATGGTGTTCCTGCGCCCACCGGCAACGACAAGACTTCGATAGTCGTGTTCCAGCGAGCCGACGCTCCCGGATCGCTCCTCGAAATACTCCAGGAGTTCGCGGCCAGGAACATCAACCTGTCGCTGCTGCTCTCCAGGCCGACCAAGACCTCGCTTGGTGACTACTGCTTCATTCTCGATCTCGACGGCCACATCGCCGACCCGGTGGTTGCCGATTGTCTGCGCAACCTCCGCGCCAAGCAGGGCGGAGTGAAGTTCCTCGGGTCGTACCCGGCGGCAGGTAACGGTGGGCACGAGGCCAGGCAGCAGGCGAGTTCGGAGATGGCATCTGCCCAGCAATGGGTCGAGTCGATCCAGGCCCAGATGCGCGGCTGAACGCTCACCCACTCGACTGGTTGCCGCACCCATCCGCGGCCGGTCGGCTGACGCACAAGTCGGAGCGGCACCGGGCCCGGCCGTGCGCCTACGACTCCATGTCGCGCCGCGGATCCATCTACTCTGTCGGGCGGAAGGATGGCAGAGCGGACGAATGCAACGGTCTTGAAAACCGTCGAGGTGCAAGCCTCCGGGGGTTCGAATCCCCCTCCTTCCGCCGTTGTGATGTCGCGAGACATCGGAAACCCTCGAACCCCCAGGTTCGGGGGTTTCATCGTTTGACTCCCGCGTCTTCGCTTTCGCGAGCTTCGGGCGACTCCGATCCCGGCCACCAGGGTACCGACATTCGGCTGGTTAATGTTCCTCCTTGCGATCTGTTAGGGCCGCCTACTAC
>JBATWQ010000133.1:0-3824 GCA_049672765.1 Microthrixaceae bacterium | reverse complement strand
GTCCTGACCTGGAAAGGCGGCCGTCGAGGTGGTGGTCAGCGGTGCCGTGTCGTCGATCTGCTCGATCCGCATGGTGATGCGGGACCGGAGCACTGTCGAGTTGAGCACTGATCCAAACATGCCGGTGATGCTGCGCGCCTGGTACATCGAGCAAACGGTGATCTGCTCCCCGGGTTCGTAGGTGGTCTCGAGCTGGATCCTGGTCTTCGTCCGCGCCGGATCGAGGTCGATGCGAGCAGAGGTGACGCACTGCGCACGCTGCGACGAGGTGCCGGAGGTACAGCCTGGAAGGCTCCAGTCGGCGACGACCACCTGGCGAGCGCCCTCGCGCACGCCTTGGCGCACCGAGTTGTAGTCGTTGAACGTTGCGCCGAAGTCGATTATGCCCAGAACCAACAGGAGGAACACCGGCATGATGATTGCGAACTCCAGCATCGCCGCACCACGCTCTCGTCGCTGCGGGAGCGCCGTAGAGCGCCGACCCAAGGTCATTCGTGCCCTCACAGTTGGACCTCCTCTACCACAGGAGCGAATACGTTCCACCGAATGCTATCGCGCAGAGCGTAGTCAAGACCTCACTCTTAGTGGGAGTAGTCCAAACGACCTATGTGGATGCGGACGATCTCCCAGCGCATGAGAGCTGGGAGTCCCTTGCAAACAAAGGAGCCGGAGTGGGCGCGGAGGGATTCGAACCCCCGACTCCCTGGATGTAAACCAGGTGCTCTAACCAACTGAGCTACGCGCCCCGGGCCGACGATGATAGCGGTGGCCGGGCCTTACACCCGCACCCGCAGCAGCGGTGGCCGGGCCTTACACCCGCACCCGCAGCAGCGTTGTCTGGCACGCCGGTCGGGCAGTCGTGATGATTACCAAGGAGGCATCGCTTTGCGGGCGAGCAGGCACTGTTCGAACAGGTCCGGCGTCGCGGCCGATACCGGAGTGCGGCGAGCGGTGTGATCAAGGACCACCAGCTCGCGGCCCTGCTGGTCAGCTATCTGAGCCCCCGCCTCTTGGAGCACCAACATCGCCCCCATGTAGTCCCACGGACCGAGAGCGCTGTCGGTGCAGTCGATGGTGGCGTCCACGGTCCCATCGGCGACGCTGCACAGATCCAGGGCGGTCGCCCCGAGCGAGCGGTACTGGCGCCACTGCAGATAATTGGGGCTGTAGCCGTTGAGCACCAGCATCGCCTCGTCGAGGCTCTTCGCACCCGATGGAGTGATCGGCTGACCATCACGGAAGGCTCCGCCTCCCCGACTCGCCTCGTATCGGGTCCCAGTAGCCAGGTTCGTCACGAGAGCCACACGAGGCCCTTCGGAGTCGACAGCGCACAGACTCGTCGCGTACCAAGGGATTCCACGGCTGGCGTTTGTAGAGCCGTCGACCGGGTCGATCACCACCACGATCTCCTTGTCGACGCCCTCGTCGCCCGACTCCTCGGAAAGCACTCCGACCCCTGCGTCACGCAGAACCGGGAGCGCCGCTGCATCGGCGACCAGGTCGATCCGGTACTGGCCGGGGCGCCCACCCTTGTCCCGCCACGCCGGTCGGCCGTGGCTCAGGTCGATGTCCAAGGCAGCCTTGACCGCGTCAGCGGTGTCGCTCAGCAATCGGGCTAGTTCGCTGTCATCCACAACCTGAGAGTACCGGTCCCCCATCACATTTCAGGGCCCCGGCTAGCCCCAGACCTCTTGTGCTGGCACTCTGTTGCATGTGGCTCTGCTTGATGTTGCAGGATTCGTCTCGGAATTGAAGAATCACGCTGCCGATCATGGATTCCATATCCATGACGAGCGGCACTTCGTCGAGACCTACTCGATGCGCCAGGCCTGGGAGGTGGATCTTCACCCCGAAGCTGCGTGTGGCGGCCCACTTGAGTTCCATCTGGCCCTCGAGGTCGAGCCCCGGACCATCATGGCGTTCGAGGACCAGGTCATGGCCCTACCCGAGGGAGACGAGCCAGAGGATCGCCACAATCTGCCACTGACGTTCACGTGGTCGCTTCCACCGCTGCCCCACTGTCCCGACCTGTTGCTCCTTGCGACCGAAATCGCTGGAATCGGCGGAAGGGACCTGCCGGTCGAGGTTTCAGCGGTCGACTCATTCCCGTCAGCCACCGATCCGTCGGAACGTTCACTGATGGTGGTCGCCAGGGTTCTGGTCAGCCTTTCTCAGGTCTACATGGGCGAAGAGATGCTCTGCGACACCCTTGAGCGCTGCCTCGACGTCAGCAACTTCCTGCTCGAGGCCGCTCCGGTCTGGCTGGACGAGCGCGGGGCCTGAGAGCCGCTACCCATCCACTGGCGGCCGCCCCGTGACGGGAAAACTCCTCGGGACCGACCATCTGGCTGATCGGTCCCAAGGGTGAGCGCCCGTGCCCGGAAGATCCGGGTCAGTCGAACCTGGGCAAGTAGACCGGAAGACTGCTGTTCGTCGCGACGTTGTTACCCAGCTGACGCGAGGAGCCTTCTCCCCAGCAGGTGGTGTCGCCGTTCACGAGTGCAGCGCAGCTGTGATTGGCACCGGCGGATACTGCGGCCACCGCATACCCCAGACCAACGTCGACCGGAACGCTGCTGTCCACGGATGCGCCGTTTCCAAGCTGACCGGCGGTTCCGTGTCCCCAACAATTGACGGCACCCGAGGTGAGAGTCACGCAACTGTGGTCATAGCCCGCGTCAACCTGGACCGCTGTGGTTACACCCGTGACCGGAACGGCGGTGGCATTGTCGTCGGTCGAACCGTTGCCGAGCTGGCCAAATCCGCCGTAGCCCCAGCAGTCAACTGTTCCGCCGGACAGCACCGCACAGGTGTGGCTTCCGCCCGCTGCGACCCCGACTGCAGAGGTGATTCCGGCGACGTCGGTGGGCAACGTTCCGACGAACACACCGGGGACAATGGCGGCGTTGAGTGTCCCCCAGCACGCCACGCCGCCACCGGAGCGGACAACGCAGGTGCGGAAGCTCGTGGCGTCGATCTGAGTCGCGTCGGTGATACCGGGGACGGCCTCAGGCACAGCGCTTGGCGTGGTCCCGCCATTTCCGAGCTGACCGAAGTTGTTGCCGCCCCAGCACTCGACGGTTCCGTCGCCGATCAGTGCGCAGGCGTGGCTTCCGCCAACTGCAACCTGAACCGCGCCGGTGACTCCGGCGACGTCGGCGGGTACCGCCGTGCTCCCGGCCAGGACACCCCAGCATGAAACAGCTCCACCCGCACGGACGGCACAGCTTGCCTTTCCACCAGCAGCTACTGACATCGCGTCGCTGACACCGAGAACTTCAATCGGCACGCCGACTGTGGCGGTAGTCGTCCCGTCACCGGACTGGCCGTACTGGTCGCCACCCCAACACCGGACTCCACCGCTGGCCAGAACTGCGCAGCTGTGCTGCTCACCGGCCGAGATGTTGGACGCCGCCGGGCTCGCTACAACCGTCGTGGTGCTCGTGGTGGTTGAAGCGGTCGAAGGAGGCTCGGTGGGTGCGCAACCCACCCCTACGAGCAGAAATAACGCCGCGGCAAAACTGACTACACGCTTACGTTTCATGGAAATTCCCCCAACTTGAGCTAGGCCACAAGATGGTCCCGCAGCCAGCTGGGTATAAGTTCAAGCCGTTACCCAGGTGCAGGTTTTTTGACCAAAAGTCAGTGCGTAGATCAGCCGCCGAAAATGGAAGAAGGGTGGGCGCCGGCCTGCTTGCCGATGCCCACCCTTGGAATCCTGGCGGCCCCGAAGGGTCACAATCGTCTGCTTGATTACCGCCTGTAAGTCAGCCTGCAAACCGTGACTGGTGATGGTGTGGGCCGGGCGGGGCTCGAACCCGCGA
>JBATWQ010000132.1:0-7973 GCA_049672765.1 Microthrixaceae bacterium | reverse complement strand
CGGCCGCCTGGTTCAACCCGGGAACCGCGATCTATGCCCAAGCGAAATTCGCGTACGGCTTCGTGCAAGACCCTGCCGGCACATGGGATGACATCAAACACGACGCCAGCAAAACAGCCCACTGGGTTGTCGATCACAAAGACATTGTTTTGCCGGTGGTGGCTATAGGTGTGGCTGCGGTGGTGTGCGGGTCGGTGTCAGGCGGCGCTTTGGCTTTGGCTTGTGGTGCAGCGGTTTCGACTGTTGTTGGGGGCATAGACGGAGCCATCGAGCACTGTGGTGGCACCAACACGGCCAGCGACTGTGCGAAGGGTGTCATTAGCAACGGAGCCAAATGGGGTGCCACCCACATCGCGTTTGCCGGACTGTCCGCTGGTGCACCCAAAGCTTTCAAATTCTTCAAATCCGGCAGACCAGCCGGGCTAGCCAAAGGCGAACAGTCCTTCCTCAGAAATCTATGGTCAGAACGTGCAGCACTACGCAGCCAACGAGGCTCCATCCGAATCGGCACCCAAAAACTCACCCCAAGCGGGGCAGGAGCCGCGGCCGGCGGAGGAGATGACACCGTCTCGCTGTTCCGAGCCGTGTCGCAGTCCGAGGCCGACGACATTGCTCGCCATGGTTTCAGAGCACATCCCGGTGGTCGGTCGATGGAGACGAAGCTCTTCACGACCAGCCCCGAGAACGCTGTCGACATCGGACGGCGGCTATACCGAGACCCTGGCGATTCCTTCCACGCCGTTCGCGTGGATGTGCCGCAGTCCTTCGCGCACGATCTCTATCGATTCACTGACGTAGGGCTGCCATCCATATCCGTCTACCCCGAGCAGTTCGGTGCGCTGAATCGACTCGGTCAGCGGTCGATGCTCAATGCCCTTCCGTGGTGGCCGAAGCCATGAGCCGTTATCCCGCGAGCGCCTACGTCCGGGTGCGAGTCGACGTCCCTGAATCGACCCCGAGGCGTAGCCCCCTGTTCACTGGCTATCGAGCCGCGGTGTGGTGGGGCGAGTTGGACGGTGACCTGAGGTTGATGCACGACGCCGTCGTCTTGTTCGAGGACACCGAAGCCGTGGGTCGTGGCGAGTCGGCGATGGCGCGCGTTGAACCGGTCGATCCAAACCGGTGGGGCGATGTCGGACCCGGCGCCGAACTCTCGTTGTGTGAAGGGGAGCGGGTAGTCGCCCGCCTACATGTTGTGGAGCTGTTCCCCGACCCATGACGGCCCGAGCGCGACGTTGCAGCCATCTCGTAGGTGCCCTGCTCGGCGGCGTCGCGAACACCATGTCATTGCCCGTTGCTGGAATCGACCCGCATCAAGACTATGGGCGATACCACGTGGAGCACCGGGGAACTGATGACCTTCTCGATCACTCACATCGACGGTTCGATGGAAAGGGACTGGTGCACGATACGGTGACAGATTGGGTTTGGGGTCAGGAGATCGCTTCACGGGCCGGGCATGTGTTGTGGACCGACGCCATTTCTCGATCTGGTCACTTAGTTCGGTCGCGTCGTGGACTTCTTGCTGAGACATCGATTCGAAAATGGGGGTCCCGGACCTTGCGTTCGAGAACCCAGTCTGGCCCGGTGCTCTCACCATGGCCCCAACGTGGGCAAGCTCGGGTTGGCTTGCGATAGGGAAGGCCATCCGGGTGTGACCCTTGTCCGACGGGTTGCGGGTCCCGGGACATCGCCACGACAATGAGCAATTACTCATTTGCTGAACTCGACCTGAATGCACCCCCGAGGCCATGAAGTCGATTTCCCAACCCTCGGAGACTTCGTAGATGTTCAGTCGTCTGGGTTCATGGTGCTTCAGAAAGCGCCGTGCAGTGGTCGCAATCTGGCTGGTCGTTCTGATTGGTGGCGCCGGCATCGTTTCAGCGGTCGGGTCGGGCTATTCCACTGACTTCAGCCTTCCCGATGTCGAATCGCGCCACGGCTTCGACATACTCGAATCCCAGATGGGCGGCCTCGGCGCCGGAATCCCCGGTGAAATCGTCTTCCGCTCAGAGTCGGGCTTCGATGAGCCCGCGGTGCGCTCCGAGGTCGACGCATTTCTGAACAAGGTCGCCAAGGTGAAGCACGTAACGGTGCAGGGACCATTCGATTCGACCATCCCGGACGCCTCGTCTCCGCTGGTTCAGTGGCTGATCTCCGGCACGAGTGACCCGACCGAGTTGACCAGGCTTTCGGGTGGCGACGAACGCATTGCTACGACCGGGCCCGAGGCCGGAAAGGTCGCGTACGCGTCAATCTCGATCTCGCGTGACATCGACATGGATCAGGCCATGAAGACCGGCACCAAGATCATGGAGATGGCCCCCAAACTCGACGGCGTGCAGATCGCCTTCGGTGGTGACCCCTTCCAGGAGTTCGAAGCACCATCGTCGGAGCTTCTCGGCCTGTCCTTCGCGATCATCATCCTGATCGCCGCGTTCGGTTCGGTGCTCGCCATGGGTCTTCCGATCGGTGTTGCCATGGCTGGCATCGGCGTCGGCAGCATCGCCCTGACGCTCATGTCGAACTTCATAACCATGCCCGACTTCGCTACCACGCTGGGCGTGATGATCGGTCTGGGTGTCGGGATCGACTACGCCCTGTTCATAGTCACCCGCTACCGAGAACAACTCCGCGAGGGCCACACGGTCGAAGAGGCGATCGCCATCGCAATCGACACATCTGGACGCGCCGTCACCTTCGCCGGATTCACAGTCGTCATCTCGCTCCTCGGCATGCTCATCATGGGCGTCAGTTTCGTCTCGGGGCTTGGCATAGGCGCAGCCACAATCGTCATGGTGACGATGGTTGCGTCACTCACGCTGCTGCCGGCGCTGCTCGGTTTCGCTGGCGAGCGTGTCAACGTCACCCGTTACCGGGGCCTGATCGCCGCAGGGCTCGTGTCCCTGGCGCTCTTCGGCGCCGGGCTGAAGATCCAACCCCTCCTGGTGGCGCTGCCACTGGCGCTGATCGTGCTCGTCACCGGATTTGCCGTCGCACCACTCAACAAGCGGATTCCGGCCCGGCCTCCCAAGCCACTGCGCGAAGGCGGCGCCTACCGCTGGAGCCGTTTCGTACAGTCGAACCCGTGGCCCTTGGCTATTGGAGCGACGCTCGTTCTGTTGGCGTTGACCATCCCGCTGTTCGGTATCCGCCTGGGCTTCTCGGACGCCGGCAACCTGCCCGAGAACAACACCGGCCGCAAGGCATATGACCTGATGGGTCAAGGCTTCGGTGCGGGCTCCACCGGCAAGCTGATGTTGGTCTCCACCATTCCCGAGGGCGTGGACGCAACCACCTCAAAGCCCTACCTGGCCATCAGCAAGGCGCTTCTCGAAGTTCCCGGGATTGCCTCGGTCGGGCCTCCGATTCCATCAAACATGGAGGACCCGGCAGCTTCCAAGGCACTTCTGTGGACCGTCGTGCCGACTACATCTCCACAGGACGAGGCGACCACCGAACTGGTCCACCACCTGCGGAGTGACGTCCTGCCCAAGCTGGGCGATCAAGCCGGTCTCGATATTCTCGTGACCGGTCAGGTCGCAGTGAGCGTCGACTTCTCGGAGTACCTGGCCGGGCGACTGTTCTTCTTCTTCGCAGCGGTCCTGGCACTTTCGTTCCTCCTGTTGATGCTGGTCTTCAGATCTCTGCTGGTGCCGCTGAAGGCCGTGCTGATGAACCTGTTGTCGATCGGCGCCGCCTACGGCGTTCTGGTCGCAATCTTCCAGTGGGGTTGGTTGAAGACCGTCTTCGGGGTCGAACCGGCGCCCATCGAACCGTTCATGCCGATGATGCTCTTCGCGATCGTGTTCGGCCTCTCGATGGACTACGAGGTGTTCCTACTGTCCCGCATCCGAGAGGAATGGCTCCGGACCGGCGACAGCAAGACTTCGGTCGCCGACGGACTGGCCGCAACAGCCAGGGTCATCACGGCTGCGGCGGCGATCATGGTCTTCGTGTTCGGGTCCTTCCTGTTGGAAGGAATGCGTGTAGTGAAGCTGATGGGCTTCGGCCTGGCGTTCGCCGTCCTTCTGGATGCGACCGTGGTGAGAATGCTTCTGGTGCCGGCAACGATGGAACTTCTCGGGGATCGCAACTGGTGGATCCCCAAGTGGCTCAACCGGCTGCTCCCCAACATCAACGTCGAGGGACCCGTCGATATCGAGGCGGAGCTCGCCGCGGAGGGCGTCCTGTTGGGCGGCCACGGCCTGGACAGCGACGATCCCACCAGGTCAGCCGAGTCGCCCGATTCGGAGCCCGTCGGCACCTGAACGGCGCCTGGCTGAAAACTCAGTGACTGAAGTCCGGCGAGACGAACTCGTGGACCGACTTGGCCGGGCCGTCGTGGATCAGGTGTCCGTCGTCCAGCACGAGCCCGCGCTCGAAGCGGTCGATCACCTCCGGGTCGTGGGTGGCGACCAGGATCGTCGCACCGCCCTCCCGGGCTTCGTCGAGCAGACCCAGGAACGACTTACGTCCAGCCGCATCCAGCCCAACGAAGGGCTCATCGACCAGGAGCAGGGTGAAGGGTCGCACCAGGGCAACCGCGGCTGCGGCCTTCTGGCGTAGTCCACGGCTGAACTGGGACGGCAGATCATCCTCGCGTCCCCCCAGGCCGAGCCGTTGGATCAGGTCGTCGATGATCGGCTCGTCACCGTCACCCCCGTGCATGCGGATCGTGTACTCCAGGTGTTCGCGGACACTCAGGTCGTCGTAGAGAACCGGATTGTCGGGCAGCCAGGATCGACGCTGGCGCACGTACATCGAGTCGGGCTCCTGACCGTGGACCTGAACCACTCCGTCGCTGGGTTCGAGCATGCCCGCGACGATGCTGAGCAACGTCGACTTCCCGGATCCGTTGTGTCCCACCAGGACGACGGACTCGCCGGCCTCGA
Organism: Microthrixaceae bacterium; assembly: GCA_049672765.1. Classification (GTDB taxonomy): domain Bacteria; phylum Actinomycetota; class Acidimicrobiia; order Acidimicrobiales; family Microtrichaceae; genus JAGQSZ01. The sequence goes on along the minus strand of JBATWQ010000132.1, from coordinate 3,078 downwards.
CCTGCAGGTCGACCGGGGCCAGGGCCCCGACGTCGCCGTATTCCTTGGCGACGCCGTCGAGGCTGACGACGATGTCACGCCGATCGCTTGATGATGTGCTTCGGCGACTCACTTGAACCTCACGGACTGTTGATTTGAATGTTCCTGTGATGACCTTCGTCGACTGTTCATCCGCCCATCGCCTCCCTCATGCTCCGATGCATGTCTTCGCGATAGCGGACCCAGATGAACACGATCGCAGAGAGCCCCAGGGACACCGCTGCGAGCCACACCGCCGGAACCAGTGGGTCATGGCCGAGCCTTGCGGCGCGCTGGGCACCTATGACCGGAGTGAAGCCGATTATCGCAATCGCCGGCGGCCAGGCCATACGGAACACGACGCGGGGACCGGCAACCTCGGGGGGCATCATTGCTGCGTCGCCCTGATCGAGGATCGCCTCGGAGGCGACGCTCACCGACGCTCCCGAGACCGCGGTCGCCGCTGCGCTCACGACTGTTATCGCCCCGATTCTCGCGGCGTTGCTCGACGGCGAAATCGCCCAGGCGATCACGGCACCCAGCCCACCGGCCAACGCCATCAGTATCACCGGCGCGGCCAGGTGGTGCTGCATCACGACACCGGAGGGGATCGGATAGGAATCCACCATCATCGGGTGGTCGACCTCCTGTGCCATCGGCTCGATGGCGTCCAGCGCGGCGATGTAGGTGGCGAGGCCGGCGACCAGGATCAGCGGTGTCGTTCCCGACCAGATACCTCGACACGCAAGCGCCGCACCTATACAGAGGACTAGCACGCGGATGATCCTCACCGCCGGCCACCTGGCTGCGCTCTGTACGTCGCGTGCGAACACCGGGAACCGCCTGGCGATGGGCATCGGGATTCGCTTGATCCTGCTGGTATTACGAGGGCGTTCCGAGGACAGCTGACGACGCAGCAGCAGCACCGATCGCAGATCCTGTTGGGTCACTGCGAAGCGCAACTGACCAACAAGCCTTGTCCGTCGCTGGGCGGCCTCGATCGACAGACCGCCTATCCAATAGAAACCAGCGGCAACGATCAGGGCGGCCACGACGACCCAGAGGGCTTCGACGGGATTCCAGGTGAGTGGCCAGAACAGGATCGACCCGAGCCACGTGAACGGCGCGACGCCGACTACTTCGGCCACCGCCAGTACCGACCACACGACCAGACCGAACGAGATCGCAATCAGGATTTTGGCGTTCGCCTTGCGGGAGGCGCAGACCATCGCCGAGCCGAGCAGTAGCGCGGCAACGGTGCCCCCATAGAGCACTCCGCTGGCAATCCACTCGGTGTCGCTGCCCGGCAGCCGCTGACTCATCAGCGCGCCCGCCAGACCACCGGCCGCTGCGCCTCCCGCTATGCCGTATCCGACGATGCCGGTTGCGGGACGACGTAGCACCCGTGAGCGATCAATCGGCGCCAGCAGCAGGTGGTAGACATCGGCACCCTCGAGGGCGAGTGGTCCGCCCCGACTGCCGGAGCGGAGTCCGAACAGGACCGCTATAGCAGCCCCCAGGCCGGCCCAGGCCGGTCCCAGTCTGACTACATCGGCGGTTGCGGCTGCCGACAGTTCGTGGTCGCCGACCCAGCCCGAGGCGAAGATGGCAAAGACTATGCAGCCGAGCGTTGTCGTGTAGACGCGGTAGGCGAGATCTCCCCAGGCGACATCGCCGATACGGCGGTGGCGGCGGGTCCGTCGCAGGTCATCGACCGCTACCCGGGCGACCTGTTCGACATCTTCGAGCGCCACTTCGAGGGTGCTCACAACTGATCCGCCGATCGGATCGAGTTCCGGTTCGTCAGGCTTGCGGGCGTGGGCTTGTGAGATGTGCGGGAGCGTGTCATCGGTCAGTTGCCGATGGTACTGCCAGCGGCGCTTTTGGGGCTAGCGCTCGCCCAAAGGACCAATTTCACACAATGTATTTATGCACGGACTGCATCTCTTGGGTAACTATAGAGAGATGGAAATTTCCGGTTTGCGGGAGCGCAAGAAGGTCGAGACCCGCCGAACAATCATCGATGTCGCGCTGCGGTTGGCGGTCGAACGCGGTCCCAATCACGTGACCGTCGAAGACATCGCCGCGTCGGCTGGGGTTTCGCCCAGGACGGTGTTCAACTACTTCGGCACCAAGGACGAGGCGATTCTCGGCATCGACGCCGAGAGTCGCGTCGAGAACATCCAGAACCTGCGTTCACGACCGCCGGACGAACCGCCACTTGTTTCGCTGCACGTGGTGCTCAGGGATCGAATCACCACGGTCGACAAGGCGGGGGAATACTGGCGTACGAGAGCCCAGCTCGTCCGGGACCATCCACAGCTCCGGGCCGCCCAGGTTGCGGCTCAGTTGGCCATGGAACATGACCTGAGCGAGGTGATCGCCGAACGTTGCGGGCTGAACGTTACCGAGGACCTCTATCCATCCCTGGTTGTCTCTGTGGCGTTGGCGGCGCTCCGACTGGCGCTCGGTCGCCCGGCCTCGGCCCAGATCGAAGGACTCCGGGAAGAGATCGACGCAGCATTCAAACACCTGGCCGACGGCCTTTCCCGGCCCACACCCTCCGGGCAGAGCCTCCCGCGGGCCACCGAGGCCGGCGCGCCAGCAGGTCCGCAGAGATGACGTCACCCCAAGACGGCGTCTCCGCTACGGCGCAATACTCGCCCCGACAGATCATCGTGATTTTTGTCGCCCTGATGCTGGGAATGGTTCTGGCCGCGTTGGACACGACCATCGTCGCCACCGCCCTTCCTACGATCGTCGGGGATCTGGGGGGCGCCGACCACATCTCGTGGGTCATAACCGCCTATCTGTTGGCCACGACCGTTTCGACCCCGTTGTACGGCAAGCTCGGAGACCTGTTCGGCCGAAAGCGACTGTTCCAGATTGCGATCATCATCTTCCTGGTTGGAAGCGCCCTTTCGGGGCTTTCCGATTCGATGTTCCAGCTGATCGCATTTCGAGCTACCCAGGGGCTCGGCGCCGGCGGACTCATCGTGTTGGGGCAGGCGATAATCGCCGACGTCGTCAGCCCCCGTGAGCGCGGACGTTATCAAGGAC
>JBATWQ010000131.1:0-12345 GCA_049672765.1 Microthrixaceae bacterium | reverse complement strand
AGGTGGTCCCGTTGACGAGCCCGTAGCTCGGCCGAACGTTCCACAAGGTGATAGGTCAGCGCCGCGCCGCATTTCGGGTTGGCCGCTCTGACTGCGATTGCGAGCGCCCCGCGGCCGGCGGCCACCTCTACCACGTCGAAGGAGTCCGGCCGGCCCGCTTCGTTCCAGAGCCGGTCGAGATGGCGGGCGAACAGCGCCCCGAACAGCGGCCCCACCTCGGGGCTCGTCAGAAAGTCCCCTCCGGCGCGTCCAGCTCCCGCCCCGGTAGCGAAGAACCCGTGATCAGGGTCGTAGAGGGCGGCCTCCACGTATTCGTCGAAGCGCAATGGACCCGATTTCCGGATCCGTTCAACTAGTTCGCCGAGAAGGTCAGTCACACAGCGCCGGCAGTCCGGGTACTAGCCGCCCAGGACCGCTGCGACCGGGCCGAAGGTGCTGACGTCGGATACCAGGCCGGGAGCGACACCCAGGAGCAGCGTGACGACGGCCGAGATCAGGATCGCGCCGACCAGGCCCGGGGGAACCCGCACCGGCGAGACATCACCGTCAATGGCCTCTTCGAACCACATCGCCCGGCAGACGTTCAAATAGTAGAAAGCCGCTATGACCGCGTTGACGGACAGGACGATGGCGAGGAAGTAGCCAATCCCGGTGTGTGCACCTACCAGCGCCTGCCAGATGGCCAGCTTCGCGAACCAGCCACCGAAGGGCGGGATACCGGTGAGCGAGGCCAGGAAGAAGGTCATCATCACCGTCAGACCCGGCGCGTACTTGAACAGACCGGCGTACGAGGTGATCTCGGCGGAGCGGGTCTTGCGTGCGACTGCGATCACGACTGCGAAGGCACCCAGGTTCATGGCTGCATAGATGACCAGGTAGACGACGATCGAACTGAGTGCCTGATCCCGGGCGTTCTCGACCACGGCAAAGGCGGCGAGCATGAAGCCGGCGTGGGCGATGCCCGAGTAGGCGAGCATCCGGACGATGTTCTCCTGCTTCAGGGCGATCAGGTTTCCGATGGTCATCGAAAGCGCCGCCAGCACGGCAAACACGGGCTGGACGATGTCGGGCCGCGTGTAGAAGCAGAAGAAAACCAGTTGGATCAGTGCAACGAATCCGCCGGTCTTCGACGACACCGCCAGGAACGCGGTGACCGGGGTCGGCGCACCCTCGTACACGTCGGGAGCCCAGAAGTGGAACGGCACCGACGACACCTTGAAGGCGAAGCCGATGACCACGAAGATCAACGCGATGGTGATGATCGGGGCGCCCCGGCCGTCACCGATCTCGAGCAGGTTCTGGGCGATGACGTCGAGGCGGGTCGATTTACCGACACCGAAGAGCAGTGACATCCCGTAGAGCATGACCGCCGAGGCGAATATGCCCATCAGGAAGTACTTCATTCCGGACTCGTTGGACTTGACGTCAGCCTTGCGCCACGAGGCGAGCATGTATGCGGGCATCGACAGCAGCTCGAGGGCCAGGAAGATGGTGATCAGGTCGCGCGCCGAGCACATGAAGACCATGCCTAGCGTCGAGGTCAGCAGCAGGGAGTAGTACTCGCTCTCCCAGTAGTCGCCCTCGGCGACGTAGTTGGTGGACAGCAGAACCACGACGTAGGTGGCAACGAGGAACAGCGCCTTGAGCACCAGCGACATCGAGTCGACCACATATGCACCGTCGAAGAGAACCCGGGGCGTGCCGTCCACCGCAAGGGTGATGATCGGAATCAACGCCGCCAGCACGGTGATGTTCGCCAGAGTCGGCATGTAGGCGCGGGCTCTGTCGAGTTTCACCGAGTCCAGGAGGATCAACACGAGGGCGCCGACCGTCAGGACGATCTCGGGCGCCAGGGCGTGCCAGTCGAGCCTGGGGGTCTGGAAGACCTGGTCGGGGAGATACTGCAACAGAGAGGCGAGCACCTTGGATCAGCCTCCGACCATGTGGGCGATCGCCTCGACTACCGGCTTGGACGTGTTGAACACGATGCTGGGAACGAAGCCGAGCAGGATGATGCCGACGACAATCGGTAGCCAGGCCATCCACTCATACGGGTTCATGTCGGTGATGTGGGGATCGTCGACGAACTCCTCGGTGGGTGTGCCGAAGGCGGTGCGCTGGTAGAGCCAGAGCAGGTAGCCCGCCGCAAAGACGGTTCCGATCGCAGCGACGACCATCAGTGTGCGGAACAGCACAAGGTTGAGTCCGGCAGCGGGGCTGTAGGCGGAGAGGATCGCCGGGAACTCGCCCCAGAATCCGGCGAGGCCGGGAAGACCGAGCGAGGCCATCGTCGCGAGCCCGAAGATCCAGCCCATCTTCGGGGCGGGGATCAACAGACCACCGAGACGCTTGATCTCGAGGGTGTGGTAGCGGTCCTTCATGGATCCTGCGATGAAGAACAGAAGGCCGGTGATCAGACCGTGGGCGACCATTCCGAACACTGCGGCGTTCATGCCGAACGAGGTCAGCGTCGAGATGCCGAGCATCGTGTAGCCCATGTGTGCAACCGACGAGAACGCGATCAGGCGTTTCATGTCGGTCTGGGCCAGACATCCGAGAGCGCCGTAGATGATTCCGATCGCCGCCAGGATGCCGATCGCCGGCGCCCACTCACGCGCCGCACTGGGAAGGATCGGTATGGCGATGCGGATGAAGCCGTAGGTACCGAGCTTCAGCAGGATTGCGGCCAGGATGACCGAGCCCTGCGTCGGGGCCTGAGTGTGTGCGTCCGGCAGCCAGGTGTGCAGTGGGAACAGCGGAACCTTGACGCCGAACCCGAGGAACATTCCGCCGAAGACGATGACGGCCGTGGTCTTGGCTATTCCGGCGGCACCCGCGATGGTCAGGGCCGGCATCCCGAAGGTTCGGAGCGGGTCACCCGCCTGCAGGTCGGCGAAGCGGGGAGCGAGTGCGTGGAGCTGCTCGAGAGCTGCTCCGGAGGGAGCCTTCGACAGGAAGTAGACCGCCACGAAGGCGACGATCATGAACGCCGATCCGAAGAACGTGTAGAGGAAGAACTTGATCGACGCGTAACGACGCTCCGGTCCGCCCCAGACACCGATCAGGAAGTACATCGGCAGCAGGGTCGCCTCGAAGAAGACGAAGAACAGCATCAGGTCCTGGGCCATGAACGAGCCCAGCATCGCGGTCTCGAGAACCAGCATCAGGGCGAAGAACGCCTTGAAGTTGCCCGGATCGGGAACGTGGTTCCAGCTGTAGATGAGCACCAGCGGCATGATGAACAGCGTCAGGCCGATGAGGGGCATCGACAGGCCGTCCATGCCCAGGATGAATCGGCTGTTGATCAGGTCGATCCAACTGTGATCGACGACGAACTGGAGCTCGGAGCCTCGGTCGAAGTTGTAGTTGACCAGCAGCAGGACCCCCATGACGAATGCCGCGATCGAGGAGACGATGCCGACCAGCTTGATGGTCGCTTCGTTCTCCTTGGGGAAGGCAAGCATCACCACCGCACCCACCAGAGGTAGGAACAGTGTGAGGATCAGGCCCCAGTCGTTCAGGAAACTCTTCATCGGTTTCGGCTCTCCCTGTCGTTCATCAGCCGATTGCCACTACGAATATGGCGGCCAGAATGGCCGACGCCGCAAAGAACACTGCGGTGTACTGCTGGATACGGCCGGTCTGGGTGACGCGAAGTGCGCCGCCCATCTCGTTCGCCGTCTTGCCTATGCCATTGACAGCACCGTCGACGACGGCCCTGTCGATGTACTTGTGGACGACTCGACCGAAGCCGACCGTTCCCTTGCCGACGAGATTCACAACACCGTCGATCACGTTCTGGTTGACCCAGTTGGTCGCCCAGGCGAATGGGCCCTTGATGAAACCGACGATGACGGTTTCATAGAGCCAGTCGAAGTAGTACTTGTTGACCAGAATGTTCTTGCCGGTTGCTGCGAGCTTGTTGCGTGACGCGAGGCCCTGCAGAGCCGAGAAGGCACCCTTCCAGTAGTACAGGTACACCACTGCGAGTCCGGCGAGTGCGACCAGGAACGACAGGACGGCGAGTCCCGGGTTGAAGGAGGCAACCCCGATGTGGGGGAAGTACATGCCGATGGGCTGGACGTAGTGCTCGAAGGCGTGCGCCCCGATGATCGGTACGTCCCAGGGCAGGTTGGCCAGACCGGCAACAACGGCGAAGAACGCCAGGATGATCAACGGAACGGTGATCCTCGGGCCTGACTCGTGGGGGGTGCCGTGGCCACGGTATTCGCCGAAGAAGGCGTACCAGATCGTTCGCATCATGTATGCGGCGGTGCAGAACGCACCGAGCAGCAACATCACCAACATCACGTGGTAGGTACCGTTGGCACCCTCACCGCCCGGGAACGATCCGGCACCGGCCAGAATCTCGTCCTTGGACCAGAAACCGGCCAACGGGAAGATGCCCGACAGGGCCAGGGTTGCGATGACGTAGGTGGCGAAGGTCTTCGGCATCACCTTCCGCAGACCACCCATGTCATCGACCATGTCGAAGCTGTGGTGGGCGGCGTGGCTGAGCGAGCCGGCTCCGAGGAACAAGCAGGCCTTGAAGAAGGCGTGGGTGAAGAGATGGAACAGCGCTGCCGTCCACGCACCCATACCCAACGCGGTGACCATGAATCCGAGTTGTGACACCGTCGAGTAGGCAAGGACCTTCTTGATGTCCTTCTGGACGAAGGCGAGCAGAGCAGCGAACAGGGCGGTGATGGCACCGATCATCGCCATGGCGTTTACAGAGGAACCGCTGATCGAGAGGCCCTCGAAGAACACCGGGTACAGGCGGGCGACCATGTAGATACCCGCGCAGACCATCGTGGCTGCGTGAAGCAGGGCCGACACCGGCGTGGGGCCGGCCATTGCGTCGGGCAGCCAGGTGTGCAGGATGAACTGACCCGACTTGGACATGACCGCCGCCATCAGGCACAGCGATGCGATAAGCAGCGTCGAATGCCCGATTCCACCTTCGGTTGCGAGGATGTTGATGTCCAGCAATGAGAAGGAACGATCGGCCGCGAAGTACAGGATGATGATGCCGATTATCAGCCCTACGTCACCGACACGGTTGGTGAGGAACGCCTTCATCGCGGCGTCGGAGTTCGGTTTGTCCTCCCACCAGTGTCCGATGAGCACAAAGGAACAGAGACCCACCAGCTCCCAGCCGACGAGCATCTGCAGCGTGTTCTCGGACACGACGAACAGCAGCATCGCCGCGGTGAACATCGACAGGAAGGCGAAGTAGTGGGTGTATCGACGGTCACCGCCGACGTAGTCGGTGCTGAAGATGTGCACGAGCAGCGAGATGAAGGTGACTACGACCAGCATCATTGCGGCCTGACCGTCGATCAGCGTGCCGACCGTGACCGTGTTGTCGCCGCTCTCGAACCACTTCAGACAGCTGACGACAGGGCGGGTCGCTGCCTCCTCACCACCGGAGGCAACCGCTGTCAGCGCCCTGCCGGCGCCGCTCTCGACTTCGCGCGCCTCGGCCGCAACCTTGGAGCAACTGTCGCCGACGTTGGCGAGCGCTGCGGCTTCGCCGTGACCGGCCGGGTTGTCGTTGGTCCAGGCGATCCAGTTGCCAGCGAGCAGCAGCGAGAACACGAAGGCCGCGCCCAGGAACAGGATGCCGATCTCGGATCCCTTGCGGGGCATCTTCTTGCCGAAGAGCAGGATCAGGATGAACGACAGGCCCATGAGGGCAGGGACGATCCAGGCGTGGGTGAAGAACCACATGTTTCTCAGCCCTTCAACTCTCGGAGTTCGCTGACGTCGATGCTGCGCTTGTTGCGGTAGATGAGCAGCACGATTGCCAGGCCGATACCGACCTCGGCCGCAGCGATGGCTATTACAAACAGTGCGAACGCCTGACCCGCCGTACCCCAGAAGGTGCTGAAGGCGATCAGGTTTATGTTGACCGCGTTGAGGATCAACTCGACCGACATCAGGACGAGCACACCGTTCTTGCGGACGATTACTCCATAGACGCCGACCGAGAAGAGGATCGCGGAGAGAAGTAGGAACTGATTCAGCAGCATGGTGTTGGAGTCACTCAGTCCTTCCGTGCCAGGACGATGGCCCCGATGAGCGCCGCGAGCAGAAGCACGGAGAGCATCTCGAAGGGAAGCAGGTAGTGGGAGAAGATTGTGTCGGCGACGGCCTGCGTACGGCCGTTGGTGTTGGCGCCGGCCGCACCGGTGTAGGCCTCGAAGGTGAGCTTGTCGCCGCTGAAGGTCTCGATGAGGGCGTAGCTGAGCAGCGCCAGAAGTCCGACACCGACGCCGATCCCGATCCAGCGCTGGTTGTTGTCCAGATCATCCGAGACGCCCATTGGAGCACGGGTCAACATGATGCCGAACAGGAACAGGACCAGGATCGCTCCCAGGTAGACGAGGAACTGCGTGATTGCGACGAACTCGGCCTGCAGGAGCAGGTAGTTGATGCCGACCCCACCCAGGACGATCATCAGCCACAGTGCCGCGTGAACCACGTTCTTGGTCGTGACCATGCGGATGGCGCCGTAGATCATGAGCACTGCGGTGAAGGCGAAGACGACGTTCGCGGGAGCGCTGAAGGTGACCTCGGGATTGGTCGCAGCGTTGGTCACCGCAGGATCGACCTGGGCGATGAGGCCCGTGATGGACAGGTACGGCAAGGTCATCGCGGCACCTTCTTGACCTTCGCTTCGGAACCGGCCTCGTAGGGCTCGAAATCGGGAACGGTGTCCATCCACTGGTCCAGGCGGGACTTGTCGTGGAGCAGGTCACCGATGTGCACTTCGGCGTATTCGTACTCGGGGCTCCAGAAGAGCGCCTCGAAGGGGCAGACCTCGACGCAGATGCCGCAGTACATGCAGAGCGAATAGTCGATGTCGAAACGATCCAGATCGTTGACCGAGCGGGGCTTGCCGCCCTCACGACGTGGCGGTGCGAGGGTCTTGTGCGCCTCGATGTAGATGCACCAGTCGGGGCACTCACGTGCGCACAACATGCACGCCGTGCAGTTCTCGATCTTGAGGGCGATCACTCCCCGGGCCCGGGTTACAGGCTCTTCCTTCTCGTGGGGGTACTGCACGGTGGCAGCACCCTTTGTGGGAGAGGGCGGCTTGGTGAGCCCATCGGGGAACATGGTCTCAACCGCTGTCTTCAGCGTTACGCCGAGGCCAGTGACGATTCCCTTGCCCGGAATCTTCGGCAATTCAGGCATCAGAACACCACCTTCGCTAGAGCCGTGATCACGATGTTGACCAGCGCCAACGGGATCAGGACCTTCCAGGCGATCCGCTGGAGTTGATCCTCTCGGTAGCGAGGGAGCGTGAAGCGGACCCAGAACACGACGCCGACCAGGAACACGGCCTTGAGCGAAATGACGATCGGCCCCACGACGTGCATCACGCCGGTGCCTAGACCCCAACTAGCCGGAAGCGCCCAGCCACCCAGGAAGAGCGTCGAGGCGACGGCTGCGAATGCCACAGCGGTTGCGAACTCGGAGATGAAGTAGACGAGGAATCGGATGCCCGTGTATTCGACCTGGTAGCCGGCGACCAGCTCGGATTCGGCGATCGGCATGTCGAATGGAGACTGGGTCAGCTCTGCCTGGATCGAGATCATGAAGATCAGGAAGGCCACACCCTGCGTGAGGATGTAGGGGTTACCAATTCCGTTCCAACCGAAGATCTCGCCGCCCGACTGGGCTGCGACGATGTCCTGCAGGTTGAGGCTGCCAGCCGCGATGACGACACCGATGGTTGCGAGAACCATCGGCAACTCATAGGCGATCAGCTGACCACCGGCTCGCAGCGCACCCATGAGGGCGTACTTGTTGGCCGACGCCCAGCCGGCCATGAGGATGCCGATGACCGACAGGCCCGACATGGCGAGTACGAAGTAGATCCCGGTACCAAGATCGGCGACGACGGCGTTGGGTCCCGCCGGGATGACGATGAACATCAGGAACGTCGACGCGAGCACTATCGCCGGGGCTAGTCCGAAGACCACCCGGTCGGAGTTCTCGGTGAAGATGTCTTCCTTCTGGAGCCACTTGCCGACCTCGGCGAGTAGCTGGAGCGAGCCGTGGGGGCCGGCTTCCATCGGGCCGAGACGGCTCTGCATGAAGCTGACGAACTTGAACAGGTACAGGTAGACGACGCCACCGGTAAGGCCGAGCAGCGCTACCAGGCCCAGTAGGACCCGGATGATCGTCTGCTGCCAGTAGGCCAGTTCGAGTCCCAGTACAGCGTGCTGGGTCAGGATGGTCTGGGTCATCGGTCGATGTCCCCCAGGATGAAGTAGAGCGAAGCCAGGATCGTGATGATGTCCGGAACGTAGACACCACGGAGGATCCACGGGGCGATCGACACGTTGTTGAAGCTCGCGGAACGGATCTTGAGTCGGAAGGGGTTCAGGTCACCCTTCGACACGACGTAGTAGCCCATCTCGCCCAGGGGGTTCTCGGTGGCTACATACGCTTCGCCGGCCGGAACCTTGATGATGCGGGGCACCTTGGCCATGATCGGACCGCCCGGCATTCCGTCGCAGATCTGATCGATGATCTTCGAGGCTTCACGGACCTCTTGGAGCCGGACCCAGAATCGGGCGTAGGAGTCACCGTCGGGGTGGGTCCAGACCTTCCAGTCAAGCTCCGGGTAGACCAGGCCGAACGGCGATTCGCGGCGCAGGTCCCAGTCGATCCCCGAGGCCCTGGCGTTGGGCCCGGACAGGCCGTACTGCATGGCCACGTCCGCCGGGATTACGCCGATACCGCGGGTGCGGGTCTCGAACATCTCAGCGCCCATGAGCAGATCTTCGATCTCGTCACAGAAACGACGAACCCGGACCATGACCTGCTTCGTCTCGGCCAGCCAGCCCTTGGGCAGGTCGTCGAGCAGGCCGCCGATTCGGTCGAAGTTGGGGTGGAAACGTCCGCCGGTGACGGCCTCGATCTGGTCGAGGACGAACTCACGGTCGCGGAAAGCGTAGAAGGCCGGGGTGACGGCTCCGAGCTGCACACCCATGTCGCCGAGGAACAGCACCAGGTTGGCAACCCTGGACATCTCGAAGAGCAGGGTGCGGATCCACTGGGTGCGGACCGGAGCCTCGATCTCCATGAGTTGCTCGGTTGCGAGGATGAACGGAACCTCGTTGGCGAAGCTTCCGAGCCAGTCGATGCGGTTGATCAGCGCCGTGATTTGGGGGTACGTGCGGACCTCGGCGAGCTTTTCGTAACCGCGGTGCATGTATCCGGCGATCGGCTCGGCCGCTATGACCTGCTCGCCATCGAGACGGGCAACGATGCGCAGCGTGCCGTGGGTCGCCGGATGCTGGGGACCCATGTTGAGGATCATGCCCTCGGTCTCGAGCTCGACGTTCACCCGGGCATCGGCGGCCTTGGCGGCGATGTACTGGAGCTTCTGGCGATCGGTAACAGCGGTCACGAACCGGCTCCTTCTGCGGGGGGCTCAGACGCCGAGGCCTCAGCTGTCGGAGCTGCTTCCGCAGGGGCGGCTGCGGGGGCCTCATCCGGAGTCGGCATCAATTCGACATCAACGATTCCCGGCCAGGGTTTGACCTGACGGGCCACCAGGGGGAAGTCCTTGCGGAGCGGATTGCCTTCGAAATCTGTCGGCAGATACATGTGGCGCAGGCCCGGGTGGCCGGCGAAACCGATGCCGAACATCTCGTGGGCCTCACGCTCGTGCCAGTCGGCCCCTGCGTAGACGCCGGTCCAGCTACCGACCTCGAAGGGCTCGTCGGGAACGTCGGCCTTGAGGGTGACTCCCCAGTTGTTGCCCGGCTCACCGATGTGCGCGACACGGGCGAAGACCTGGAAACGGGTCTCGCCGCCGGCGAATCCCTGCTCGATCGGTCCAGGCTCCGGGCGTTCCTCGCCGGCGAGTTGGCGGTCGACCTCGGAGTCCATCGACCGTCCGTACGGCGAGGGCATCCAGTCGATAGCGGACAGGAAGCCGAAATACCGTGCGTGGAGACCCTGGCGGGCGACCTCGGCGGCTTCGACCCAGGCGTCAGTCGCGACCCGGAGCCAAAGGTCCTTGCCGACGACGATGTGGGAACCGACGATGGCGTCGCCAAGTGCGTCGGTGAACCGACCGAGGAGTTCCTCACGCTGCTCGTCGACGGGTGCGGCCTCTTCGACGGGTGCGTCGGCTCCTGTTCCTGTGGTCTCGTCGCTCATGTCAGATCACTCCACAACCAGCGGGGCACCGCGCCAGCGTGCGGCGATGTCCTCGTTCTGGATCCGCTCCTGGAGCATGACCACACCTTCAAGGAGAGCCTCGGGGCGGGGCGGACAACCAGGAACATAGACGTCGACCGGGATCACCTGGTCGACGCCCTTGGTGACGGAATAGCTGTCCCAGTAGGGACCGCCGCTGTTTGCGCAGGAACCCATCGAGATGACGTACTTCGGGTCGGGCATCTGCTCGTAGAGCCGCCTGACCGCCGGAGCCATCTTGTCGGTAACCGTTCCCGAGATGACCACCAGGTCGGTCTGGCGAGGACCGGCGGGCAGCGGAATGACGCCGAGGCGCATGACGTCGTAGCGGGGCGAAGCGAACGCCGCGCCCATTTCGATCGCGCAGCACGCCAGACCCCACTGGTACACCCAGATGGAGTACTTGCGGGAAAGGTTCAGAAGGCTGGTGAGCGGCGCAGGCATCTTGCCGCTCTCGACGAGTCCTAGGCCCACTTGAGGACCCCCTTGCGCCAGGCGTAGACGAGGCCCAGGAGCAGGACCCCGATGAAGATGAACATCTCCAAGAGACCAAAGTAACCGTAGGCCTCCAACCGGGTTGCCCACGGGAAAATGAAGACCGCTTCAACGTCGAACATGACGAAGAGCAGGGCAAAGATGTAATAGCGGAACTGACTCTGGGACCACATGGTCCCGACGGGGTCGACGCCGGACTCGTAGTTCTTGTACTTGCCTGCCTGTGGTCGATCCGGGCGCAGGGCCCAGGAGATCAGAAGTAGCAGGAAGAACAGCACGACGCTGAGTCCCACGAAGATTCCGACAGTGAGGTAGGAGCGAAGGAAGTCGCTGAGCGGATTCGCCATCGGCTGGCAGACTACTCAGCGTCGGGGCGGGGGGCCAAAGTCAGCGGGGCGAGATCGGACACACCTGTCCTCGCGGTCGAGTCTCTCGCCAATAATCCGGTCATACGGAAGCCAGTGGACCTTCCTTGACCGGGCCTCCCGAACGGGCAGGTGGCTAGCTCGTTCCTTTGCATAAGCCGACTCCGACCACCCGAACGCGCTCTGCACCTGGCTCGATGACGAAGGTTCCGGGGTTCTCTTTCAGAAGATCGGCTGCAACCAGCTGGTCGACGTCTGTTGGATCAATCCCGTTGATCACTGAATAGGCCTCGGCGGCCGTGGCCACCGTCCTCTTGTCAACCCCACAAGAAGCGGCAGACGCTGCCTTTCCGGCGCCACTCCCGTCCGGGCCAACTGCCGGTGGGACATCGAGACCGGGTGTAATCACTCCTGCAGTGCCGGGGGCATCGTCTTTGACGGGTGTATCGGAGCCGACGCCGTCCAAGATCTTGACCGCCATGAAGGCCATGATCGCCACCACTATGAGAATCGATAGAAGTCCGAACCCGGCGACCAGCGGACCGCCGGAAAACTTGGGACCACGGATCGGCTTGGGTCCGATCCGCTTATCTTGACGACCACCTCGGACTGGGCCGCCCATCGCAGCACCGCCCATCACGACCTCCGTCCAATCCGTCGATTCCGTTTTGACCGATCAGTTCGGCCTGCCGCCACCGAACTCAGGGAGGCCGGGACGCCCGGGAGAACCTTGTCGAGTTCTGCCAGAACTGACAGAACCGTTGCTGTGGCCCCCCAGCGCTCAGCCATGTCGAGCATCTGGTTGCTCAAGGCCGATGTGCGTGGGGCGTTCAGGATGACCGAGCGGGCCAGACCCATATCGTTTCGAGAGGCGCCATCAAATCGGACGCAGGCGTGAATGAACCGGTGAGCTGGATGAAGCGCGCTTGCCCACCTTTCACCGACCCGGAACGGGACTGCCGTTCTATGAAATTCCCCCGGATCGACGAGCACGCCGAAGGGACCCGAGGCGAGTGTCCGGTACAGCTCGAGCTTGACCGACCCCTCCCCCACCCTGCCCAGAGCCAGGGTGCGCCCCGATTCCAGACTCGTCGTCGTCAGCGTCACAGGCTCACGGACGATTCCGAGCGTCTCCAGGATCTCTACCAACTCGTCGGCAATTTCGGCAGGAACGAGCAGATTCAGGTCCTTCACATCGGTGAAATGTGGAGGGAGAACCCCGTCCAATGAGTCGACAAAATCGCCCAGAATCACGAGC
>JBATWQ010000130.1:0-11016 GCA_049672765.1 Microthrixaceae bacterium | reverse complement strand
CAGCATCACCGCCAACTGGCACGTCGGCCCGCTCGCCGGATTCGACTACTGGAAGTTGCTCGTCACCTCACCCGAGGTGCTCGTCTTTCTCTTCTTCATGATCACCGACCCGAAGACAGCGCCCAAGGGACGGGTCGGCCAGACCCTCTACGGCTCTGGAATCGCTGTGGTGAGCGCCCTGATCGTGTCGACCCAGAGCGGCGAGTTCGGAACCAAGGTCGGAATTCTCGCCGGGCTCGTGGTGCTCTGTCTGGTTGTGCGACCTATGGAAGGGAAGGTTCCGGCGAGGGGAACCAGCGGCGACTCGCTGATGCGTTGGGTTCCAGCGGTTACCCGACGGAGGCCACTGCTCGGCCCGGTGGCGGCTGTTGCTGTGGTGATGATTCTCGGTGGATTGCTGGGCACGGCCGGTCGGGCGACCGCGAGCGATGCAGGAGTGAGGACCGAGGTGGCTGCGCTGAGCCGCCGCAGCGAGGTGAAGCTTCCCGCCGGCCTCCCCGCCGCGAAGGTCGACCCGGCCCCCGATGCCGCCGGGATCGCACTGAACCAGGAGCTTGCGGACAAGGTGGCCCCTGATGTCGCTCTGGGGCTACAGATCGAAGCGACGGCGATTCTCAACTCTGATCTCGAACTGGCGAGCGCCGCAGTCACCGGCGTGCGCCTCACCCAGGCCGGCAACGCCATCAAGGCCCAACCCGACAAGCATCCCACCGGCCAGTCCGCTGGACCGTCCACCGGCCAACCCGCGGGTCCGTCCGGTAGCCAACTCGCGGGTCCTTCCGGTAGCCAGTCCGCAATCGGACTTGTTACCCGCTATCGGTTCAAGACTCTCACGCTGACCCTCACCAAGGCCGACGCCGGCCCTCAGACCCCGCCGGAACTTGCGATCAAGGTGACAGGTGAGGCAGTCACGGCGGACGGGAAAAGCAGGCCGCTGGACAGCACGTTCACGGTCCGTCAGGTCGACGGCGTCTATCTGATTTCCAACGAATACGACTCCGAAGGAAAGCCCGTCGGGGACCAGCGTGTCGACAGCGAGACGATGATCGAACCCGCTGTCGACAACCCATCACCCGCCGCCACGACCACGCAGTTGGCAGGCCTGGCGTTCAGGGAAGTGAGCGCCGAGGTCGGCCTCGACCAGCCCCACGGCCAGGGCGCCATGGCAGAGGAGCCGCTGGCGTTCACCGGCGGCGCGGCTGTCGGCGACTTCGACGATGACGGCTACCCGGACATCTTCCTGACACGTGTCGGGCTACCTAACCTGCTGTACCGCAACGAAGGCGGACACTTCACCGATGTGACCCCCGGATCGGGCACCGAGGGCCATCCCACCGATTCGGGTTCGACCGGAGCCACCTGGGTCGACATGGATGGCGACGGAAATCTGGACCTGGTAGTTCTGGGACTGGGGTCGACTCCGAACCGACTGTTTCTGGGCGACGGAGCCGGTCACTTCCGCGACGCAACCGAGGCATGGGGGCTTCCCAGCGTCGCGAACCCGGATCCCGACGCCACGGGGTTGAGCATCGCCGCTGCCGACTACGACCACGACGGTCGTGTGGACCTGGCCATCGCTGGAAGCGACCCGTATGAGACATTGACCGGCCTGGAGAAGGCCAAGATCACAGGCGCCGATATCTGCAGCAATGCTGCGGAAGCGGTCCGAACCAAGGTCGCGTCTGCGGCATCGAAATCGGACGCGACGGAGGGCTCCATGACTCGCCTGTTGCGCAACACGGGCAGCTCGTTCGAGGACCGGACGGAGTCGCTCGGCATCGATCCGACCTCGGTACTGGCGAGCGCCGTCCGTTTCGTCGACATCGACGGAGACGGCTGGGATGACCTTGTCATCGGCGGGCAGCTATGCACTTCGAAGGTATTGCTGAACGACACCGAGGGAGGTTTCACCGACGCCACCGAGGGCTCTGGTTTGGACTCCATCGAGACCGCCAACGGGCTCGAGATTTTCGACGCCAACGGGGATGGCCGCCTGGACCTGTTCGCCACCGGAGTCTCGTATCCGACTGCCTCCGGCAAGTGTCCCCTCCGAGAGCCACGATGGGGATGTGGCGGCAATCGCCTGATGCTCAGCAACGGCGATGGGACCTTCGATGACGGGACGGGCGACTTCGGAGTCAGCGACGCGAAGTGGGCCTGGGGATCGACCGCCACGGACCTGAACAATGACGGACTGGATGATCTGTTTGTTGCGACCGGATTCTCGAACGTCGCCACTTTTGCTCCCCCCGGCGAGGTGAAGGATGTGGAACTCTTCGAGCGGAGCCGCGACACCTCAGCCCGACTCTGGCTCGGCACTGGCGGCGCGGACGAAAGGGGTGCGCCGGGCAGGAGTGATCAGGACAAGAGCGGTGCTAGGAACGACCGTGACGGATCGTCGTCCGATATCCCACTTCCTGAGGTTTCCACCCAGGTGGGACTCGATCGTGTCTCGAACAGCAAGGCCGCGATCGCTGCCGATTTCGACCGCGACGGCCTGACCGATCTGCTCATCATCGACACCCTCGGTCAACCGGCGCTCTACCGGAACGAAACGGCCAACGCCAACCATTGGATCTCGATCCAGTTGAACGACGAGAACTCCGCGAACTCGCGCGCGATCGGCGCAACGCTCAGTCTGGACCTTGACGAGGGCGTTTCACTTTCTAGGCGGATCAGCGCAGATGGATCCTTCCAGAGCGGTGGGCCGGCAACGGCACACCTCGGTTTGGGTCTCCGTGACGAGATCAAACGGCTCACCATCCGTTGGCCCGATGGAGTGACACAGACGCTCAACGACATCCCTGCCGACCAATACCTGCAGGTGGCCCGCGAATGAGCAGAGACCTACCAAGAACGGGTTGCAGCTGCTACCCATCAACTTCGAACGAGAGTGAGCTATGAGGGGCGAGAATAGGGAGCGCAGCCGCATATCGAGGACGACGTCTCTTGCGGCAACCGCGCTGGCTGCGTTGACTGCACTCGCACTTGTCGCCGGGGCATGTAGTAGCGGATCGGGGGCAGGGAGCAAATCTGACAAGTCCGAGGACAAGAACGTCAAGAACCCGAACGGCGTCTCGGCCACCGCCGACAAGAACCTGAGCGCCCTTCTCGCCGAACACGGGGTCCCAGGACTGAAGTTCATAAACGTCGCCGATCAGGCCGGCCTGAGCGAAGTGCAGTCGGACGAGGCAATCGCCAAGACCGAGACGATGACTTCGGGAGCCGCCATAGCGGACATCGACGGTGACGGCTACGACGACATCTTCCTGACCCGAGCGGGGCGCACGAACCTGCTCTATCTGAACAATGGCGACGGTACGTTCACCGAGTCGGCCAGAGCCGCCGGTGTTTCCGGGCGCAGCGTTGGTTACGGATCCTCGGCAGCGGCCTTCTTCGATGCCGACGGTGACGGCTCGTTGGACCTGTTCGTCTCGGGATTCGGCCGGGGAACAAACGTCCTCTACATCAACGACGGCACGGGCCGTTTCAGCGATCAGACCGAGGCCCGTGGGGTCTACATGCCTGTCGCCGAGACAACCGAATTGTCGAATACCCACGGTGTGACGATCGGCGACGTGAACAATGACGGACACATGGATCTGCTGGTCCTGCAGTGGTATTCCGCCATGTATTCCAAGCCGATCACCGACCAGGTCTCGGCCCTGAGCGCAAGCCGCGACGACACGACCGGAAAGACCGTCAAGCCGTGTGAGGCGAAGCAGATTGCAGTCGACTCGGGCTACCCAACGGTCGAGGGACAGGAACCGGTCCGCAGCGCCCTATACATAAACGACGGGTCCGGCAATTTCACCGATCAGACAGCGCAGTTCGGCCTCGACCTGAATCACATCCTCGCCTTCACCGGTGTCTTCAGCGACATCGATGGTGACGGTTGGGCCGATCTTGCGATCACCGGCGATGGCTGCACGAGCCGACTCTTCCGCAACGTCGACGGTAAGCGCTTCGACGATGTCACAGCGTCTGCTGGTGTCGGCACCGACGAGAACGGCATGGGCTCGGTGATCCGTGACTTCAACGGAGACGGATCCCCCGACTGGCTCATCAGTGCGATCGCCTACGGAAAGCCCGGAGATCAGTGTCCCGTCGGTGGAGTCATATTTGGTTGTTCCGGCAACCGCCTCTATCTCAATGATCCGGCAGCGCGAGCCACTGATGCCGTCGGGAACATCAGGTTCACCGACGCGACCGACCAATTCGGCCTGCGCGATGGAGGTTGGGGCTGGGGAATCGCAGCGGAGGACTTCGCAAACAGCGGCTCGACCCAGGTGACAATGACCAACGGGTACGACATCGGGGAGCTGAGCGGTTCGAAGGGTGAACCCGCTCACGACTACATGGCGACATTCCCCGAGGACCGCACCAGGTTCTGGGCCTGGAGCAACAAGTCAGAACGCTACGAAGACATCGCCGAAGCAGTTGGAATCGCAGACACCGGCCTGGGGCACGCCGTGATCCCCTTCGACATGGACAACGACGGCGATCTGGACCTGCTGATCGCCCAGGCTGGCGCCAAGCCGATCCTCTACCGCAACGACACCCCGACGGACCGGGCGTGGCTGACAGTACGACTCAACGACACTTCCAGACCCGGCAACAGCATGGGCGAGGGTGTGCGCATCGAAGTGCGCGAGGACAACGACTCCAAACCGAAGGTTTCCTGGATCACCACTGGCGGTTCCTACGAATCACAGAAGCCGGCCGAACTCCACCTCGGATTCGGAGGCAGGACAGAGCCGGTGGCCCGGATAGACATTTTCTGGCCGGGAGCCAGCGAACCGAGCATCTACCGCGACGTCGAGCTGAACCAGAAGCTGACCTTCATCCCGCTCGGTTCCAACTCGCCCGGTGCCAAATAGTCAGGTCCCGGTCTGGTTCCGCTAGGCACAGACGTCGGCGCTACAGATCTTCCAATCGACGATGGTCACGGTTCCGTTCTTGCGCAGGATCGCCGACACCCGCAACAGAGTACGGGCGCTGGCTCCGGTACCGATCGTCGCGTCGAGCGTCAAGTGGCGATCATCGCTCCTGGAGTTGCAGCAGACCAGACCGGCTTCGGAGCCGGCCGTCATGTCACTCGCAAGTGAGTTCAGAACGAGGTTTCCGTTGAATACCGGATCCCTGGTCACCGAGCCCATCCAGTGGAGATCGACTGCACTGCCACGCATGAAGGTCGTCCCGTAGACGTTCATCGACCGCCCACTATCGGGGTCTATCGACACAACCGACGTAGGCACCGGGCCGTGGTAGGAGTCGGTCGTGACCATCAGGGCGACGTGTTGGATCTGAGGTTGGATGGCTCCGAGGCAACGCCACGCTCCGAACTGGAACTCCACCGTGCACTCCGGCTCGACCTTCAACGTCAGGGTCGAGCTCTGCAGATCCTTGACGGTCTGGATCACTCCGCCGCAGCGTCCGCTCTGTCCGAACAGGTCGAAGGAGACGTCATGGGTGAAGTTGGCCACGCCGGTGTAGCTCTGGACGCAATTTCCGCCCGGTGTCTGGAGAGTGAACTCCAGCTTGGTTGCTGCGCCCGACGAAGGAATGGTTCCCTGTCGGGTGTATCGCACCAACGCAGACAGCGACTCGACAGAGGAGCCGTCGGTCACTGCTCCAGAGGTGTCCACCTTCAAGTTGGCGAGCCGGAGAGCCCTCGCTTTGTTGGGACGGGCCGTCGGAGGCAGATAGTCACAGATTCCATCACCGAAAATAGGCAGGCACTCGGCGGCGAACATCCGCGTTGCAGCGGTGTCATCCAGCGCCGCGGCTTCCGGAGTAACCCAGTCGGCCGGGGCCGCCGTAACGTCGCCCGGCGCTGCAGTCGCATAGACGGCACCCGTTTGGACGCTCACGTCGAACAAACGCAGCGTCTCGGACACGCGTGGGCAGTCGAAGAAGAAGCAGAGCCCCGTGAATCCGTATTCGATGGAAGCGGTGATCTTCGCACCGTCGAGCGCCCGCTCGTTGTTCAGCGAAGCACACCCACCGCTCAGCAGTTCGTAGCTGGCGGTCTGGTTGTTGTTGGTGAAGCCGTTCAGCTTCGGTGTCGTGCAAGTAGCAAAGCCGCTCTGGGCCGACGGTGTGACGGTGAAGGCAACTGTCCGCGACTGGATCAGGTTGACGGGGTTGAACTCACCCCCACGCAGCCCGATGCGGGCCGATTTCATGGTGGCCGTTCCGGGGGTCGAAGTGGTCACCGAGAACGACGCCGTGGCCATACAGAGGCTGTTCTGGAGAGTGCCAGAGCAGCCGATCTCCTTCTTCGCTACGTTGCCGGCGTCACCCGAAACCAGTGACGCGAGCGGAGCGAAGTCGCCTCCGAGCGGCGAGACCGTCACGTGATGCGGGACGGCCGGTTCCTGGAGAACCGCAGCGAGTGGTGTCCCGACCTCATTGACGTCCGGACAGATGGAAACTCGACCACCCAGGTGACGCAACTCGGTGCGTCCCGACAACACGATGCTCGACCCGGGGGAGTTGATGTCGCACGCCTTCGGGAACGCTGAATCCGGCGCACCGCTCGCGGCGCTCCAACCATTGGGGGCGCCGAAGACGAACTTCGAGGTCGGATCGTTGAGGATCAACGCATTACGACTCGATGCCGGAGCGCCCGTGGTGTTGGCATCGAACCAGAAGCTGCCGCTTTCGCCGACGGTCTCCCGCACGAAGTGGAACGTCTTGTTGGGACACGCCCCGCCGAAAAGTGCGTTCAGTTGCGCTACGGCGTTACGGTCGTAGCGACCCGGACGCAGGGTGACCACCGGTCCCGGCGTGCAGGGCGGCGCCTGACGATCAACTGGGTTGATCCGGTAGCTGGGCGTCTCGGCAACACCGGCACGGGCCTCTGCAGAGCCGCATTCGACCTGTTCCGGCGAGTCGATCTCGGCAGCTGCTACGACGCTGCCTCCGGAGAGAATTCCGCACGATGTACCGGTTCCAAGAGGGCCTGGGTCCCCCTGGGAGTACTTGCCCGAGACAACCACAGCAGGCGTGGAGGAAGGTCCGGTCGCCGGATTGCGCAGGACCGCAGCGCCGCCCCGGACCAGGACGTTGGAGTTGAACTCAAGAGAGTCCGGACCGCTGTGGATGAGCCCCGGCCGAATACCTGACACAACTCCCGGCGAGAACGCAGCGCCCAGCGCGGCCTGCCAGGGGAAACAGCCGGTCGAGGTCGGTGTCACACAGTTGGTCGACCAGGGAACCGAGCCGTTGTAGTTGTCCGGCGCCACACCGGTGCCGAGCAGTTTCGCCTCACCCCCGGCGTTTGTCGGAGGGTCGGTGTTTAGTGACTCGGTGCACCTGACGATGATCTCGATGTCGTCGCCGGAGACGTTGGGAGTCCCGGCGCTGCCGTTGCTGCCGTTGTCGAAACCAACCGGCAGGCCCGAAGCCGGTACACCCGGGGTACACGGGTCATTGCCGGTTGCCGGCGTGATTCGCAGATGGTTGACCGCTGCGGTGACAGCACCGTCAGCCGCCCGGAGTTCACGTGCGTTGCGTTCCTGGTTGGCGCTCAATCGCATGGTCACGAGCAGCATTCCGAGCAGGGCGACCAGTGTCAGAGCAGTAAGTGCGATGACAGCAAGAACCGCCATTAGCGCGAAACCGTCCTGATTCGAGCCGGACCCCCGAGGCCTCTTCACTTGACTATTTCTGGCTTGGTGGTCGTCGTCGGGGTGGTGGACGGAGGTCCTGCGGGAGTCGAGGTGACCTGCACCCAGTCGGAGTAGACAACCTGTCCATTCGCCTCTGCACCGACGCGTGCCTTGGTGGTCGCACCCTTCGGACAGGGGTTGACCGGGATCGCCTTGCGCGGGCTGGGTGACGCCCCTACCGCCTGGTCCCGCAGCTGCAATAGACAATCGGTGGAGCTCGCGAACTCGAAGTCGACCAGGTACCGGCGGGCGCCAATCACTGGGTTCCAAACCAGGTCGTTACCGACCCGCCACGGATTACCTGGCTTGGTCGGGGCACCCGGGACCGACACCGTTTGCACCTTGGAACCCGACCGTCCCTGGTCATCGACCACGGTCAGGGTCACGTCGTATTCACCCGGAGCCGGGTAAGTGAAATCGGCGGAGACGGCGTCGGCCTGGACCCCCGGAGCGAACTGCCACAGGTGCGAGACGATCTGCCCGGTCGCGGTGGACTGCGACCCGTCGAAATGGAGTTCACGAGGACTGTCACCGGTCGTCACGACGATGATCGGCACCGGGGCTCCCTCGACCGGAAGCGGGTCAACGGGATCGGTACCCGGGGCATTGACGGTGATCATCGCAGTCTCGGTGCCGACCTCGCCCTGAAGGTCGGTGACGGTCAGGGTGACCAGACCGATTCCCGAGACATCGTCGGGAAACACGTGTCCCACCGAGGAGCCATCCAGGGCGACCTGGAACCCGTCTGGGTGGCTGGGGGTGCCCGCAAAGTCGATCACCCACCGGTGGGATCCGATGGACCCGTCGGGGTCGTAGGAGCGTTCTGAGACGAACGAGAACTCGTCGACCCCTGCGATCCCGGAGTTACGACCCAGGTCGATGATTGCGATAGGAGCGTGATTATCGGTGGTGATCCGTCGATGCGTCGTATGGCTGAGTCCGTCGTCGTCGGTGACCGTCAGCCAGACCGTGTACTCACCGGCGACCGGGAAGATCCACTGCTGGTGGCTCTGGTCGGGCCCCTCTCGGACGGTGACCGCCGAGTCGGAACCGGGATCGATCGAAAACTCCCAGCGGTAGTTGACGATTGAACCATCTGGATCGACGGAGTCGTCAGCGGTGAAGTCGACGGTCAGCGGCTGGGTTCCTGATCGACTCGCGACGGTGATCACGGCCGTCGGGGGGACCTTAAGCTCGGGTACGTTTGATGCGGGGTTGGCGTCGACCCGACGGGTCGCCCGGAGCCGAACGGCGCTGTCGGCACCGTTCGCCTTGGCCGGCATCGTCAGAAGGTCGATCTGACGACAGGGCGCATCCCCGGCCTCGGAGGAACAGGTCACGACCGTCGAGTTGAGGACTATCCGTTCGAAGACCTCGATCGAGCTGCGCAGCGCGCCGGTCGCCGCGTCACACTCCCTGCGCCAGAGACTCGTTCCGGAGCCATCGGAAGGGTCGCTGACCGAACTCGGCGCCTCTGAGTAGACGATCTTGGTGGCGCTCGTGCCTCCGGACAGGAGCACCAGGCGTACAGACCCGTTGCCGCCGTCGCCACCGGCGCAGTCCTCGCCGACCTTCGACGCTTCACCGGCGGCCGACACGTCGCGCGGGTAGTAGGTGCCGAGTAGACCGGTGGACGCCGTGCGTACCAGATTGTCCCCGACGATCGGCTGCTGTCTGAGTGAAAGCATCGTCCAGCCGAGTAGTGGCACGAGGATGATCGAAGTGATCGCGACTGCGATCAGGACTTCCATCAGAGTGAAGCCACTCTGGGATCTCACGGCGCGCAGGTGTCCGGGCGCGTTCACAGCCTTGGCGCCTTCACTACCTGCGCGGTGCTGACGATGCCTCGCCACTTGATCTGGAGGCTCAGTCGCTGAGTGCCCTGATCCATCGCCCCGCACGTGTCGATGAACTCGGCCGACGACTTGTCCCAGTACTCAACCCTGGTGATGGACAAGGTGACATCTGTCGGCGGTTCCCAGCGGACGTCCCAGGTTTTGTAGGCGTCGAAGTACGCCTGGGGAGTCGCTGCGTCCGGACCCAGGTGGCACGGCCTGTACGGAGCAGCCTTGATGCTTTCCGAATAGCTCCCGAGCCAGAGTTGGACCTTCTGTTGCTCGGCGGTCGAGGTGTCGGTGCGGATCAACGCCAGCAGTCCACTGGCGAGCCCAACCACGACCGTCGACGCAATCGCGAGTGCCACCAGAACCTCGATGAGGCTGAAACCACCCTGGGTCGGACCGTTCTCGAGCGATCGGCTCCGGGCCGGGGAGCGGGACAGACCGGTTCGACGCGTCGCGCAACAGAACTGTTGCGACCTGCCTCCGTCTTCCCGTGACGTCAACCCCACCACTGAAGAGCCTTCCACCATTGAACCCCGCCAGCTGCGGGCTTCTTGGAAACCCCGAGTTGGACGATTGCCCGCTAAGACAGCCTCCCAATTCGGTTCCGTGGCCCGCGGATGCACGTCCGTGCGCGGCCTTGAGCCGACTCGCCAGATTAGCCCGGGAGGTGGCCATTTACCACCCGCCGGACCGATCCATTTCCGGCGCCTATTTCTCGTGGCCGGCGAGAATCCTCTCAAATTCCTCGGCGGCTCCCTCCGGTCTGCCCAATCCCGACCGGTAGGCCTCGCGATCGACAGCCACCCCGATCCGGGCGACTTCCGGGTCTTCGACGAGTTCGGCCACCTGGGCCGAGTACCTCGTCATGGTCTCGTCGCTCCGGCGAGGTCGACCTCGGGACCGACCGATCCGTTCCAGACGTACCGCCAGGCTCCAGATGTCCTGGTTTCGCAGCAGTCGCCGCTCCGACAGCGACCGTGCCAGACGTCGCCAGACCCATCCGGCCATCCGCCGCACCCGGGCCCTGACCGGACCGATGGCGAACAGAAGCACTCCCACGATCAGGAGTGCCACTCCGACCTGCTCGCGCCAATCGGATGCGGCCGCCCCGGCTCGTGCTTCGTCGGTGCCGGCAAACGGGACGGACGAGGTGGGGTCGAAGGGGACCCACCCGACCTCTGGGAACCAAACCTCGGCCCATGCATGGGCGTCGCGCTCACGAACCGTGAATCGATTCGCGACGGGGTCCCATTCCCCCGGCACGAACCCGGTCACCAGCCTTGCCGGGACGCCCACCTCTCTGGCCATCACAACCAGCGAACTGGCGATCTGCTCGCACCAGCCGAGCTTCGTATTGAAGAGGAAGTCGTCGACCGGATCGCGGTCCGCAGGAGCCAACGGGGCCTTGGTTGAGTATCCGGTGTTGGCTCCCAACCAGGTCTCGATGAGGGAGATCCGCTGGAAGTCCGTCTTCGCCTCCTTGGTCACCTCCCTTG
>JBATWQ010000129.1:0-5054 GCA_049672765.1 Microthrixaceae bacterium | reverse complement strand
TGATGAAGGTCATCAAGGATCCTGATGTCATCGGCGGCGCTCAATGAGAATCGACTTTAGCTCTGGGCCAGATGGCAGATGGAAACCGGGCGTTCTGGCTCAGAGTTCGCGCTGCTCCTTCATGTGTTCGCGGCCCTACTCGCAGCTGTTCTGGCATCGACGGTCGTTCCGTCCTCCGCGGTCGGACCACCTTCGCAGCGCACCTAGAAGTTCTGGGTGGAGCGACATAGGGTGCCTACGAGCGGCTCAACAGATGATCTTTCGGATCCTTGCCCGACGAGTCCGTGGGATCAGGCCTCAAGTTACTCAAGACGAGACACTTGCCCGCACGTGGGTCGACGTCAAACACGATGCGAGCAAAGCAGCCCATTGGGTTGTCGACCACAAAGAAATTATTGCGACCACCGTCTATCGGGATAGCCGTAGGAGCCGCGTGTACCGGAGCAAGCTTCGGTTTCGGGGCGCTCGGATGCGCAGTCCTCGCAGGCGGCATAGCCGGAGCGGTAGGTGGCGCGTTCACCAACTGTGGCGACAACAACACCGCCAACCAATGCGCGACAGGAGTGCTCTTTGGTGCCGGGGTCGGAGCCGCGACCGGAGCCCTCTCCTACGGAGTCGGCAGATTCGTAGGCAGCATCGCCAAAGCCGCATGGGACGGATCGCCAGCACTAAAGCAGGCCAAGCAGTGTCCAGTTTACTGCCGAAAGGGACTGGTGTGCGATCCAGTGTCAGGTTGGGTTGGGGTTTGGCGCCATTGCCGGTAGCGCAATCTCTATCAGCGGAGCTGGCCCTTCGGGCCAAAAGACCCAGGAAATGTTGAACCCGGTACCAAAAGCTGCCGATGACTTCCAAAGGTTGCACTGATCTCACGGTGCCGGGTAGGAGGAAATCACGTGGCGCTCCAAGGGACAATCGACACCTTTCCCTTGACCGACGTTCTGGCGCTCCTCGGATCGTCGGCGAAAACCGGTCTGTTGACACTCACCGGCGACAGAGGTTCCGGCAGGATCTGGCTGGACGGCGAGAACATTCTGGGTGGTTCCCTCGATGACACGGCACCTCTCGGGGTCGACCGACTTATGTTCGAACTCCTCCGGTTCGAACAGGGATCTTTCGAGTTCTCAGCCTTCGAACCGAGTGAAATTCCCGAGTTCGGTGACGCACCGATGCAGGTCAAGGTGTGTGTCGAGAATGCCGGCAAGATGCTCGAGCAGTGGGAGCGGATCGAGTCGATCGTCCCGTCGCTTGCCCACCGCATTTCACTTGCACCAGAGCTTCCGGTGGACGAGTTGTCCGTCGATGGCGAGCTGTGGTCGTTCCTCGTGGCCGTCAGCACCAGCGGCACGGTTGCTGACGCGGCGACTGCCCTGGGAATGGATTCGTACGAGGGCTCTGCGGTCATAGCGTCCCTGATCGAGCAGAAGCTCGTGGTCATCGCCGAACCTGCCGTTGGCAACGAAGAGTCCGGTTCGTCGATCTCAGATCCGGTCGCCCATGGCGAGTCCCTCGAAGACACAGACGACCTGTTGGATGCGGCTCCGAGAGGTGACCGGGCCACCACCTCAGAATGGGGACAGAGCTCGCTAGACAGTGATTCTCTGGGCGACGATTCGACGCTCATCGAGGAGCTACAACAAGAAGAATCAATGTGGGTCGAGCCGGTCAACGGCTTCCCCGAACGGTTTCCCATCGACGACCTGCTTTTGGACGATCCTGACGGACAGGACGATCCCTGGGCCTCACCGGCCATGGCGCAGCTCGAGGCCCAGCGACACGAGGACTCCCAGGCTTCGAACGGGATGAGCTTCGCCGGGCTCCCCGAAATCGAGTCGGTTCCCCTCAGCAATTCCGACGCCGGGAACGGCACACATCCTGTGAACGGAACCGGTCTCAGGGACTGGGACGAGATGGTCAAAATGGAGCCGGTCAGGGCCAACGGTGTCAGTACTCCGGAGGAGACTGCTGACGAGGTCCTGAGGCAGATGTCGAAACTCAGTCCGAAAGCGGCAGAGGCGATCGCAGCCGCCCTTGGATCCGCCGCCGAAGAGTCCCAGAGTTCAGCCGGTGCCGACACGGATACCGCCCCGGCCGTCACTGACGGCAACCGGGACGCGGGTGACGACTCCGCCGGAACTGGACCGGTGTCCTTCCTGGACTCCTTCTGATGTTCACTGTGGGTAAGCGCCACGCGGCTGAAACGCGCGACGGTGCAGAAGCAGGCGACGACGAACCGACGAGCGTCGCTGCAGGAACGAGTGGCACCGAACAATCCGAGTCCCGCAGCAATGTGGGGCATCCGGAGCCGTCAATGCCGGTACCGTGTGGACAGAGCGCGAACGATCTGGAGTCTCAGGCAATTGGAGGATCACGCAAGTTGATTGATGGACCTGGCGACCAGCAGAGCAGTAAACGCTCCGACGCGGGCGGGGTTGGTCGAGCCGGCGTTTCCACCGACGATGACACGGCTGCGCGCGGGTGGGTCATACCGCCCGGAGGTTCTCGAGTTGATGCGCTGTTCCTAGTATCCACGGAGCGGCTCGGAATCGGTCGGAGCGAGTCGACCGACCCTCCGATCTGGTTCGACCTGACCCGGGTTCTGAAGCTCGACGCGATAGGCGAACCAGACCGAGGTCTACTCCATGTGGAACTCGTTATGGATGACGACACCGTGGTCGCCGCCGGCTGGCCCGAGGCGTTCTGCAACAAGGTTGTCGAGGCGCTGTCGGCGACACGATCGACCCCAGCGTCAGAAGGTCCGGACTCCTACCTAGCGGCCGCTGCCGTTCTGGAAGGTTCTGAGCTGGGCATCCCCGACCCAGGTCTGGTGAAGTCAGATCAGGCATCGGCAGACAGCTCGCAGCTTGACGGCTCGCAATCGGGACACACGAACGCTGGTGATTCAATATTCAGACAATCACAGTCACAGTCTGATCAGCCTGAGCCCATCCAGCCGGTTGCAGATCACCCGGACTCGCCGTTCAGCGCGAAGCCGGTGGTAAGGCGACGTTCGCGCAACCGACGTAACGGCGGCGAGAATTCCGCGGCCGGTACGGCGAGCAACTCAGCGACCACCGTCGCGAACCAGGACGCCACGCCCGGTGCCGGCTCAACGCAGGATGCTCCCGCCGACGCCGCCCCAACCCAGGGCGGCCCAACCCCGGACGGGTCAATCCAGGGCGGCCCAACCCCGGACGGGTCAATCCAGGGCGGCTCACCCAATGACGGTCAGGCCAAGATGGCGTCCGGCCAACGTGGTGGCACGTCGGATGCGTCAGTGGCGCGAGGGGTGCCTGCTGTCGGCGACGAATCCGCCGAAGAATCCGGTGACACATCCGACAATGAGACCGCTGACCCAGCGGACGGCGATCCCGGAAGCAAGGCAGTCGCAGATGTGGCCGCACCTTCGCCCAGTGTCGCTAGGACGTCTACCGATCCCGTCGACCACGCCCGCGCCGCGGTTGGAGCAGCGCGTCGCAACGCCGCACTTGAGTTGGAGGACGTCACTTATCTGGGCGGTCTTCCCGGTCAGACCAAACGGCGCAAGCGGTGCGTAGCGACGCTCACCATGGACGGTTTCGAACTGAAAGGTCCGGCCGATCTGTCGGTCGAGTTGAACTGGGATTCGGTCAAGTCGATCGAGACCCAGAACTCCGATGAGGCCAGGTTCCGCACGAACACGAAGATCCACCGAGACTCCTCGGCCCTGGTGATCGCCTGTGAGGACGGGCTAACGCTGATGCTCGAAGCCCGTGACTGCCCGACGGTTCCGCTGCGCGCGGCGATCAGTCAACTGCTTGGCGAGTTGTCGGTAGAGGTCGTGTGAACGAAGTGGTGCCGTGAGCAACGGGGAGCCTGTGCCCGAAGCGCCATCACGTTCGATCGCTCTTGTCGGGCTGTCCGGTACCGGCAAGTCGACCATCGCACCCCTACTCGCGTCACGTCTCGGCTATGGCGATTCGGTGGACTTGGATCGGCTGATCGAACAGCGTTTCGGCCGAAGCGTCGACGAGATATTTGCCGAGGACGGCGAGGCGGCGTTTCGTCGCGCCGAGGCCGACGCACTTGCCGAGGCACTGACAGGTCCTCCCGTGGTGATCGCGACCGGGGGAGGCATCGTGTTGCAGCAGGACAACCGGGAGTTGCTGCGATCCAGGGCAACCGTCGTCTGGCTACGAGCGTCGCCGTCCCATCTGGCGGAACGCCTAGCCGACACCACCGAGGCGCGGCCGTTGCTTGCCGGCGACGCGCAGTTCGCACTTGACCGCCTCGCCAGTGAACGTGAGGCGCTCTATGCCGAGGTCGCCGATCTAACTGTGGATGTCGAGGGCCTCGACATCGCTTCGGTGCTCGCGGAAGTGATAAGAGGTGTCGGATGATCACCTACACCGTCTCGCTTCCAGATGGTCGGAACTACCCGGTCCTGATCGGTGACGGCGCCCGCAACGAACTCGCTTCGCTGGTTCCCGAACGGGCTTCTCGTGTTGCGATCGTCACCCAGGCGACGGTCCCGGTCGAAGTACAGACGGGGCGCGAACAGAAGGTCTTCCAGATCGGCGACGGTGAGTCGTTCAAGACGCTGTCAACCATCGAGTCACTCTGTTCGAGCTTCGCCGAGTGGGGACTCACCCGTGCCGACTGTGTGGTTGGTGTCGGGGGAGGGCTCGTGACCGACGTCGCCGGCTTCGCCGCAGCGGTGTATCACCGGGGACTCCCGGTCGTGCACGTCGCAACAACTCTGCTCGGTCAGATAGATGCCTCGATCGGCGGCAAGACCGGTGTGAACCTTCCGGAGGGCAAGAATCTGGTCGGTGCCTACTGGCAACCGAATGCGGTCATCTGTGACACGGCGACGCTGCAGTCGCTTCCCCCTCGCGAGTGGCGCTGCGGTTTGGGTGAGCTTGCCAAATACCACTGGCTGGGCGGAGGTCGACTAGACGAACTGCCACTCGACGAGCGAGTCGCCGAATGTGTTCGCATCAAGGCCGAAGTTGTCGCTTCGGACGAACGCGAGACAGGCAGGCGCGCGATCCTCAACTACGGCCACACCCTGGCGC
>JBATWQ010000128.1:0-2671 GCA_049672765.1 Microthrixaceae bacterium | reverse complement strand
GTGTCGGACCGGCTGAAGAAGAACAGCTTGTGCGAGGGACCCATTTCCAACTCTCCGGCGTCGCCCTCATCTGCCGCCGAATATCTGGTGAGCATCGCCCCGGCGCCCAGGACGTCCATCGCCAACTCGCCCATGTCCCGGTGGAGGTTCGCCCAGTACAGCTTGTTGATCATCGCCTCGCGGGGCAGGGCGACGCTTTCGTCCACCCGCAGCGCCCGAAGGGCGTTCCAGCGCATGATCTTCAGTCGTGACCACATGGACGCGAGTCGCTGGCGGACGTTGGGATCGTTGGTCAGGCCGCGATCCTTGGCGTTGTCGGTGATCTCGGTCAACTCGCGGTGAAAGGCCATCTGCTGGCCGAGGGTGAGCACACCCCGCTCAAAGGCGAGGGTGCCCATTGCGACCTTCCATCCTTCGCCCGGTTCCCCGACACAAAGGTCGACCGATGTGCGCGCTCCGTCGAAGAACACCTCGTTGAACTCCGCGGTGCCGGTGATCTGGCGAATCGGACGTATTTCGATTCCGGGCTGATCCATCCGGACCAGCAGGTACGAGAGCCCCTTGTGACGCTGTGACCCTTCCTCGGTGCGGCACACCACGAAACACCAGTCGGACCACTGCGCCAAGGAGGTCCAGACCTTCTGGCCGTCGATGACCCATTCGTCGCCCTCGAGCCGGGCACGTGTCTTGACGTTGGCCAGGTCAGACCCCGCGTTGGGCTCCGAATACCCCTGGCACCAGAATTCCGTGCCAGAGAGGATCCCAGGAAGGAACCGCTGCTGGATCTCGGGAGCGGCGAAGTGGATCAGCGTCGGGCCGAGTAGTCCCTCACCAATTAGTCCGGCCCGTCCGGGACCTCCAGCGGCTGCATACTCCTCGTGGAAGGCGACCTCGAGGTTGATCGGAAGTCCGAGCCCCCCGTGTTCGGCGGGCCAGCCGACACCGGTCCATCCCCCGGAAGCGAGTTCGCGTTCCCACTCCATCCTCTCGGGGACAAACGCGTGCTCGTCCCCGGGCCCGCCTCGGAAGCGCAGTTTGTCGAACTCTCCGATGAGGTGCTCTTCCATCCACTGGCGGACCACGCCGCGGAACTCCGATTCCTCGGTCGGAACAGACGGTCTGGTTGCCGGTTCGACGGGGCGTTGGCCCCGGTCGGATTCGTCGCTCATCGCCGGTCAAGCTACAGGGAACTGACGGGGCGTCAGAAACCGGTCTCCGGGCCGGCCCTACACTTGTTCGCTTACCCGAGACCGGGTGCGACCAGATGCCACGATTCTGGGCATGCCGGTCAGACTGACTCGAAGACGCGTCGGTGACGAACCTGGAGGGCGTAGGTGACAAGGACGAAACTGATCGTCGGAGCGCTGATTGTCGCCTGTGTCGCCCTCGCCCTGGCGCTGGTCCTCGTTCTTGTCGCAACCAGGGACGGCAACGATTCCACCTCTAGCGCCGATTCGGGCCGTCGACCGGGCGCTCAGCAGCCTTCGCCCGGACCGCCGACGAGTGATCCATCGAGGCCGGATCGGCCACCAGGGTCGACTCGGCCCGAGGAATCAGCCGAACCGGCAGTAGTCCGCGACAACACCATCCAGATGGGCCTTGTGGCACGCGAGTACCTGACGGTCATTCCGAAGACCGTCGCCGCCGACGAACGTCTGCCGGTGGTGCTGGTCCTGCACGGTCTGGGTGTCGACCGCAACCAGATGTTGAACACGGCGGACTGGAGGGGCGCGGTCGCCCGCGACCGTTTCGTCGCGGTCTTCCCCCAGGGCTTCGCCAACTCGTGGAACCTCGGCCCCTGCTGCCCGCCCTCGAACCTGCTGGGTATCGACGACATGGGTTTCATCGACCAGGTGATGGGCCAGGTGAAGGCCTTGCCGGCGGTCAACCCCGATCGGCTGTATGTAACCGGATTCTCCGCCGGAGGACTGATGGCCTACGCCGTGGTCTGTGCTCGACCCGGGGTGTACTCAGGGGTCGCCCCGATCGGGGGATCAAACATTCTCGGATGTAAGCCGTCGCAACCGATTTCTCTACTTCACCAGCACTCTGACCCTGATCCTGTGGTCCCTTACAACGGCGGACTGGGTCTTGGACAGATCGTGTCCGCGGCTCCGCTCCCGTCGGTGCCGGACACCGTCGCCGCATGGGCCGCAGCAGACGGTTGTGATCATGAGCCGACATCACACGTCGGCACCTCCGGCGATCAGCATTTCGAATGGAAGGGCTGTGACTCGGGGACAACTGTCAGCCTTGTTCGACTACCGGGGCTTGGACATGAGTGGCCCAAGCTGGGTAGCTACGACGGACTGACGCAGATCCTCAAGTTCTTCGGCTTGGAGTCGTAATCCGATCAGCGGACGATGTGCAGGCCCGCGATCGATCAGCCGATGGGCAGAACCGGCGCTAGTCGTGGGCGCGGCGACCGGGACGGATGCGCTGCCGAGCGGGAGCCCCGGCGGTCATTGGTCAACGCTGCTGATTCAAGTTCGGCGCCGTTCTCTGCGACGGCACGACGAAGCAGGTTGATCTGATCAGAGCCCGGATCGAGAAGCTTGTTCTCGCAGAGGTACCCGAGGTAGGTGTCGAGAGTCGTGGCGAGGCCAACTGGTAGTGACGCCCCGCGGGCGCGGCACCAGTTCGCTATGCCCCACATGAGCTGCGAATCGAC
>JBATWQ010000127.1:0-10326 GCA_049672765.1 Microthrixaceae bacterium | reverse complement strand
CCGGCCCGCCGAACCCGCCACCCGGGTGGCCGGACGAGGACGGTGAGCCAGCGCCGTCGAACAGGTTGACGGTCGTCTCGGGAGGCAACTCGTAGCCCTCCCGGATGCCGCGTAGACCTGCGGCAAGGATGAGTGAGAACGACAGATACGGGTTGGTCGCCGGGTCGAGCGCCCGGTACTCGATGCGTGTGCTCTCGGGCTCCTTACCCCTCTTGGGTACCGGAACCCGGACCAGTGCGGAGCGGTTGTTGCGGGCCCACGAGATGTGGACAGGGGCTTCATAACCGGCGACCAGGCGCTTGTAGGAGTTGACAAGTTGGTTCGTCACAGCGGTGATCTCACCTGCGTGGCGGAGAAGTCCGGCCATGAACTGACGGGCCGTGGGCGACAGGCCGTACTCATCCTCGGGGTCGTGGAATGCGTTCACCTCGCCGTTCCAGAGCGAGAAGTGTGTGTGCATTCCGGAACCCTGCACTCCCTCGATCGGCTTGGGCATGAACGTCGCGTGTACCCCCGATGCCTTGGCAACCTCTCGGACGACCATCCGCAACGCCATGATGTTGTCGGCGGCGCTCAAAGCATCGTCGTAGCGCAGGTCGATCTCGTGCTGTGAGGGCGCATCCTCGTGGAATGAGTACTCGACGGGGATGCCGGTCGCTTCCAGGCGGTGGATCGTCCGGCGGCGGATATCGGAGCACTCGTCGTCCGCCGTCAGGTCGAAGTAGCTCGCATTGTCGAGAGGAACCGGTTGCACCGACGAGTCGTCGTTCTTCAGATAGAAGAACTCGATCTCTGGCGCAGCCATGAAATCGAAGCCCTGCGCGTTGGCGGCAGTCAGGTTCCGCTTGAGCACCTGGCGGGGATCGCCCCTGAAGGGCGTGCCGTCCAGATTGGAGATGTCGCAGAAGATTCTTGCCGTGGCATCCTCGTCGTTGAGCGATGGGACGACCTGGAACGAGTTCGGGTCGGGGATGGCAAGCACGTCGCTTTCCTGGACGCGGCTGAAGCCGTCGATCGCCGAACCGTCGAACTGGACGCCCTCTTCAAGGGCCAGATCCAACTCGACCGGCGATATCGCCACGGACTTGATGTGGCCCAGAACGTCGGTGAACCAGAGCCGCACCAGGCGTACGCGCCGCTCGCCGACCGTCCTGAGCACGTAGTCACGCTGGTTGTCCATGGGACCATCCTGCCAGTGGTTTCACGCATTTCGCGACGAATTCCGTCGAGTTAACACTGCGTTCACAGTCGGGCAATTGTCGGGAAACGACGAAGCGCCATTGTGGAATCGCTCCCCTGAACCGCCCTGCCCCGGGCGGGCCTGCCCAAGGCTGGTCCGGCCGATGCCAGAGCGATTGAAGCAGCAACAGACGCAATAGCGGCTGGGAACGAACGACAGTTCACGAATAGAGAGAGATACGCATGGCATATCGAGCTGAGTACATCTGGATCGACGGCACTGCACCTGTCGCCATGGTCAGGTCGAAGACGAAGATCATCGAGGACGGTAAAGAGCCGGGAATATGGGGCTTCGACGGCTCCTCCACGAACCAGGCCGTCGGCAACCACTCTGACTGCGTGCTCCGCCCGGTCCGTATCGCGCCCGATCCCCTGCGCGGCGGGACAGACATCCTGGTTCTGTGCGAGGTCCTGCTGCCAGAGACCTTCGAGCCCCACGCCAGCAACAACCGGGCTCGGCTCGTCGATGTGGCTGAGAAGTTCGCAGACCACGAGCCTCTGTTCGGGCTCGAGCAGGAGTACACCTTCTTCAAGGAAGGTCGCCCGTTGGGTTGGCCAACCGAGGGCTACTACTACCCGGCACCCCAGGGCCCGTACTACTGCGGCGTCGGAGCGGTCGAGATTGCAGGTCGCGACATCGTCGAGGCGCACACCGAGGCCTGTATGAAGGCTGGGCTCGGAATCTGTGGCACGAATGCCGAAGTGATGCTGGGTCAGTGGGAATTCCAGGTGGGGCCGCTGGGTCCCCTCGAAGTCAGCGATGACCTCTGGCTCGCTCGATACCTGCTGTACCGCGTTGCCGAGGACTTCGGTGTCAACGCATCGATCTCGGCCAAGCCCATCAAGGGTGACTGGAACGGAGCCGGCTGTCACACGAACTTCTCGACGAACCGCATGCGCGAGGAGTACGACTCGATCATCGCTGCGTGTGAGGCAATGGGCGCACCCGGCAAGGTCGAGGAGCACCTCGCGGGTTACGGACACGGATATGAGGATCGCCTGACCGGCCAGCACGAGACGGCCCACTTCTCACAGTTCAGGTACGGGGTCTCGGACCGTGGCGCCTCGATCAGGATTCCGTGGCAGGTTGCCCAGGATGGCAGGGGCTACATCGAGGATCGTCGGCCGAACGCCAACATCGATCCCTACGTGGTCACCCGACTGCTGACCAACACGATCTGCTCCGAGCTCAAACCGCTTCTGTAGATCATCTCGGTCACAGGAAACTCGGCAACTGAATCCGTCGGGTTGGACGCTGTTCGTTCACCCGGGCCCCAGCGGCTCGGGCAGAGGGGCAGCCTCCAACCCGACAACTAATATTCAACTCAATGGGCAACAACAGAACGCTCCGAGTCGCGATGTGCCAGCTCAACCTGCGTGTTGGCGATCTGGCCCACAACACAGATGCGATTCTGAGCGCATATTCGACTGCCGAGGACCAGGGCGCCGACGTCGCGGTATTTCCGGAGTTGGCGATTTGCGGCTACCCGCCCCAGGACCTGCTGCTCAAGCCCGGTTTCGTCGATGAGGTTCGTTCGGCCACGGCCAGGCTCGCCCACGGGGTGACCGGTCGGTGCGTAGCCGTGGTCGGCTCCGTCGATGGCGACCCCAACCAGTCCACGGGGGCGTACGAGACACGCCTGGGTATGTGGAACGTCGCGTTGGTGATCCAGAACGGGTCCGTGACCGGCAGCTATCGCAAACAGGCGCTCCCCAACTACGGGGTGTTTGACGAGAAGCGTTATTTCAATCCCGGCTCCGAAAATCAGGGGATCTTTCTCATCGCCGGTATCCCGGTCGGACTCACTATTTGTGAGGACCTGTGGGCTGTAGATGGTTCGGCGCTGCGAAACTCGGCCCGGGGCACGTCGGTCATCCTCAACCTGAACGCGTCGCCCTTCCAGATCGGCAAGCAGAAGGATCGAGAGACCATGGCGGCGGACCGGGTGGGCCTCGCCGGGGTGCCGATCGTCTATGTGAACCTGATCGGCGGGCAGGACGAACTGGTCTTCGACGGAGGATCCTTCGTGATGGGTTCCGACGGTCAGGTGTCCGCACGCCTTTCCCGATTCGTCGAGCAGGTAGCGGTCGTCGATGTCACGGTCGGCGATGCGCCGATTGCCGGTGTTCTCGGACCGGATATCGGTGGCGCAGGTCCCGATGGAGCGGTCAGTGACGCGACCGACTCCGTTGCCGCGATTTTGAGTCCGGCGCCGTTGGTGGACATCGAGTCCGGACCGGCCGAGGTGTGGCGCGCACTGACTCTGGGTCTGCGCGACTACGTCGAGAAGAACGGCTTCGTCGACGTCGGACTCGGTCTCTCTGGTGGAGTCGACTCGGCACTGGTCGCGGCCCTCGCGGTCGACGCGCTCGGGCCCGAGCGGGTTCACGTCGTCCTGATGCCGTCGCGCTATTCGAGTGGGCACTCGATCACCGACGCCGAGGAACTGGCGTCAAACATGGGAATCGAGCGGCGGACGATCTCGATCGACAAGGCGCACTCCGCGTTCGAAGAGATGCTCGCAGAATCCTTCGAAGGGCTGGCTGAGGACCTCACCGAGGAGAATCTCCAGTCCCGGATCCGTGGGGTCCTTCTGATGGCATTGTCCAACAAGTTCGGTTGGATGATCCTGACCACAGGTAACAAGAGCGAGTCGGCGGTCGGGTACTCGACCCTCTACGGCGATACGGCCGGGGGGCTGGCGGTCATCAAGGATGTCCCCAAACTGCTCGTCTACGAACTGTGCCGCTGGCGCAATGAACAGGCCGGTGTGGGGGTCGACTGGATTCCAGAGGCGATCCTCACCAAGGCGCCTTCAGCCGAACTCCGACCCGATCAGCGTGACGACCAGAGTCTTCCGCCCTATGAGATCCTCGACAGGGTGATCGCGGCGTACGTCGAGGATGACCTGAGCCGAACCGAGATCACCGCTGAGGGATTTGATCCCGACATGGTCGATCGGGTGATTCGGCTGATCGACCGCGCCGAATATAAGCGACGTCAGTCGCCTCCCGGGCTGAAGATCACCCGCAGAAGCTTCGGACTCGAGCGAAGACTGCCGATCACCAACGGGTTCTGACACCCGACAAATCGGCTATCGGCGGATTCTGGCTGTCAGCCCTCTGTCTCGACATCAAGGTTCGCTTCAGCGACCTTGGCCATGGATGTTCCGAGTGTCTTCGTGGCCTTCTCGCCGAGAACCGCGAAGAGGTACTCGCTCCATGCGCGGTCGTGGACCGGGGTGGCGGCCTTGACCTGCTTGACACCCTCCTTGGTCAACGTCGCGACGACGCCTCGGCGGTCCTCGTCGCTGCGCTCGCGGGCGACCCATCCACGGTTGCCCAAGATGTCGAAGCGGCGCGTCAATCCACTTGGTGAAAGGCGCGCCAGATCGGCAAGTTCATTCATCCGTAGCTGGTGACGATCTGCCTCGTAGAGGTTCATCAGGACCTCGTATTCAGCGAGCGACATGCTGCAGGTCTCGGCGAGTTCTGCATCAACGCGGGCTGTTACGCGATCATGGGCGAGAAGGAAGTTGCTCCAAGCTTTACGCTCGGAGTCGTTGAAAGTTTGGTTTTGCCCCATATCGTCTCCCAGTGTAGTTCTGGCATCACGTTGTGTGTGGATTCATTGAGAAGAGTTCAATTGCGGGCAAAGCATCTGGCTGCCAAACCTGAACATTGGACCAACTAACTATTCAGTTCACCTATCCAGTCTAGAGACGGGCAATGTCTGGCGATCTCAAGAACTTGACTCCTGAACCATCTGCTCCCGGCGCTCCCGGATGGAGCGGCCTTATGGAGACATCAAGACGCTTCGGGATGTACTCGTGGGCGGAACGGCGGATCTTCCAGATGCTCGGGGGGTGGGCCGCCGATGGCTCCAACGCCAGACTGACCGTGATGCTCGATGACCACTCGAGGCGCCACTGGTGGCATTCCACGGTCTGGTTCGATCGATTGCCGGAGTTGTCGAACGTCGATGCCGAAGGTCTGGTTCAACCGCCTTCGGTCGAGTTTGCCGCGATGCTTGATGAGGTGGCCGCACTGACGGGCCCACTCGACCGCCTGACCGCCGGCTACCAGGTTCTCATCACCCAGTTGACGGCGGCTTACAGTCGCGAGCTGACCCGACTCGATTCCGTCGGCAACCCCAGCGCCCGGCACTGGCTGGGGTTCATTCTCCGAAACCTCTCCCAGGAGCTGGGGGAAGCGCAACCAGAGGTCGACCGGGCCATCCTCAATGATGAAGATCGCGACCGCGCGGAAGGGGTTCGCCGGGCCTTCGAGGAGGAGTTGGCAGCCCTCGGCGGGTTGGACGCGTTCGCCCCCAAATAGCCCAGTCGGCCAGGTGTCTCGGCGGGCCCACCCAGTTCTACGGCCCGGTACGGGCGGGTAGTGATGTTGCGGAACGACGAAGTTCGGAAGTTCCGAACAACAGTGGTGGCGAGGGGCGTTGTGGCTACTGAGCGCGTTGAGCGAGAGAATGAAGACCTCGTACGGATGTACCTGACAGAGATCGGACGTTTTGCGCTGCTGAGCAAGCAGGATGAGGTCCGCCTGGCCAAGGCAATCGAGCGCGGAACAGAGGCGGAGGAGGACCTGGCCAAATCACAGGGCCACCTGGCTCCCGCCAAAGTGCGCGAACTTCGACGGGCGGTGCGAGCCGGAAAGACAGCAGAGCGGGCATTCGTCCAGTCGAATCTCCGTCTGGTCGTTTCTATCGCAAAGAAGTACCAGGCGTCCGGACTTCCGTTGATCGACCTCATTCAAGAGGGGAACATGGGCCTGATGCACGCCGTCGGCAAGTTCGACTGGCGCAAGGGCTTCAAGTTCTCGACCTATGCAACCTGGTGGATCCGCCAGGCCATCACGCGGGGGATCGCCAATACGGGAAGGACTATCCGGTTGCCCGTCCATGCGGGGGACATGCTCACAAAGGTGAATCGGTCCAAGAGCCGACTGGAACTGGGACTGGGCCGGGGAGCCACGATGCTCGAGATCGCGGAGGATTCGGGCCTGCCGCAGAGCCGCGTCGAAGAGGCGCTGCAGTTCGCCGTCGATCCCCTGTCGCTGTCCGAGCCGCTGCGCGAGGACAGCGAAGCCGAGCTGGGGGATCTGGTCGAGGACCGCCTGACCGCCTCGCCGTTCGACGAGGTCGCTACCCTGATGCTCCGGGGCGAGGTCGAGCGGCTCCTTGACGCACTCGACGAGCGCGAACGCCAGATCGTCAGCCTGCGTTTCGGCCTGGACAGGGGAGAGCCTAGGACGCTCGAAGAAGTGGGTGTCCACTTTGATCTGACCAGGGAGCGCATTCGCCAGATCGAGGCTCGGGCGATCGCGAAGCTGCGCCATCCGTCGAGCGAAGCCGGAGGCCGAGACCTGCTGGCCGCAGTCTGAGATTGTTGGACGGGTCTTTGAGGTTGCTCGGCGGGGGATACGTCCCCGCTGACCAAATGACTCTGCATACATAGGTTGAGCGGCACTTCCCCCGATCCCTCAACTCGGCCAACGGCCGAACCAGAA
Source organism: Microthrixaceae bacterium (assembly GCA_049672765.1). Taxonomy (GTDB): domain Bacteria; phylum Actinomycetota; class Acidimicrobiia; order Acidimicrobiales; family Microtrichaceae; genus JAGQSZ01. The sequence continues at coordinate 3,561 of JBATWQ010000127.1, read as the reverse complement.
GGTCTTTGTGTTGCACACGATGTGGTCCCCCAAGGCCGGAGTGGGCCTGAGCGTCACCGCAGCCGCCACGGCCGCAGTGTTCGCCAAGCAAGTTGGCTCAGCGGTTCTCGTGGACCTCTGTGGTGACCAACCGCCCCTCCTCGGAATGGCCGACCCGAACGGTCCCGGCGTTTTCGACTGGCTGAGCTCCGACGGGGCCTCGGCCGAGTCGTTGGGACAGCTGTTGGTCGAGGGCCCGTCAGGCGTGGACCTGCTTCCCATGGGCGAGGCCGCGATGTGGTTGCCCGGACGGGTCGATGACCTGGTGGTGGCCCTGGAGGACCTGCGCGGCGAGGTGGTGATTGACGCCGGCAGCCTCGGTTGCCGGGGATTCGAGCCCATGGGTTCCGATGTCAGATCTCGAATAACGCTGGTCGAATCGCTGCAATCTGCCGGTCGATCGATCGTGGTCACGTCGTCGTGCTACCTGGCGCTGCGACGCGCCATCCGGGCGAGCCAACCGGCCGATGGTCTCGTCGTGGTTTCGGATCCGGGTCGCGCCTTGAACGGCCGAGACATTGCCGATCTGATCGGGGTACCGCTCGTCGCCCAGATCGACCGTGACCCGGCAGTGGCGAGATCCGTTGACGCCGGGCTCTTCCTCAGACGGCCGAGTCGTGGCCTCGCCGCGGCTCTCAACGGCATGGCGGTCCAACGATGAGTCCTTCGACCGAAGCCTCTGGTGGCCCGACGTCTGTCGTCGAATCGGTTGGCGATGCGAGTGAGATCGACATGAGGGTACGGCGTCGTTTCCAGTCCGAACCGGCGCCAGCAGCCGTACGAACCAGGGCGGGTCGAGGCATCGTTGTGTCCACAATCTTCGGAGCAGATCCGATGGTCGCCCGGGACACCGAGGAGGTCGCATCGGGGGAGGGACCCCAGGTCGATGACCCCGTCCGGGCTATCGAGGCACTCCTCTGCCAGGAGGCACCGCTACTGAGCGACTCAGATCGTCGGCAACGCGCCGAAGCGCTCGCTGTGGAGATGGTCGGCCTGGGCGCGATCCAGTCGCTGCTCGATGACCCCCTGGTAACCGACGTACTTGTCAACGGCCCGGGAACCGTGTGGGTGGAACGGGAAGGGCGGCTCCAACGGAGTGAAATTTCGGTGGACCATCGCTCGATCTTGAGGAGCATCGAGCGTCTGGTCGGGCCGCTGGGGCTAAGCGCCGATCGTTCCAACCCGATCGTCGACGCCCGGCTTCCCGACGGGGCGAGGGTCACGGTGATCCTTCCGCCGCTCGCTCCGGACGGTCCGCTGCTGGCGCTCCGTCGCCATCGGGCAGAGCCCCTCAGCCTGGAAGCCTTCGGGGGAAAGACGGTCGTCGCAGTGCTCAAGACCGTTGTTCGCCGCGCGCTGAACGTGATCGTCTTCGGGCCGACGGGAGCTGGGAAGACCAGTCTGTTGAACGCCCTGGCTCGCGAGCTGCCGCCGTCGGAGCGGGTCGTCACGGTCGAGGACACCGCCGAGTTACAGCTTCCCGGTGATCACACTGTTCGTCTGGAGTCACGGCCGGGACGGGCCGACGGCGCAGGTCGGACCGACATCCGTGACCTGGTCCGGGCATCCCTACGGTTGCGTCCCGACCGGATCGTCGTCGGCGAGGTTCGGGGACCTGAAGCGGTGGACATGATCTGGGCGATGTCCACAGGACACCGGGGCTGCTTCTCGACGTGCCACGCTGCCGGTCCTGCAGATGCGCTTCGCCGGATTGAGACGATGGTGCTGTTGGGAGCAGACCAACTATCGGCAGACGCGGTGCGCGCCCAGGTGAACTCGGCGATCGACATTCTGATCGGGCTGCGCAGAAATGTCGACGGGAGTAGATCGGTTGAGTCCGTCCACTGCCTCTCCAGCGATGGGGAACTGACCCGCCTCTGGGCACTTCCAGGTAGCTGACGTGGCCAGAATCGGATCCGACCGCCACGACCTCGAACGACAGCTACCCGATGTCGCATCTGGGATCGCCCGCTCGGTGCACTCCGGTGCCACCCTTCTCGTCGCGATCGAAGACGTCTCGAAGTCGATCGATGACCCGGCAGGCTCGCAGCTGTGTCATGTGGCAGACCGGGTGCGACACGGCTGGCTACTCGATGACGCGCTTGTGGAGTGGCAACGCTCCGGTCGATCGGATTCGCTGGATCTCCTGACCGCCGCATGCCGACTGGGTCACGCCGAGGGCGGTGATCTCAAAGCTGCCCTCGATGGAGTGTCAGCAGCTCTTCTCGATCGTCTCGAAGTCGCCGACGAAGCTCGGGCGCTGACATCGCAGGCTCGAACCTCGGCGTACGTCCTTGGTGTACTTCCGATCCTGGGTGCAGCTGGGTTCTCGGTGCTCGACCGACGGGTCGCCCAGATGTTGTTGACCACCCAAGTGGGCTTGGTCTGTCTGGTGGCTGGGCTCGGCCTCAATCTTCTGGGTGCCTGGTGCTTGTCGATGATCGTCAGGGCGGCGCTCCGATGAACTCGGTCGTGGAGGCCCGGTGAGATCTGTGGCTATCGCGCTCCTGGCCGGATGGGTGACGCTTCGGGTCGTCGGCTTCGGTAGGGACTGGCCATGGCGGGTGGTCGACCTGACCATGACGAGGATGCCCACTGGCCCTGGCGGACGCGCGACGCGAACACGCACAAGTCGATCGAGCATCGAAGGAGGCCTGCCCAACGGCAGTGTCCGCTGGTCGCGCAGGGCGCGAATCGAACGCCGCCCCGCCCGGGGTGATCACAGCGGATCGCGAAGGGCTCAACGAGAAGTGACAGCGGCTCTTCCAGCAGCGGCCGACCTGCTCCGCGTCGCAGTCAGCGCCGGACATTCGCTCCACGGTGCCGTTGCAATAGTCGCCGAATTTGGACAGGGACCCGTGTGTGAAGCAATTGGTCGGGCACACCGCCGGTACGAACACGGCTCGACCCTTGTCGAGGAACTGGCGGCGCTTCCCAGGGTCCTGGGTCCGACATCACGATCATTTGCCAGCACGTTGGTCGTGGCGCTGTCATCCGGGGCTCCGGTCTCATCCGCATTGCAGAGGCTCGCGGACTCAGAACGCCGGCGGTCAAGGCGTCAGATGGAGGAGCGCGTCAGGCGACTCCCTGTGCTGCTGCTCGCACCACTCGTCGGATTGGTCCTTCCGGCGTTCGTGATTCTGACGATCGTCCCCGTCGTTCTCGTGACCGCACAGATCGATCTGGCGGCGTGATCACTTCATTCGCCTTCCCCCATTCACGCCCATTCCCGGCAGGAGATCCCCTTGAACACATCAGTGACACCGAACCGCGCCCTTCGGCGCAGTGAAGCCCGACACTTCGACCAGCGTGGCCAGAGCACCGTCGAATATGCGCTCCTGCTGCTCGGAGCGGCGGCGATCGCCATGCTCGTGGTCGCCTGGGTTGCCAAGACCGACATGATCGGCCGCCTCTTTGAGATCGTCCTCGGCCGGATCGTGGATCAGACATGAGCCGACCTGGCCCAGGTGAGTCTGCCGGTCCGCCCTTCCTCGGGAAGCCTCGGGCAGGCAGGAGTCGGTG
>JBATWQ010000126.1:0-21938 GCA_049672765.1 Microthrixaceae bacterium | reverse complement strand
CGCGTGCGCAGCGCGCCCACTACTGACAAACTCGGGCCATGAGAGTCAGGTTGGGCATTATCGGTGAGGAAGCCACGCTCCAGGAGCTCGAGGCCGCGGCCGATCAGAGGTTTCGCGCCATCGGAATGGACAACGTGGCCCAGAGGAAACCCCCGAGTCTGGAGTTCCTGAAACAGGCGGTGGCCGAACAACGTCTCTGGGTTGCAGAGGTCGACACCGAAGAGGCCGGCGGCTACGCGGTCGCGGTTTTCGTCGACGGAGCCCCGCACCTTCAGATCGTTGCGGTGCACCCCTCACACCAGGGACGGGGCGTCGGCCGCGCCCTGGTCAATGCGGTCGCCGACTGGGCGGCGAGCAACGCTGCTGCCCACCTGACTTTGACGACGTTTCGCGACGTCGCGTGGAACCGTCCCCTCTATGAACGACTTGGATTCGTCGTAGTGGAGGAATCCAACATGACGCCAGGACTTCGGCAGATCCGGGACGAAGAAATCGCGCTGGGCCTCGATGACGACGGCCCTCGGGTGGCTATGTTGAGGGTCCTATAGATCGAAATCAGGGGGTCAGGGAACAATGCCGGAAGTAGTGACGACTGCGGTCCATCGCGGCGCGGACGAGTTGCCCTTTGTCGAAATCGGCGGGGGCAACAAGCTCAAGGTGATCCAGGTCGACTTCGGGGAGGGCCTGTGGATCGTGGAGAACATCTTCCACAAGAACTACGCGATCCAGAAGCACCGCCACACCGGTCCCGTATTTGCGTACACAACGTCAGGCGCCTGGAAGTACCAGGAGTACGACTATGTGAACCGTGCCGGGTCGTTCCTCTATGAACCTGCCGGGTCGGTGCACACGTTGGAATGCATCGAGGACGACACCCACGTCTGGTTCCAGATGTACGGCGCCAATCTGAACCTTGACGATGACGGCAACATCGAGAGCGTCTTCGACGGACCAGGGACTCTCGAGGCGTATTACGCCCTGGCCGAGGCGGAAGGGTTCGAGCGGCCGAACGTGTTGGAGTCCGGCCGGTGAGCGGACTGCGGTTGGCCTCGCCGGACACCTTCATCGAGTCGGTTCCCCATGCGGCCCTGGACGCACTCCGGGCACAGTCCCCCGTCGCCTGGCAGGACATGGACGGTGAGCCCGGCTTCTGGGCCGTGTTGAACCACGCGGACGTGGTCCACGTCGCCCGCGAGCCGAACCTGTTCTCGGCATCCGAGGGCGGCGTGGTCATGGAGAACCTCGACGAGTCGGCACTCGAGATGATGCGGATGATGCTGCTGGCCATGGATCCGCCGAAGCACACCGAATACCGCAGGCCGCTTGCCGCAGCATTCAAGAGCCGGATCATCGCTGACCTGGAACCCAGGATCCGTGAGATCTGTCGAGCGCTCATGGACGCCCCCGCCGACAAGGGTTCGGTCGAGTTCGTATCGGACGTCGCAGCCGGATTGCCCACCAGGGTGATCGGCGAATTGATGGGACTTCCCGAATCCGACTGGGGAATGCTCCACGATCTGGCCCAGCAGCAGACCTCGGGAACCGATCCTGACATCGTCGGCGCAGAGCCCGATTACTCGTCGTCGATAACGATGGCGCTCTATGCCATGGAGTTTGCGGCGAGGCGGCGCAGTGAGCCACCGACCGAGGATCTGACCACGTTGATCCTGGGGAGTGATTTCAACGGGGCACCGATGACCGACGCCGATTTTGGAAGCTTCTTCGTCCAGTTGGTCACGGCCGGCAATGACACGACGACAACGATGCTGTCGTCAGGTCTCTGGGCGCTGCTCGAGCATCCCGAGCAGTTGGCCGAGTTGAGGGCTGACCGGTCGCTCATACCGGGCGCCGTTGAAGAGATCCTCCGCTGGGCCAACCCTCTCCACTACTTCCGGCGCACCGCCACCGCAGACACCGAAATTGGCGGAGTGAAGATCAGCATCGGCGACAAGGTCCTGATGTATTACACAGCGGCAAATCGGGATCCGGCGGTGTTCGCCGATCCTCACACCTTCAACATCCACCGCAGCCCCAATCCCCACCTTTCCTTCGGGATCGGGGAGCACTTCTGCCTGGGCGTCCACCTGGCCAGGCTCGAAGGGCGCGTCTTCTTCGAGGAACTTCTGGACGCCTTCGACGAGATCTCGCTGGAGGCCCCGCCGGTGAGGATGCGTTCCAACTTGAACAACGCCTTCAAGCGCCTACCGGTCACCCTCCACCGCTAAAAGCGGCGGGGAAGCTCAGTCGACCTTCTTGAGGTAGGTCGCAACCGGCAGATCGACTGCGATGTTCGAGAATTGGATCGAGCCGCCCAATTGAGGTTCGGCGTAGGCGACGGTTGTAGCAACGATCTGGAGCGTCACCTTCGATCCGGGCTTCATCGCAAACGCAATCATTTCCATGTCAAGGTTCGCGGTGTGGTCCGCGCCGTCGAGTACGACCTTGACCGGGGTGATCTGGTTGCCGATCACCAGTCCGGTCGCGTCGTCGATCAGTTGGGCGAAGACCCTTTCGGGTCGGTTGCCGTCGGCCGCCAGACCCGAATAGGTGAGACTCAATCTGGGCGCACCGACCAGGAGCGATTCGGTGTCGCCGGCACTGATTTGGACGTTGAGAGCGTTCTCGGCCTTGCCGGGGGTGATCTTCTGGGCGAGACCGGAAAGGAGTGATTCATGTCCCTCCGGTAGAACCACGGGCCCGGCGCCGCCATCGGCGGTGAGGAACAGCGTCCCGCTGCCATTTCCCCGAACGGGTTTGCCGTCGGCCGGCTCGTATTCGTCGGCCGTGTAGCGGACGCCGTTCTGGTCGATGACGTCGAACTCGGGGCCGGTATCGACCGACTTGTCCTGGCGCACGTATCTATTGAGCCAGTCGATCGCTGCCCGCGATGCCCTGGATCTGTCCCCCTCGAAGACCAGGCACAGCCCGTGACCATCGCAGTTCCAGAGCATCTTGGTGGGTACACCGTTCGCCTTGAGGATCTCGTAGTTGGTGACGGCTTCATCGAGGGTGAAGAGGGTGTCCACGGTGCCCTGGATGAACAGGGTCGGGACCTTGATCTTCTTGACCAGCTCTCCCGGCCCCCTGGAGATGAACCACTTCCGGTCCGCGTCCGAGATCCGCCCCGTTTCGGTGGCGGACTTGATGGAAGTCTCGATGTGGTTGTCGATCGAATTGCTGGCCGCGGCGTCCGCGAGAACCGAAGCCCACCCGAGCTTGACGGTGTCGGACTTGAACAGGCTGGTCCTGAGCGAATGCCACGCGATGATGGGAACCAGGGCGTCTATCCGACAGTCGTTGGGAGCGGTGACGAGCTGAATTCCGCCGCCGTAGGAGCCGCCGACCATGCCCATGCGCGGGTCGCGGGAACCGTCGAGTTGCACGGTGGGAAGCGTCGCCACCCAGTCGATCAGCTGCTGGACATCGCGGCCTTCGAAGTCGGCTGAGTCGACGGTCGCCGTTCCTCCTGACTTACCAAATCCGCGGGGATCCCATGTCAGAACGTTGTAGCCGGCGTCGCGCATCGAACGGATGTCGATCGACCCCAGCAGAGACGGACCGTCGATATCGGTGTCTCCTGCCAGGCTCCATCCCGGGCCCATCAGCACCGTCGGGTGAGGGCTCTCCTCGGACGCATCGGGATGCGGGAACCAGTGGGCCCGGATCCGCGTGTCGTCGAAGGAGATGACGTCGAAATCGGTTGTCGATTCACCAACCGATGTCACATCGACCGTGGTCGTGTCCTTGGGCGGCACACACACCGCTGGCTCCGCCTTCTTGGTGGCGGATGCCGACTTGTCGGAGCTCGAGCACGAGACGACCAGCACGCCTGCAACGAGACATGCCAGAAGGTTCCTGGCCAGGCGTTTTGTGGGAAGAGCCATTCGGAGTCCTTGTATTTCTTGCACGGCGTCAAGACCCAGCGGGGTTCAAAAATGACAGGGGCCGGACCCGAGCGGATCCGGCCCCCTTGCGTCAACTGTCCTGGATCAGTTGCAGACTACCCCGATGTTGGCGCCCGGCTCGGCGACCAGAAGGGTGCAACCATTGCCCAGATCGATCTGGCAGGCCGTCGCCGCAAGCGGCGTCAGCGCCAAAAGACCCATGGCAAAAATCCGAATACTGCGCTTCCTCATATTTCCCCCTGTGCATCGTCACCGGGCCCCCTGCCCGGCATCGTCAGGAGCGTAACCCAGCACGCCCGCCACGGGAAGGATTCTCGCTGTCGAATCCATTCCCTGGGTCCATCGAGGCCTCCGGGTGCCATATCCCAGCGGATCCGGGGCCGTAGTGTTGAGGGGTCCGAGTGGAAGACCGAAGCTGGATGGGAGATACCCCTATGGGGTCGAAACCAAAGGTGACTGCCGCGATGGCGGTCGCTACCGCACACGCCGTAAGACTTCTCCAGGACCCCGAGACCCGGGCCCAGTTGATCAAGGCCGGCAGCGACGCGACCCGACAGATCAAGACCTGGTACAGCGAACGCACCCACGCCGATCCGGGCGAAACTGATGTCATAGACGAGGACGGACGCAATGTCGATCTGATGGCCTCATCACGTCAGCTGCGGATCAGACGACCGGCATCCCTGTTCGCCCAGGAGCGACTCGAACGTAGGACCGTGAAGCTCGCCTCCACCCTCGACGTCCTGCGCGGCTCGCTACAACCCGCAAGCTCCGAGGCGCTCGACGGCGTGGACGAAGCGATAATGCGGATCCACCTGGCGCTCAAGGTCGCCACCAACCTGCCCTTCGCCAAGCGGGCAAGGGCCCATCACGAGATCAGTGCAACCCTGAGTGCGCTTGAGTCAGCGGTGATGGACGCGGTGCTCAAGGATGGTGCTGCTCAATAGAGACCAGCATGCTGCGACGCTCGTCCTCGGTTGCGAGGCCCTGGGCGAACGAGGTCTCGATGCCCGATACGAGTTCGTCGACCGTTGATCGGTGAACCACCAGGCTCATCCCCGCTGTGACCTTCAACGGGATCGGTAGAAACGCCATGCGGATCCACGGCGGCGGCAGCTCGCCCTCGTTGAGAATCAGGATGCCCCGGGTGACGGACTCTCCGGCCTCGTGCTCACGCCGCAGCTTCTCGCGGAAGTCGTCGTGGTCGAACAACGCACGGGCGAGCGGCGCGCTGTCGGGGTCATCCCCCGCCCGAACCACGTCGGCCACCAGCGGAGAGTCCAAGAGCGAGCCCTCGTCGTCAGGCCGCTGATCGTCGAGGATCAGTTGCACCACGCTGTAGTTCTCGCCGGCGATTTCTCGTGGCGAGACGTCGACCCCCAGAATCCCGAGTTCTTCGACCACACCTCCGCTGACATCGGCGTGCAGTCGGAGCGGAGCCCCGGTCAGATTGATCCTTAGCAGTGCCACGGCCGCGAGCTTAGAAGCGGGCGAGGTTCTGTCAACCTCCCCCGAGGTCTCAGCACCAGAGCGAGTCGAGCGACATCTCGACCACCGCGGCAGCGTCACCCCCGCGGGCTCGCACGGGCGCGTTGTGGGATGACTCCACCCGATCGAAATGCGACGCGACCGGGGAACTCAGGAATCGAGAGGGTTGGGCGTAGGTGTGATGGTCATCCCGGCCGCCGGGACGGAAGTGGAATCGAATGGGGTGATAGACGTTCAGCGACTTCCGGGCCCGGGTCACGGCCACGTAGAAGAGACGCCGCTCCTCTTCGAGACCCTCTTTGGTACTCAGAGCCATGTCGGAGGGAAAGTTTCCGTCGGCCGCGTTGATCACGTGCACCACGTCCCATTCGAGGCCCTTCGCCGAGTGAACGGTCGAGATGACCAACCAGTCCTCGTCGATCAGCGGCTCACCCGCCAGATCCCCCGTCGAATTGGGCGGCTCCAGCAACAGTTCGGCGGCGACGTCGGAAATCTGGGCCACATCGGCAGAAGCCGCGACGAGCGCATCGAGATCGGCGATCCTGGCTTCCGCGTTTTCGTAGGCCGCCTCGATCAGCGGTACGAGCGAATCCCGGAGGCGTTCCGCCCTCACCGGGATGGGCTCGTGGTCGATGGGAACCAGAGCCTCGATCAGATTCGCTGCGGACTCCCGGGCCGACGCGGGCAACTCCTGTTGGGCAAGTGGCCAGCGGAGAAGTACTTCGGCGGGAGTTCCCGCCTCACCGACCCCGAGCGCCACGATCGCCCGGCGCGCTCGAACGGGGCCCACCCCTTCGATCAACTGGAGGAGCCTGAACCACGACAGTTCGTCCCGCGGGTTGTCAGCCAGCCTGAACAGGCAAACGAGGTCCTTGACGTGGGCGGCCTCCAGGAAACGAAGCCCCCCGTACTTCACAAACGGGATCCGACGCCGCGAGAGTTCGAGTTCGAGCAGCGCGCTGTGGTGTGAGGCGCGCACGAGCACCGCCTGCTCACGCAGCTCGATTCCCTCTTCGCGATACGCGAGAACGCTCTCGCATACTGAGGTGACCTGACTGTCCTCATCTGCGCATCGGACCAGTTGCGGTGTCGGTCCTCCGGGTTCCACGGCGCTCAGGCGGGCCATGAAGCCGCGGGGAGCGTCATCTGCCAGGGCGTTCGCAACGTCGAGGATTGCCTGCGTGGAGCGATAGTTGGTCGAAAGGTTGATCGTCTCCATCCGGGGGAACACCTCGCCGACATCGAGGAGGTGGTCAGGACTGGACCCTCGGAACCCGTAGACGGCCTGGGAATCGTCACCCACGACGGTCAGCGCGTCGTTGGTCGATCTCAACGCCCGCAACAGATCCACCTGCAGGGCGTTGACATCCTGGTACTCATCGACGCAGATGTGGTCGATGCCGCCGGCCAGGCGGGGACCCAGATGGTCGTCGAGCGCCGCCGCGCGCCAGTAGAGGAGAAGGTCATCGAAGTCGAGCAGTCCGAGCACCTTCTTTCGGGCTACATAGCTGCGACAGATTTCGACGATCGGCTCTAGCTGGTCCCGACTCCAGGGAGCGACCTTGTCGATGACCGTCGAAAGGGTCTCCTGGGTATTGACGGCCCGCGAATACAGATCGAGAAGAGTCGCCTTGCGGGGAAACCTCTTGCCCGACGGGGAACCGCCGTCGGGCGACCGCGCACCGAGCACGTCGTTGCGGACCAGGTCGATCAGGTCGGCCGCATCTGATGTGTCGAGAATCGAGTAACCCTCGGGTAGCCCGAGGTTCACCGCGTTTCTGCGGAGCACGCGGTGCGCCACGGAATGGAACGTCCCGCCGACGACACGCGCCCGCGAGGCCCGGTTCTCGGCCGCCAGGGCGGACTCGGTCCGTGAGACCATCTCGCGTGCCGCCCGGCGCGTGAAGGTGAGCAGCATCACCCGATCGGCGGGAATACCGGACGCGACAAGAAACGCGACCCGGGCCGTCAGCGTCGTCGTCTTGCCGGTCCCGGCTCCGGCGAGAATTCGCAGTGGAGCTCCAGTGAACTCGACCGCCCTCTGCTGCTCGGAATTCAGTCGCTGGAACACATGTTCGAGGCTATCAGAATGCTGGTCCCGAAAGTCTCTCTCTGACACACTCGTACCCATGACAAGGACGATCGTTATCTGTGCCGACGGCTCCGACCTGGCGATCGATGCCGCCCTTCAAGGCCTGAAGCTCCTCAAGGATGGTGACCGCACAATTCTTCTGACGATCGCCGAATCGCCGGACCAGGCCCTTCTGGTCGGATCCTCCGGGTTTGCCGGTGGAACGGTGACCCCGGCGGCGTTCACGGAGCTACAGGAGGCGAGCGCACAGGCCGCCGCCCTGGTCATCCAGGAAACGTTGACAGCTCTTGGTGATGCAGCTCCCGCGAACATCGAGACGCAGTCGATCATGGGCTCCCCCGGACCCGCCATCTGCTCGTTCGCGGCTGATTCGGCAGCCTCGGTGATCGTCCTCGGTTCGCGGGGACACGGCGGACTCAAGAGAGCCGTTCTCGGCTCCGTCTCGGACCACGTCGTCCGCCACGCCCCGTGCGCGGTGTTGATCTTCGGCGACGTCGCCGACCACCAGAGCACTGGGCAGTAGCCCTCTGGGCGGCCTCAGGAACCTACGAGCCTGACAGCCGCGGTCACCGCGGCGGCCCCGATGACGATCACGGTGAAGGGCCATTTCCGCCAGGTTGCGAATCCGGCGAACACGATTCCCACAAAGCGCGCGTCGAGTGTCAGCGACGTGTCGGTCGTGAGCACCCCGACGGCGATCAACGCCGACAGCAGCGCTGCCGGAAGCAACCTGGCGAGGTCCGCGGCGTGGCCGCTGAGGGTGCGGCCACCGATGACGACAAGACCGAACGCCTTGAAGCCGTAGGACACCACGGCGAGAAGCAGGAGCCACCAGTAGCTCACAGGGTGAACCTCTCCTTGATGGATGCAGCCGGTAGGACCGCCAACGCCGCCAACAGAACAGGGACCCCCACTGGGACGAACGGGACCGCGACCAGTGCGATCCCCGCGCCGATGCAGGCCGCGGCCTTACCGCGGAGGTGACGCAGGTGGGGTGCAAGCAGCGCCAGGAACCCTGCCGGGAACGCAGCGTCGAGTCCGAATCGTGCCGGATCCCCGATCAGGTCACCCGCGAGCGCGCCGATCAGCGTGCCGATGTTCCAGCAGATGAAGACGCCGATCCCCGTAACGAGGAAGCCCCGGCGTGCACGCAAATCATTGGTCTGGGCGGCGCTGACTCCGGCGGACTCGTCGATGATGAAGTGAGCAAAGACGAGCCGTTTCCACAAGGGTCCCTTCAGGTAGTCGCTCACGACCGGTCCATAGAACGTGTTGCGGGCGGCCAGCAGGATCGCTGCGCCCAGCGCCGCCGCAATGGTCCCGCCCGAGCCGATCACCCCGGCCACGGCGAACTGCGAGGCACCGGTGAAGACCAGGATCGACATGGCACAGGTGCGCCCCAAGTCGAGTCCGGCGCCTCGTGCGAGCACACCGAAGGTGATCCCCACGAATCCGACCCCGACCGAAATGAGGACCCCCATCCGGGTCGGATCGATCTGGCGGTCCGGTTCCGGTGGGACCTCAGATTGCGTCATTGCGCTGCAGCCACTGGAAGGCCAGCCAGCCGGGCACGGTGGGCAACCAGAAGGTGACCAACCGGTACAGCAGGGCCGCAAGCAGCGCAGGTCCCGCGGGAATACCGACCGCACTGAGACCGGCCACCAACGCCGCCTCGACTGCTCCGATGCCGCCCGGCGTGGGCGCGACGGTGCCAAGAATTCCCGCACCCAGGTACACGGCCGCCGCCGCCGCAATCGGCAGATCCTCGCCGTAGGCACGCACCGCGGCGTACAACGTCACGGCGTAGGAAAGTGAAGTCAGGAGACTGCCGAGGACGCCCTCGGTGAGCCGACGCGGGTTTCGGAGGACATCGAGAAGTCGGGGCCCGATGCTCTCCCACATCGGTTTGAGCCGCTCGATGATCATCCGACGGGTCCAGGGGACGATGAATGCCATTGCCACCATCCCGACCAGGACTCCGACGATGACCCAGACCGTGTTGGATGGAGCCTCGAACTCGAATCCGGTGTCGGCCTGGGAGAAGACCGTGATGGCGACGAACGCGAGGATGGTTGTCACGAAGGAGACGAGGGTCGAAACTCCCACGCTCGCAAGTGCGAGCGATGTGGGTGCGCCCGCCTTCTGGATGACCCTTACGTTCGTCCCTGCGCTGCCTACCGCCGCGGGGGCGACGAGGCGTACGAACTCGGATGCGAACTGGGTGGAGAGCCAGCGGCTTGCCGGGATCTTGACCGGCGAGAAGGGGGCAATCGTGAGCGCCGCGCCTATGTAGGTGAACAGCGACGCGATCACCGCCAGAGCGGCCCAGACCCAGTCGACGTCGCGGAACACGGCATTGAAGTCGACGTTGCCCAACTGGCCGGCCAGGACATAGACCGCGAAGGTCAGAGCGACGATACTGACGACCGTTCTAGGACGGAGTCGCTCCAGGCGGACCGGTGTGTGGGTCGGCTCGGGAGCCCGTGCGCTGGCCTCCTCCCGCAGGGTCACCAAAAGGTCCTTGCGGGTCTTCAACTCGGCCCGGTTGGCCTGATTCAGGGCGACGGGCTGGAGCAGCGCGGGAAGGTTGGCCAGATCCTCGTCACCGATCGCCGCCTCTGCCGCGGTGATCGCCCGGTCGACCCCTACCAGGATCGCGGTTGCGAGCAACAACTCGGCACGATCGAGTCGCATCCTGAGTCCGGACGCGGCGATCTCGCCCTGGTTCAGACCGAGGATCCAGATCCGACCGTCGTTGTCCACCGCGAAGCTGTCAGGGTTGAGACCCTCGTGAGAAACTCCCGCTTGGTGCAGGAGCAGGACCTGGTGCCAGCACTGTGCGATGGCTTCGTCCGAGACGGCCTCGGGTGTGAATCCGCTGAGCAGACGTAGGTCGCCCGGCTGCTCCTCGGCGACCAGCATGGTGGACTCGTTTACTTCCGCAGCTGCGATCAGCCTGGGCGCGCGTACGCCGACCTCGCGGGCCATCAGGATCGGTACGGATAGCTGCTGGACCTGGACCCTCTTCGAGAAGCTCGGGGCGCGGGTCACCCAGGTGCGTACCCTGACCAGGCGGGTGAGCTGCGCCAGCATCCGGATCGTGCCCCGGTCGGGATCCATCACCTGAACCAGTGCCGTGGTCTCCTGGTCGGAACCGTCGTCGATCGTCGCGCTGAACCTGCGACCGAGTTCGTTCTCGCCCTCCAACTGGATGAGCGTTGATGGTCGGGCGCCGACGCCGGCGAGTGCTTCGGCGACCTGGAGTGCTGACACGCGCGGATTGTCGGTCCCTGAGATGTATCTGACGGCCAGGCCGATCGCGTGACCGCCGACAACGCTCAGCAACAGCGCGAACGGTGTGGCGCGACGGTCGATCAGGAACAGCACCGACAGCGGAAGCAGTGTGCCCCAGACGACGATCGATGTCCGTGGTCGTACCGCTGATCCCTGGGCGGTCACGAGCGATACGACGGCGGCAAACAGACCGAAGGTCGCGAGCGTGACATGGCCCACATCGCCGACAGGTCGGGTCAGGGCTTCCAACAGCGCCTTGCCCAGAAAGTCGTCGGAATAGAAGTTGAAAACCTGGGTGGCGAGTTGGGCGAGTGCGCCAGCCAGGAGTGACGTGAGCATCAGGCGCCAGCGGCGCCGCAACGCCAGCTCTGCGACCAGATAGATCGGCAGGGCGAGCACGACGAGACTGTTCAACGTCGCAAGAACGCTGACGATCACGTCGGGCACCGTGCGAACGGCGCTGGTAATGTCCTGTTGGAGCCCAGAGGTGGTTTCGGACTGCACGCTGCCTGCGACGATGATCAATGCGATCACCACCAGGGTCAGTAGGAGCCTGATCAGATCCGATGTGCGTCGTGTGCGGGCCGGTTCTGGAAAGTCGAATATCTGGACCTGTTCGGGGGACCACTTCTGGCGTGGCTCTGCCACGTAGAACGGAGTGCCCGGCTGCATTCGATTGAGTATTACCCAGCCGTGCCCTGCGTCGGGGCATGGGCCTCGGTGGTGCGGTAGTCACCGAAGGGTTCGTCGCGCTCCTCGAGGGCCGCGGTTAGTCCTTCTGTGCTGATCGCGTCGATGAACTTGGCGAAGCTCTCCTGGTGGATTCCGAGGGAACAGAGGTCGGTTCCCTGACGGATTCCGGTGCGCATGCCCATCACTTCCATCTGGCGGTGCACGGTGCGCTTATTGATAGAGGTGATGTCCGGGGGAAGCTGGGTGATCCGCTGGGCAACCGCGAGCACTTCGGCGTCGAGGTCCTCGGCCGGAAAAGCCCGGTTGGCCCAACCCAGACGCGCCGCTTCGGTACCAGAAATCGAATCCCCGGTCAGCATCATCTCCATCGCGGCCCTCATGCCGAGGAACCATGCGTGGAAGTGCATGTCCGGAACCCCGAATCGGACAGCCGGGTAGCCCATCTGGGCGTCCTCGGCGACGTAGACCAGGTCGCATCCGGTGGCGAGTTCGCTACCGCCCGCCAGGCAATAGCCATGCACCTGGGCGATGACCGGCTTGGACATGTCCCAGATTCCCATCCAGGTCTCGGTCACGTGGCGGGGCCACTGACCTTCGCCGGGCGACGTGAAGTGCGGCATGTCGAAGCCGTCGTTGCCACCACCGAGGTCATAACCAGCCGAGAAGCACGAGCCACCGCCGCGCACGATCATCACACGAACATCGGGGTCGGAGTCACCCACCTGGAGCGCGTGGATCAGCTCACCACGGAGCTGGTGATTCAGCGCGTTCCGCTTCTCCGGCCGGTTCAGCGTCACCCTGAGGACATGGTCCGCCGGCCGGTCGACGAGGATCAGCTCACCCTTGTCGTAGACGGTCGGCGTCGGGTCCGCCTCCTTGCCGACGGCTCCGTAGCGGCTCGAGCTCGAATCGTCCTGTGGCTGCGACATCTGCAGGACAATACCGTCAGGGTCAACCGGTCTCGCCATCGCCGCAGACCTACACGGCTGACAGATGTGGTCGCAGCATCACGACCGCGAGTGGCGACAGGTCGACTTCGAGTGAGAACGGACGGCCGTGCGAACCCGATGATGTCGCCGAGGAAATTTCTGCGGCGCCGATCGAATCGCGCCATCCGCTTCCGCCGTAAGTCAGCTCGTCGCTATCTGCAATCAACTCCCAGGAACCCTCGACGGGGACTCCGACGCGGTACCCCTGGTGTGGCGTTGGCGTTGCGTTCACAACTACCAGGACCGGTCGGGAGTCCGTGGAGGCACCGTCGGGAACCAGCCGAAGGTAGGAGAAGACCGAGTTGTCGCGGTCGTGGTTTTCGATCCATTCGAAGCCCCTCGAATCGCAGTCCCCCAGATGCAGGGCCGGCACATCCTGGTACAGGCGGTTCAGCTCACCCACCCAGCGTCTGACTCCGATGTGGCTGTCGGCGTCGTGGAGGTTCCAGTCGAGCACCCCCTCGTGGGCCCAGTCGCCCTCCACCGCAAGCTCGTTTCCCATGAACGTCAGCTTCTTGCCGGGTTGGGTCCACTGCACTCCATAGAGGGTCCGAAGGTTGGCGAGCTTCTGCCAACGGTCCCCCGGCATCTGGTCGAGCAACGATCCCTTGGCGTGGACCACTTCGTCATGTGACAGCGGCAGTGTGAAGTGTTCGTTGTAGGCGTAGACAGAACGGAAGGTGAGGTCGTCGTGGTGCCAGCTCCGATATATCGGGTCACGGCGGAAGTAGGTGAGCGTGTCGTGCATCCACCCCATGTCCCACTTGAAAGCGAAGCCCAGGCCGCCAGATTCCGTGCTGGCGGTCACGCCGGGGAATGAGGTCGACTCCTCGGCGAAGGTCCTCACCCCGGGGAACTCGGCTGCGATGGAGTCGTTCAGTTGCTTCAACAACGAGATCGCCTCGAGGTTCTCGCGGCCACCGAACTCGTTGGGGATCCACTCCCCCGCTGCCCTTGAGTAGTCGCGGTACAGCATCGATGCCACCGCGTCGACCCGGAGCCCGTCGGCGTGGTACCGCTCGAGCCAGCTCATCGCGCTGGAGACGAGAAAGCTGCGGACCTCGTTCCGGCCGTAGTTGAAAATGGAACTA
This sequence comes from Microthrixaceae bacterium, assembly GCA_049672765.1. GTDB lineage: Bacteria > Actinomycetota > Acidimicrobiia > Acidimicrobiales > Microtrichaceae > JAGQSZ01. Next base: position 8,386 of record JBATWQ010000126.1, on the reverse strand, counting down.
TCCCAGTCGGGATGGTGCCCCTCTCTCGGGTCGCCGTACTCATAGAGCGCCGTTCCGTCGAAGTGGTCCAGAGCGAACTCGTCGGATGGAAAGTGCGATGGCACCCAATCGAGGATCACCCCGACGCCGGCCTGATGGAGGATGTCGATCATCCCCATCAAATCCTCGGGGCTTCCATAGCGTGCGGTCGGGGCGAAGTACCCGGTGCACTGGTAACCCCAGGAGCCGTAGAAGGGGTGTTCCATCAAAGGCATCAGTTCAACATGTGTGAACCCGTGGGCGAGTACGTGGGCCACCAGGGCCGGGCCGAACTCCCGGTAGTTGGGGAAGCGACCTTCGGCTGCAATTGTCCGACCCCATGAGCCCAGGTGCACCTCGTAGATCGAAACTGGCTGGTCGCGCCCTGAGCGCTCGGCCCGGGTCGACATCCAGTCGCCGTCACGCCAGTCGTGCTGGGGGTCGTCGATGATTGACGCGGTCGCCGGCGGCAGTTCGGAACGGACTGCGAACGGGTCTGCCTTGTCGACAACTGAACCGTCTACACGGGTGACCCGATACTTGTAGCGGTCACCCAATGCGGCATAGCGCAGGTGGGCGCTCCACACGCCACTGTTACCGATCGGCACAAGGCTGTTGCTGGTGGAGCCGGAATTGGTGCCCCAGCCGTTGAAATCACCGACGATCTCCACTGCACGGGCGTTCGGCGCCCACACGGCGAACTCGCAGCCTTCCGAATCGGGGAAGGCGCCCAGGACGCGGTGGGCGAACCTGTCGGAGCCTTCGTTGAAGAACCAGAAGCGGTCCTGCCCGTCCCCGCCGGATCCTCCCGGTTCGGGTGATGCGTCCATACCTGCTGCCATACCCGTCAGCTCCATCCTCTGCAAAATGCCCGTCTGGGTGATTCCCCCAAAAGGGTAGATCCCGTGACGGAAGACTCCCATCATCTACCTATCGCTTGACCTGGGGGTGACCCTATGAACAGATTCGCATCAAAGGCTGCGGTAGCTGCAGCGGCAACTTCTGTGGCGACGGGGGTACTCGCCATGGAGGTCTACTGGACGAGCCATCGGCCGCTTCCGTCGCTCGAGGATCTGGACGCTTCCGGGATCGTTCCCGGCGCAATGGGTCAGGTTCCCCTTAAGGTCGTAGTTCTTGGTGACAGTACGACCACCGGGCCGGGGCTCAGTTCGGCCGACCAGATCTGGTTGCGACAGGCACTGACGGAACTGCATCTCGATCGTCCCATCGAGGTGATCTCACTCGCAGTCGGTGGGTCGCGGGTCGAGAACGTCTATCGCCGCCTGCCCGAAGCACTCGATGCCGACGCCGACGTCGCGATCGTCGCGGTGGGGTCGAACGACGCCCTACACGGAACCCCGCAGCGCCGCTTCACCGAGCGTCTCGACCAGGTGGTCACCGCCCTCGGATCTTCGGTCCCCACGGTTGCCGTGGCCAACATCGGCGATCTGGGCAATATCGCGAGGATCCCGCCCCCGCTGCGCTCGATCCTGCGTGTTCGCAGCAGAATCATCTGCCGGGCGATCGAAAGAGTCGCGGCTGCCCATGACCAGGTGGTCCTGCTGGACGTGACCCCGTCGAACCTCCACTTCCGCGACAAGACCATCTTTGCCGAGGATCTTTTTCACCCGAACGCTGAAGGTCATTCGTATTGGGCGAACGCCGCACTACCGGGGCTGAGGAAGGCTTTCGAAGGCGTCGCCTGACCCGATCTCCGGCCAACGTCCCCGCTACTTCGCGACAGGGACGAAATTTCGAGTTCTATCTGGGCCGTGGCTGGGAATATGGATTCCATGACGCTGCCCAACCGGAATTCGAAAGCGAACGCCCGGCGACGCTCAGAGAGCGAACTTGTCGATTGGGTGTTCACAAGTTCGACAACGCTCGACCCCGGTCGTGAGATGCGTCTGCGTGCCCATCGGGCGAGCCGACTCGAACGGCTGCGCCGCCGCGAGGCCCAGCGATTGGCGGATCAGGTGATCACCTTGCGCTCACTGGCGGGAGAATTCGGAGCGGGAGAGGGCTGAAGCCCCATCCGGAGCGTGCCTGGAGAGCAACTGGATCTCGACGCTGTTGAGCTTGCCGTCGAAGCTGTTGGGCCCTGAGTAGAGGTCGCTCACCTGCGAGCCGTGGTCCTCGCCGATGCTGGCACCGGTGCTCGACATAATGTGCATGGCAAAGGGAATCTCGATCGCACCCGCGCCACTGTCATCTGCGGCACTGTCATCTGCGCCCCTGTTGCCCGAGACCACGAGGGTCGCCGTCGCACCCGCTCCATCGCGGATGAAGTCGACACCGAGCACTTGATCCCCGGCAGGCAGCACTTCCGAGGTGATGACGTGGTGGTCCCCGAAGCAGTTGTAGTCGAAGACGAGCCTGTCGTCGGCGACGAACAGTGAAATCCCCGAGTTCTCGGTGCCTACGGCGTAGATCACACCGCCCTGCCCGGCGCTCCGGGTCATCGACGCCCTGAGGGTCCAGCTCCGACCGCCGATTGCGGGCGAGACCTGGGCCGGAAGGCGCGTCATCGGCGGACGCAGCACGTAGCGCCTGTCCACCGGGTGTGGCGAGTGCTCCCGGAAACGTGCCCCGAAGAGTTCAATCGTTCGATCATCGAGCGGGAGGACGTTGTTGCGGGCAGCCTCGGACCACCACAGGTCGACCAACTCTGCGAGCTTCTCGGGGTTCTCACCAGCCAGGTCGTTGCACTCGGAACGGTCGCCGTCGAGGTGATAGAGCTCCCAGACATCGTCTTCGAACGGGCTTCCGAACTGGTGACGGGTGACCGCCTTCCAACCGTCGGCATAGATTCCCCGATGGCCCATCATCTCGAAGTACTGGACCTGCTTGCGCGTCGCCTCGTCGGGTGCGTCGAACGAGTATCTGAGTGAGGTCCCGCTGACGGGTGTCTGCTCCACGCCGCGGTAGTTGCTGGGCGGCGAGACGCCGGCGACCTCGTACACGGTCGGCGCCAGGTCGTTGATGTGGTGGAACTGGTCTCGGATCCCACCCCGTTCAGCAATGCCGTCTGGCCAGTGCACGATCAGGGGAACGTGGACCCCGCCCTCGTGGGTGTTCTGTTTGTACCACTTGAACGGAGCGTTCCCGGCCTGGGCCCAACCCCACGGATAGTTCGAATGGCTGTGCGGTCCACCGATGTCGTCCAGGCGCTCGACGGCTTCGTCGGGTGTCTCAACCAGGAAGTTGAAGAACTTCATTTCGTGAAGCACCCCGAATGGTCCGCCCTCCTGACTGGCTCCGTTGTCGGACAGCACCATGATCACCGTGTTGTCCAGGCGGCCAAGTTCATCGAGAGTTTCGATGAGCCGTCCCAACTGGGCGTCGGTGTGGTCGAGGAATGCTGCGAACGCCTCCTGAAGGCGGGCCGCGAGCCTCTTCTGGTTCTCAGGAAGTGAGTCCCACTCATCTACCCCGGGGTTCCGCGGCGCCAGTTCGGTTTCGGGCGGAAGAAGACCCATGGCGATCTGCCGGTCGAACCAGGTCTTGCGAGCCATGTCCCAGCCGTCGTCGAATTTCCCCCGATACTTCTCCAGATACTCCCTGGGCGCCTGGTGGGGAGCGTGCATGGCACCGAGCGCGAAGTACATGAAGAAGGGACGATCGGGCCTGACCGAAACGGTGTCGTGGATCATCCTGGTTGCCCGGTCGACCAGATCCTCGGTGAGGTGATAGCCCTCCTCAGCGGTGGTGGGCGGATCCACCATGTGGTTGTCGGCCACCAACTCGGGGTGGAACTGATCCGTCTCTCCCTCGAGGAAACCGTAGAAGCGGTCGAAGCCGCGCTGACATGGCCAATGGTCGAACGGGCCCGCAGCCGACGCCTGCTCCATTGGACACAGATGCCATTTTCCGACGGCGAAGGTCGCGTAACCCTCGTCGCGGAGCACCTCGGCCATCGTGGTCGCGTCGCGCGAGATGTGACCGGTCATGTGGGAGTAGCCGCTATCGAAATTGGCCAGGGCCCGCATGCCCACCTCGTGGTGGTTCCGACCGGTCAGCAGGGCGGCCCTGGAGGGAGAACACAGTGGAGTCGCGTGAAAGTTGGTGTATCGGAGACCACCCTCGGCGAGTCGATCCAGGTTCGGGGTGTTGAGATCCGATCCGAAGCAGCCCAGATGGGCGAATCCCGTATCGTCCAGCAGGATCACGACCACATCGGGAGCACCGTCTCCGGGGTGGGGCGGTGTAGGCCACCAGGGTTCCGAATCGGCCTCGTAGCGCTCGACCCTGCCGCCAAACTGCTCGTCTGCCACGTTGCCTCCGTGAATCCACGGTCGATACGCCGGATCGACCATCGCAAACTATTGACACTCACTATGTCATTACTTAGCGTCGCCGTGCATGATGGATGTCACACTTCTTGGAACCGGCAGCCCGATACCCGATCCGGACCGCGCGGGTCCTGCGACCCTCGTCCGGGCTGATGGCCAGAGCCTGCTGATCGATGCGGGGCGCGGGGTGCTGATGCGGCTCGCCGCTGCCGGGGCTGGTGCGAACACGCTGACGGCGCTGTTGTTGACGCACCTGCACAGTGATCACCTGAGCGACTTGAGCGACGTGATCACCACACGTTGGGTCATGTCGATGGAACCCGCTCCCCTGCCCATAATCGGTCCGCCGGGAACGATCCAGGTCGTCGAGGCGATCATGGAATCGCTCCGGAGTGATATCGGGTACCGCATGTCGCATCACGCAGACCTGAACTGGGAGCCTCAACTCGAGATCACAGAGGTCAGTGACGGCACGGCGGGCGAGTTTGGCAACGTGAAGATTTCGGCGGCACCGACCGACCATCGGCCGGTCGAGCCGAGCATCGCCTTTCGGATGGAGAGCGCCGAGGGGACGGTCGTCGTCGCTGGCGACACAGTGCCGTGCGCGACTCTGGATGATCTCTGCCGTGGGGCCGATGTGCTGGTCCACACCGCTCTGCGGGCGGACATTCTGTCAACCGTCCCGATCCAGAGGCTGCAGGACATCCTCGATTACCACTCCTCGGTTGAGCAGTGCGCCCAGACCGCCGAGAAGGCCGGGGTGAAGACCCTGATGCTCACTCACTACGTACCTGCGCCCCTGCCCGGGACCGAGGACGACTGGCGCAAGCTGGCTGCCGAACACTTCGGTGGACGCGTCGAGGTGGGAAGTGACCTGCTACGGGTCGAGGTCTGAGCTGACCCGGCCGCCTGACGGTCCATCTCTTGCTGCAGACGGCTCTTACTGCAGACGATCTCTTGGTGCAGACGGACATTCGTGACTCAGGGCTAGGTTGAGCAGAGGACGCATCCGGAGGTTGATCATGGTCAAGGCCACATTCGACGTACTCAGCGAACTCGACAAGCAGTTGGTTCTCGAAACGGAGTCCAAGAAGCTCAAGAGGCTGAACGAGGACGCGTTGATCGAGCTCCATTCCCGGGTCCGTCGTGCCCGCAATCGGCACACCAAGGTCTATCGGCGTGGAGCTGCTGCAATCGTCGTCGAGGACGGAGCTCGCGGGATGGCGTCCAAGAAGAGTCGGCGAGCGTCTGCGAGAGCCGAGGTGATGGAGGACGCTCTGTCCAGGGTCAGCCGACAACTGGCTCAAACCGCGGAGGAGACTGCCGAAGCGCTGCGGACAGAACGACTTGCCAAGGCCGGGAAGGCGAAGCCAAAGAGCGCCAAGGGCGGCAAGTCCAAATCGACCAAATCGACCAAGGCGGCCACAACAGCCAAGTCCACGAAGGCCACTCCGGCATCCAAGAAGGCTCGGGCCAGCGCCAGGGCCTCCGGTAAACGCAAGCAGGCCAAACGGGACGCCGCCTAGGCGACATTTCCGGCGCGACTGAAGATCGCGACGACGAAGTCCGAGTCGTCCCGGAACGGACGCATGTCCCAAGTGGAAGCGACTTGGTCGCGTGATAGTCCGACCGCCTCGGCGTCGGCGAAGAACTGATCAAACCTGTACCCCCGCTCAGCGCCGAAGCCGAACACGAGACGCCCGGACTGAGCGATGTGATCCGCCAGCCGGGCAATTGCCGCCTTCCGGGAGTCCGCCGCCACGAACGGCAGAACGTTTCCGGCAGAAAAAATCAGGTCGAACTCGTTTATCTCTTGACCCGACAGGTCCAGTTCGGCGAGATCGCCGACCAGCCATGTCGCATTGGGATGTTCGGCACGAGCCTCTTCCACCAGGACCGGATCAAGGTCGACTCCGATGACCCGATGCCCGAGATAAGCCAGACGCCCACCCACTCGTCCCGGGCCGCACCCGGCGTCGAGAATTCGGGCACCTCGCTCAACGAGGGCATCGATCAGGCGTGCTTCGCCGTGAAGGTCACGGCCCGCCGCCTCCATGACTTTGAACCGCTCGATGTAGTCCGCCGAGTGGTTCGGGTTGGCGTCGATCATGTCGGCCCAGGTCCGGCTCTGAGATTCGCTCATGGCAAGACGGTAATTCAGGTGCCGGGAACCCCGACGATGCGCTCTGTCACATCGGATCTCGGGCGCGCGAATGCGACGGCTCAACGAGAGGTTTGCCGTCGCATTCGTGTCTGGTCCTTGTCGAGGCGGCCTGAGCCGGCTCACCGGGTGGCGAGAATGCCGGCACGTCGACCGGGCTAGTCATGCCCACAGCAAGGTGGATATGTACCGGGCGGGTGATCACCCGGTGGTGGGCCGGGTGGTGAGCCCGGAGGCTGGCCCGGCGGAGGCTTGTCCTGGGGCGAAGGGCGGGGTGACGGTTTGTTGTGGCTACGGTCGCCGGTTCCGCTCCAGTGGTGTCTACTCGGATCGTCTTGGTCGCTCTGGCACTGATCGCTTGAGCGGACGATCCCGCTTCCACCGACGCTGCTGCCCTGGCTAGCGCCGCTGCCGTTGCTGTTGGCCTGTCTGTGGTTCCGGCTGTTTGTGCCGGTGGGGGTGGGCTGGGTGTGGTGGCGTTGGCCGTGGAGGTGTCGGCCGTTGGGGGTGGTCCAGTGCGTCCAGCCGTGTTTGTCGAGGGTGACGTTCCATCCGGTTGTGTGGGCCACACCGTGGTGGCGTCGACAGAGGCTGATGAGGTTATGGATATCGGTTGTTCCGCCGTGTCGCCACCAGGTGAGGTGGTGCGCGTCGGTCCACGCGTGGGGCATGTTGCATCTCGGGAACACACAACCGCCGTCTCGGCCGGCGAGAGCCCGGCGTTGCTCGGCGGTGGCGTAGCGGACGGCTCGTCCTCGGTTGAGTTGCCACTTGATGCGGTCCCAACCGTCGGGCACCCTGGCTTCAAGTTCCTCGAGCAATTGTTTGTACTGGTCACCGCTGAGCCCGAAACCACCGGTCGGTTGGGGTGGAATCGAGAACGGGAATCCCGGTCCCATCTGCTTCGGGTTGCCATCGGAATCGGTGAGGATCGTGACGAGATCCGGGGCACAGAACAAGACGCTGTCTGCGAGAGTGACGGTGTCGCCCCAGCGGGTGACGCCGTGGGCGAAATTGTCGGGTCCGACACTCAACGACACTTCCGGACGACCCGGTGTCGTATCGCCGACCTTTCGGGCTGTCGCCCGTCGACATATTTCAACCAGCGCCATTGCCCGCAGGGTCGCTCGGTCAGGGATCTCGAGTTCACCACCGGTCGCCTCGGCGTCTCTTTGGCGCGATCTGAACAGCTCATCGGTGACCGCTTCGATGGCTTCGGTCACAGTGGCCGCGTTGGCGGCATTCAGCTGTCCGTTCAACAGGGTGAACTTGTCAGAAGCCCCGAAACTCAACCGGTTGTCACCCTCGTCATCGTTGCCGGGTTCAGGGCCATCGGCATCAAATAGTTCGGCTGCTACCCGGATCTCTTGTTTCCAGCGGTTGAAGGCCAACACCAGTGCCCGTTCAACGTGGACAGGCGCGAGGACTGCCATCTGGTCCTGGTTTCGAGTGTTTGTGACGTGGGCCAGGACTTCCACGTGGGACCAGCCGATCACACCGGCCGTCAACGCCTCATTGATCACAGGTGACAGAGTGCCGTCGAAAAGGACCCGCGTTACCTGGAACCGGGATCTCGCCTTACCCGAAGCCAGTTTCGCCCTGTCCCCGAGCCATCGTGCAGTGGTCAATCCAGTTTCGTTGCACGCGTCCGCCAGATGCGCCGAGTACAACAACTTGGCTCTGGACGCGTCCACCACACGTTGGACCATCTCCAACGATTCGAGTGAACCGAGCAGGCCCTCCGGATCGATATTCGAATGGAGACCCTCGATCTGGGAGACCTGCTGGGCGCCCACCCGAATAGAGTCGACCACCGACTCAAGTTGAGCGGCCGCGACATCGGGAACCACCGGCGTCGACCAGGTCCTGGTCGTCCCTTCTGGACCGTCCTCGTCCTTCCTCTTCCCGAACATGC
>JBATWQ010000125.1:0-1698 GCA_049672765.1 Microthrixaceae bacterium | reverse complement strand
GCTCCGCATTTTTCTTCAACTCGCTTTGTCGACGTATCGGACCGCGGGACATTCGGAGGATCCTGGATCGTCGCTCGCCGGTGCCGACCCACCCCCACGCGCTCCGCCATACATTCGCCACTCATCTTTTGGATGGAGGTGCCGACTTGAGAGTTGTTCAAGAATTGCTGGGACACGCTGATCTGGCAACGACTCAGATCTATACACATGTAAGTAAGGAAAGACTTCGCTCCGTATACGAGTCCTCGCACCCGAGGGCTTGATGTACGGCTCAGCCTGGGGAAATAAGTGAGAACATTGCAACCGACCGAGACCGAACTGGCGGATCTATGGTCCGACTACAAGTCGAATGCGACCTCGAAGAAGCGCGATGCGCTCATCGTGCACTATTCGCCGCTGGTCAAGTACGTGGCCGGCCGCGTCGCGGTCGGACTTCCCCAGAACGTCGAACAGGCCGACCTGGTCAGCTACGGCATGTTCGGACTGATCGATGCGATCGACAAGTTCGAGCCCGATCGTGGTTTCAAGTTCGAGACGTATGCGATCTCACGGATCAAGGGCGCAATTCTGGATGAGCTCCGTTCCATCGACTGGGTGCCCAGATCGGTACGCTCCAAGGTGCGCCAGATCGAGAAGGCCTACGCGAAGCTCGAAGCTCTCCACCACCGGGCGCCGTCGGATGAGGAACTCTCGACCGAGTTGCGTTGGTCCGAGGACCAGCTCCAGCAAGCTTTCACCCAGATCTCCCAGGTCGGAATGGCGGCGCTGGACGAGATACTCGCTGTCGGAGGTGACCGAGGTGAGTCGATAACCCTTGGCGACACCATCGCCGACACCTCTACCCACGGTCCGATGGGTGCCTTCGAGGTGGCCGAGACCAGGCAGTTGCTGGCCCAGTCCATCAACGATCTTCCAGAACGCGAAAAGATCGTCCTGACCCTCTACTACTACGAGAACCTGACCCTCCAGGAGATTGGCCGGGTTCTCGGCGTGACCGAATCCCGGGTCTGTCAGATCCACACCAAGTCGGTACTGCACCTTCGGGCACGTTTTTCTGCGCTCGACCACTGAACCTCCCGTCGGATGACGTCCGGCAGGTAGCCCGTCGATCCGCCCGGAACGCTCGCCAACAGGCCCCTCAACGGTTGCCTCCCACGCTCAAATTCTTCCCCCTCAGATCGTGTCCGACCGGCTGTTCGCCGTGGCGGGCGGGGAAGGCGGACGGCCATGACAGGCGATGCGGTACTTGGAATTCTCTGGCTGATCGGAGCCCTGCTGGCGCCCCAACGCGCCGAGGTGATTGCGTCACCGATGACCGAGATGCTGGCGCCGCAACGCGCCGAGGTGATTGCGTCACCGATGACCGAGATGTCGAGCACCGGCACGGGCACCGGGGGAGACGCGGTCGACCCGACCCATTCGATCGCATACCGCCCGCCGGTGGACCGACCAATTTCAGGTGGATTCCATCTTGAGTCGGGCCAGTACGGCGCTGGCCGGCGAGGCATTCAGTACGAAACGGTCCAGGGTGACCAGGTAAGGGCGGCTGCAGGCGGCATCGTGACCTTCGCAGGAGCGGTTGTCGGAAGGGTTTCTGTGACGATCTCCCATGCCGACGGGCGACGCTCGACGGTCACCGGGCTCATCGAGGTGGGGGTGAAGGTCGACCAGATTGTCCTCGGCGGACAGGTCATCGCG
>JBATWQ010000124.1:0-14630 GCA_049672765.1 Microthrixaceae bacterium | reverse complement strand
GCGAATCACCTCCTCGCTACTCGGAGCGGAGCGCCCCAGACGACCGATACGACAGGCACGCATCGGCGTAGCCGATCAGAGACGTCGGAGTGGTCGCTCACCATTTTGTCAGACTCCCAGATGCCCACGAGGAGATTCGGTTGCCTTGGAGGCATATTCCTCGAGCGCCTTGCGTTCGTCATCGGACAGGTTCTGGGGCACCGCGATATCGACGGTTACGAGCAGGTCGCCCGTCTTCTTTGGGCCCTTGACCCCTCGGCCGCGAACCCTGAAGGTGCGCCCGCTGTGGGTCCCGGCGGGTACCCGGATGGTCACCGGTTCCTCGTCGGTCGTCGGGACGGTTATGTCCGCACCCAGCGTTGCTTCCGGATATGTGATGGGTACCGTCAGGGTCAGGTTCTCTCCGTTGCGGCCGAACAACCGGTGGGGTTCGACCTGCACCCGGACGAACAGGTCGCCGTCCGGTCCGCCATTTGCTCCGGCGCCACCCTTGCCCTTGACCCGGATCCGCTGGCCGTCGCGCACTCCCTGGGGAATCCGGACCTTGACCTGGCGCGGACGGCGAACCGCGCCCGCTCCACCACATGTCCGACACGGGGTGTCGATGAGTCGTCCCCGACCTCCGCAGCGCGAACACGGTCGACTGAACGAGAAGAAACCCTGGTTCTCTTCGACCGCCCCCTTGCCTCCGCACTCGGGGCACACACGGGGAGCAGTTCCCTTTTCTGCACCACTGCCACCGCAGTCCGGGCAGCGCACGTCCGAGGTCACGTTGACCGTCGTCGTCGCGCCCTGGATCGACTCGTCGAACGACAGGTGCAGGTCCGTCTCTATGTCGGCCCCGCGACGGGGGCCAGTCGGCGCGCTCTGCTCCTGGTGCCCGCCACCCCGGCTGAACAAGTTGCCGATCAGATCCGAGATGTCGCCGCCGCCGAACCGGACGCCACCGGGGCCTCCGAAACCGCCACCACCGCCCGCCTGGCCCGGGCCGAAACCGCCGGCCATCGGACCCATCCGTCGCGCCTCGTCGTACTCGGCGCGCTTGTCCGCGTCTCCGACCACCTCGTAGGCGGCCGACACGTCCTTGAACCGGTCCTCTGCGCTCTGATCATCAGGATTCGCATCCGGATGCAGCGCACGCGCGAGCTTGCGATAGGCGGTCGTGATCTCCTTCTGGCTCGCTTGGGGCGAAACTCCAAGGATCTTGTAGTAGTCCTTCTCGAACCACTCACGCTGCACGCGGTACCTGCTCTCTTCGATCTTCAGCCACGCCCGTCGGGACCGACGGGAGATACCCATCGGCCCGACGGAACGGACCTGTTACTTCATGGCCGGCCTCTCCGGACCGTTGACTTCAGAATTACCCGCGCACCTTGACCATTGCCGGGCGAATGACCCGGGCGTTCCAGAGGTAGCCGGTGCGGAGCACTTCTTCCACTATCGGGCTTTCGCTGTCACCCTCTTCGTGGATCACTGCTTCGTGGACATTCGGATCGAACTCAACTCCAGAGGAGTCGACCTTCTCGAGTCCGTGCTTTTCGAGGGTCACCAACAGCTGCGAATAGAGCGCCGTCGCATCTTCCAGACCCTGGGCCGAAGCAGCCTCCCCCGCGTCGAGCACGGGCAGGAGTTCGGCGGCGAGCCCTTCAGCTGCACGCTCACGCTGTTCGACCTTCTGGACCTCTACCCGCCGCTTGTAATTCTCGAAGTCGGCCTGGACCCTGCGAGCAAGGTCCAGGTATTCGTCGCGCTCCTTCTGGAGGCGGACGCCAACTTCGACCATCTCGACAAGATCGCCGTCAATTGCACCGTCATCGGTGACATCAATCCGGTCCTCGGTGGACTCGTCGGTCTCACCGTTGGAATCAGAGTCCAACGAGCCCGCGGCTTCAGCGGATGCCGATTCGGCCGATGGGGTCTCGTCGGTCACTGGTCCTCCTCGATGATCTCGGCGTCGACAACATCCTCATCAGAGCCTGCGGCTCCATCGGACGGGCTCTGATCGGACTCGGCTCCGGACGACGCCTGCTCGTAGAGAGACTGCGACATCTGCTGGCTGGCGGTCATGAGCGCCTCTGTCGCGGTGTTGATGGCCGCCACGTCGGTGCCATTCAGGGCGTTGCGCACCTCGGTGATCGCAGACTCGACCGATGCCTTCTGGTCTGCAGGGACCTTCTCGCCCTGCTCGTTCACGACCTTCTCGGTCTGGTAGACGAGCGTCTCGGCACGGTTTCGGGCGTCGGCCTCTTCGCGCCGTGAGCGGTCCTCGTCGGCGTGGGATTCGGCGTCGCGGACCATCTGGTCGATCTGGTCCTTCGACAGCGATGACTGGCCCGTGATGGTGATCGACTGTTCCTTCGACGTCGCCCGGTCCTTGGCGTGGACGTTCACGATTCCGTTGGCGTCGATGTCGAAGGTGACTTCGATCTGTGGAACACCACGCGGGGCGGGAGGAAGGTCGACCAACTGGAACTTGCCCAGGGTCTTGTTGAAGTCGGCCATCTCGCGCTCGCCCTGGAGGACGTGGATCTCTACCGAAGGCTGGTTGTCCTCGGCGGTCGTGAACACCTCGGTGCGTCGGGTCGGGATGGTGGTGTTGCGTTCGATCAATTTGGTCATGACACCGCCCTTGGTCTCGATACCAAGGGACAGCGGGGTCACGTCCAGGAGGAGGACGTCCTTGACGTCACCCTTGAGCACGCCTGCCTGGATCGCAGCACCCATCGCCACAACCTCGTCGGGGTTGACGCCCTTGTGGGGGTCGGATCCGGTGAGGTCACGCACGAGGTCCTGAACGGCAGGCATACGGGTCGAGCCACCGACGAGGATGACGTGGTCGACCTGGCTGGTGGTCAGGCCTGCGTCCTTGACCGCATGGTCGAAGGCGACCTTGCATCGCTGCAGCAGGTCTTCTGTCAGCTCCTGGAACTTCGCCCTGGCGAGCGTGTAGTCCAGGTGCAGAGGTCCGGCGTCGGTAGCCGTGATGAACGGCAGGTTGATCTGGGTCTGGCCGACCTGGGACAGTTCGATCTTGGCCTTCTCTGCCGCCTCGCGCAGACGCTGGGTTGCCATCTTGTCCTTGCTCAGGTCGACACCGTGGTCGCCCTTGAACGAGTCGACGAGCCAGTTGATAACCCGCTGGTCCCAGTCGTCACCGCCCAGGCTGGTGTCACCGTGGGTCGACTTGACCTCGAACACTCCGTCGCCGATTTCCAGCACGGAAACGTCGAATGTTCCGCCGCCGAGGTCGAACACCAGAATCGTCTGGTCCTCCGCCTCCTTGTCCATGCCGTAGGCGAGTGCCGCGGCTGTCGGCTCGTTGATGATCCGTAGGACCTCGAGACCGGCAATCTGGCCGGCTTCCTTGGTCGCCGTGCGCTGGGCGTCGTCGAAGTAGGCGGGCACCGTGATGACGGCCTGGGTGACGCTGTCACCCAGGTATGCCTCGGCGTCCCTCTTCAGCTTCATCAGGGTGCGGGCCGAGATTTCCTGCGGGGTGTACTTCTTGCCGTCGATGTCGACGGTCCAGTTGGTGCCCATGTGGCGCTTCACCGAGCGGATAGTCCGGTCGGCGTTGGTCACCGCCTGACGCTTGGCGACCTCTCCGACGAGGACCTCGCCGTCCTTACCGAACGCAACTACCGACGGCGTGGTTCGGGCACCCTCTGCGTTGGGAATGACAACTGCATCCCCGGCCTCGAGAACGCTGACCACCGAGTTGGTCGTTCCAAGGTCAATTCCGACGGCCTTCGCCATTTCGCCACTCTCCTCTTCAGGACCCACGGTCCGCTGATTTTCAGTTTTGGATGATTCTCAATGTTGAGTTCTTCGGATCTCCGATGAGGGGGGCTCATCTTGAAACCGCTGAGCCGGGCGCCGAACTGCTTGGATCGGCGCCCGAATCCTCAAGTCTAGAGGTGTTCACGCGGAAGTCCACGAGGACACGTAGCTAATGTACAACAAACTTGAGTGCTTGGCTATCAAGTTTGTTGGGTTCAGGTCACATTACTGAGAGCGGCCTTCGGGACGGCTCCCCCTGGCGCGCTTGATCCCGCTGGCGCGCCGGGCTTTTTCAGGGGATGAACGAGCCGTCCCGGCGGAACCGTGCCAGGGGAAGCAGGTTGATCACTCGCCTGAGGATCCAGTTGGCCCGACGAAGCGCCGTGTAGCCGAGTGGGCCGGTCAGCCTGAGTCCTGTCGCCGCGATGCGCAAGCGCCAGTACTCGAACGTGCGCCTCAACTCGGGCGCATTGCGATTGGCGGTCGCCAGGTGGGCCAGCGCCTTCTTCGGATTCTCTTGGTCGTTGAGGGACTGCCACGCCAGGATCATCTGGGTCCGGGCTGTTGCAATCGGACGCAACGCCGCCCGCTCCGGACTGACGTCGGCGAATACGACATCGAGCAGGTTCGCGTACGCGGCCTCCAGCGAGTCGACGTCGCTCGAGGAATTCGAATCGTGTCGCCGATGGCGGGTCACCACCTCCGGGACCAGGCCGACCCTCCACCTTGCCGCAAGACGGATCCACATCTCCCAGTCCTCGACGTCGATCCGGAACCGGTCGCGATTGACCGCGAATGTCCCGACGTCATCGAACGCCTCCCGACGGACCATCACCCCGGACGCCGAGATCGGGTTGCGGGTCACCAGGTAGTCCCATGCGTCGCCGGAGGCGTCAGACCGGATGACCCGACCGTTTGGTTCACCCGCGGAGTCGATGACGTCGTACCAGCCGTAGGCGAAGCCGATGCCCTTCGACAGGGGAGCCCCCTTCGCCTGGTCGGCCCCACTCGTCCGATCTCCCCCCTTCGGCTCGACCTCGAAGCAGGCAGCGAGGTTCCGGGCTGTGGTCGGGGTCCACAGGTCATCCGAATCACAGAACGCGATCAAGTCGCCCCGGGCCGACTCGATGCCCAGGTTCCGAGCCGCTGACACCCCGGCATTCTCTTGGCGAACCACCCGGACGTCTACTTCACTCCGCAACGATGACGGGCGGCGGCTGAACCATTCCTGCAGCCAGCCGTCGAGCCACTGTTCAAGGTTGTCGGACCCGCCGTCATCTACCAGTACGACCTCGTAGCTTCCGATCAAGGTCCCGGGTAGGTCCTGGTTGAGGACCGAGTCGAGTGTCTCGGGAAGGAACTCAAGTGAGTTGAAGCATGGAATGACCACCGACACCCGCATGTCCGGAAGTGTACGGCCATGACCCGCGACGGCATTCCTAGGCCACCGTTGGTCTTTGTGGGCCCAACTGGTGCACGATCTTGGCCACCTATCTGGGAGGCGCCCCGTGCATCAACTCGTCCTGCTCCGCCACGGTGAGAGCGAGTGGAACAAGCTGAACCTGTTCACCGGCTGGTACGACTGTGACCTGACCGAGGCCGGCGCCGCCGAGGCCAGTGCCGCGGCCCAGATGATGGCCGATGCGTCGTTCGCCCCCGACGTGTTGCACACGTCTCTCCAGGTGCGGGCGATCCGGACCGCCAACCTGGCGCTCGACGGGATTGGACGCCTCTGGATACCGGTGCGACGGAGCTGGCGCCTCAACGAGCGCCACTACGGCGACCTGACCGGTGCCAACAAGGCCGAGACCACCGCCAAGTATGGGGCCGAAAAGGTCCAGGTATGGCGGCGAAGCTACGACGTCCCGCCGCCACCGATCTCGCCGGACAACAAGTTCAATCCCAACTC
Source organism: Microthrixaceae bacterium (assembly GCA_049672765.1). Taxonomy (GTDB): domain Bacteria; phylum Actinomycetota; class Acidimicrobiia; order Acidimicrobiales; family Microtrichaceae; genus JAGQSZ01. The sequence goes on along the minus strand of JBATWQ010000124.1, from coordinate 8,941 downwards.
CGACGTCCGATACGCCGACCTACCCCCGGAGCTGGTCCCCCAGTCGGAGTGCCTCGCCGATGTCGTCGACCGGATGCTGCCCTACTGGTTCGACTCGATCGTCCCTGATCTGCGGGCCGGCAAGCAGGTGCTCGTTGTTGCCCATGGCAACTCACTTCGTGCGCTGGTCAAGCATCTCGACGGAATCTCTGACGACGAGATCACAGGGCTCAACATTCCGACCGGTGTTCCGTTGCGCTACGAACTCGACGATTCGTTCCACCCGGCCGAAGCCAAGTCGGTGGAAGACCGCTATCTGCTCGATGCCGAGACCGTGCGCGCACGCGCCGAGGCCGTGGCCAAGCAGGCGAGCGGCGGTTGAGCCGCTCGAACCTCACAGGCCGAGGCGCTCAGAAATCTCGGCCCAGAGTCGGCGGTAGGAAACTGCCGCCAGATTGTTCGGGGAAGCTACGACTGCCGGCACCTGTTCCATCCCCATCCGTTCCACCGACGAGGAAGTCGGAACTGCGGAGAGCGCAAACCTGGCGTCGGCCTTGATCTGGTTGACCATCTGACGGTGCAGGACCTTGCGCTCATCGAGCATCGACAGGAACGCCAGCAGGGGCAGTCCGGAACGATATTCAACGAGGAACTCCTCGAGCTGTTCGAGGCTCCGCACCGCGAGCGGCGCAGGAATGACAGGGGCGATGACCAGGTCCGACGCGGCGATCACCGACTCAGTCACGATCCCCAGCCCCGGAGCGCAGTCGAGTATCACCAGGTCATAGGTCGACTCCAGGGGACGGACCAGCTTGCGGATCACCCGCTCGGGCCAACGCCTGGTGGACAACACGGTGTCCGCCACCCGGAAGGATGGGTCCGAGGGCAACAGATCCAGGTTCGGGTAGTCGGTGTGTCGAATGAATGAACGCAGGTCCCGCTTGCCGCCCAGAAGGCGGCTCGCACCGCCCTTGACCCGCGCCTTGGCGCGATAGCAATGGGTCGCAGCACCCTGTGGGTCCAGATCCCAGAGCAGCGTCCGCTGCCCGCTTTCCGCAGCGAGGAAGGCCAGGTTCACCGCTGCGGCCGTCTTCCCGACACCGCCCTTGGCTCCCGCTACTGCAGCAACTCTCACGGCTGGGACTGCCGATGCTCGTGCATAGAGATCATCTCTTCCGGTGGCAAGACACCATCGTTCAACAACACGCCATTCAACAACAGACTTTCACTCCCCGCACACTCGACGCACGGCCCCGAGCGGGGCCCGGGACCCATAGGTGTGACGTCGGTGACGTTGTCGTGCTTTTCCGTTCGCGGGACCGGCGCAATCCCTACAGTCCAGTCCATGACGAATCTGGTCGATGAGGTCGCATCCATTCGATTGTTCTCGGCGTGCACCAAGCGAGATCTGCAGCGGCTCGCCAGGGCCGTCGATCACGTGACGCTGAAACCCGGGGACGAGATGACCCATCAGGGTTCGGTCGGGCGTGAAGCTTTCGTGATCATCTCCGGTGTCGCTTCCGTCATCAAGGACGGAGCCGAAGTGGCCAGGTTGGGTCCGGGCGACCATGTCGGGGAACTGTCGCTCCTCGACGGCGGTCCTCGTAGCGCAACTGTGCGGGCCGAGACCGATATGGAGCTTCTCGTGTTGTCCAAGCCGGCCTTCAACGCAGTGCTCGACGAGGTCCCGACCCTCGCCCACAAGCTGCTGGTCTCGATGGCAGAACGCCTGCGGGAGTCGGAGCAATCGCTCAGCCACTGACCCGCGAGGTATGTTCATCGTGCTATGAGCGCCACCGATACGCATGAAATAGACGACATCGACGTGGTCCCCGGACCAAAGCGGCTCCGCCCCAATCAAATCGCGATCCTCATCGGCGTCGCGATCGCGATAGTCGTCGCCGCTTCCGGCGTAGCCGCGACGGTTTTCCAGTTCCATGACGACAGCGAAATCCAGCGGCATGTTTTCGACAACATTCCGAGCTCGATACGGCTGGCGTTCTACACGATCATCCCGGCGATGTTCGTCTACGGCGCCGTGATGTTCTCGTGGCGGGTGCGCAACTGGCAGCGCGGTGGACCGGACAAGCGGGACATCACGCCTGCCAACGCCAAGCGCCGCATGGCCAAGCTACGCGCCGGGCTCTACATGCAGACCCTTCTGCGTGACCCGGCCGCCGGAATAATGCACTCGCTGATCTACTTCGGCTTCCTGGTGCTGCTCGCGGTCACCTCCGTGCTCGAGATCAACCATCAGCTTCCGGTGTCGCTCAAGTTCCTGCACGGCGGCGTCTACCAGGGCTACGCCTTCATCGGTGACCTCGCAGGGCTGGTGTTCCTCGCTGGTGTCGTCTGGGCGATCGTGCGGCGCTACATCCAGCGCCCGTATCGCATCCGCATCAAGTCCAAGCCCGAACACGCGATCATTCTCGGCACGCTCTTCGCAATCGGCATCACCGGTCACCTGACCGAGATGTTCCGCATCGCACTCGACGGCCGCCCGGCCTTCGAGAAATGGTCATTCATCGGCTACCCACTTTCGGGTCTGATCGAGAATTTGGACCACCTCGCCGGGTGGCACCAGGCCATGTGGATCATCCACATCCTGACCTTTGTCGCCTTCCTCGTGATCCTTCCGACCACGATGCTGCGCCACATGTTCACCTCGCCACTCAACATGTACCTCTCGGACAAGAATCGTCCCAAGGGTGCAATGAAGGCGATGCCGAACCTGATGGAAACCGAACTCGAATCGTTCGGAGCGTCGGTCGTCGAGGACTTCACCTGGAAGCAGCTGCTGGACACCGATGCCTGCACAATGTGTGGTCGTTGCACCTCGGTCTGCCCCGCGCATGCCACCGGCAAGCCGCTGGATCCCCGTGAGATCGTCCTCAAGTCCGGTGAGGTCATGGCCGCCACCGGCACCCCTGTCGTTTCGCCTCCCATCGGTACGGTTCCCGAAATCGTCATCTCGGCGAACTCGCTGTTCGAGCGGATCACCGCCGACGAGGTCTGGTCCTGCACCAGCTGCAAGGCCTGCGACGAGATCTGCCCCGTGAACATCGAGATCCTCGACAAGGTTCTCGACATGCGTCGCTATCTGACCCTGATGGAGTCGGACTTCCCCACCGAGTTGGGTGCCGCATTCCGTGGCATGGAGAATTCGAGCAACCCGTGGGGCATGAGCAACAGCGAGCGTGGCGACTGGGCCAAGGACCTCGAGGGCATCACGATCCTGGACGGTGGCGACCCGCTCGAGTCCGAGTACCTCTACTGGGTCGGCTGCGCCGGTTCGTTCGACGACAAGAATCAGAAGGTCACCCAGGCGATCGCCAAGCTGCTCAAGCGGGCGAACGTCAGCTTCTCGATCCTCGGCCCCGCCGAGCACTGCACAGGTGACCCTGCCCGCCGCTCGGGCAACGAGTACATCTTCCAGATGCTTGCGATGCAGAACATCGAGACGCTCGACAGCATGGGTGTTCGGAAGATCATCACGCAGTGCCCGCACTGCTTCAACACACTGGGCAACGAGTACCCGCAACTCGGTGGAACCTACGACGTGATCCACCACAGCCAGCTGCTCGAACAGCTGATCGACTCGGGTCAGTTGGACATGACAGGCGCCCACCTCGACGAGCGCATCGTGTACCACGACGCCTGCTACCTGGGTCGCCACAACGACATCTACATGGCACCGCGCAACGTTCTCGGCTCGCTCGATGGAGTCGAGGTTGTCGAGGCCGGCCGCAACGGAACCAAGAGCATGTGCTGTGGCGCCGGCGGTGCACGCATGTGGATGGAAGAGCACATCGGCAAGCAGGTCAACGTCGAGCGTTCCCAGGAACTGCTGTCGACCGGCGCTTCGCGGATCGCCACCGCCTGTCCGTTCTGCTACATCATGATCGACGATGGGGTTAAGGCCCAGGGCGTCGAGGACACCGACGTCCGGGTCGCCGACATTGCGATCCACCTGCTGGAAGCGCTTGAGAGCGCCGAACCGTTGAGCAAGTCCGGCCCCCAGCTAGAACCTTGATCTGATGACCACCAGCACCCGAATGCCCGCTCCGGGAGCGCGGGTACTGGTGGTCGAGGATGATCGGGACACCGCGCTGCTGTTGTGTTCCCTCCTGGCGGTCGCCGGCTTCGACGCACGGCCCGTGTCGGACACAGCTGACGTGGCCAGGGTGATGCTGTTCGAGAAGGTCACCGCTGCGGTCATATCCATCAGCCGAGGCGGAATCGAATCGGTCTCGGCTCTCGTATCGTCGTTGCGCCAGAGACCTGAACCGGCCCTGCGGGACGCTGCGCTCGTGGCACTGGTGGACGACGAATTCGATCTGTTCTTCGGGCTGGGCACCGAGGTGGACTCGTCACTGGTGCGACCGATCTCTCCCGTCGGGCTGGTCGACGCGGTGACCGATGCTGCGGCCACACATCCACAGGCTCGACGAGCCCGCCTTTATTCAGCCAGTTAGTCAGTCGTCGCTGTAGTTCTCGAAGTACTTAGACGCCACGGCGCCGCTCTGCCCCTGGTATTTGGAGCCGAGATCCGGGTGGCCGTAGGGGCGCTCCGCAGCCTGGTCGAGCTGTTGGAAAACCATCTGGGCGATCTTCATTCCCGGGCGCAACAGGATCGGCAGGTTCGCCACGTTGGAAAGCTCAAGGACGATGACGCCGGTGAACCCGGGGTCGACAAAGCCGGCCGTTGCATGAACCTGGACCCCGATCCTCCCCAGGCTGCTCTTGCCGTTGACCATGCCGACCACGTCGTCGGGGAGGCTGAACCGTTCGGCGGTGTGGCCGAGTGCGAATTCGCCGGGGTGCAGTATGAACTGGTCATCGATGGGTACTTCGACGACGTCCATGAGCTTGTCGTCGTGAGCCATCGGGTCGATGTGGGTCAAGCGACTGTTTCGCATGACCCGGAACTGGGTGCCGAGTCGAACGTCGATCGACGCGGGCTGGACCAGTTCGGGGTCGTAGGGGTCGATCGCCAGGCGTCCCGAGTCGGCCAGCTTTCGGATGGAGGCGTCCGCAAGAATCATCGCTGGCACCGTAGCCCGCGACCGCCGGGCGCTTCGAGAGCAGGTGCGTCGACTGCCGGCCGGGCACCCGTATTCCTACCACCCTGGCCTGTCAGGTCCGGCTGGTCTACGGGTGTGCGGTCCATCCCGGCCTGCCCGGTGACGTAAGTCGTCCGGGGTCCCAGATAGGCCCAACCGCCCAAGGCGGCTATATTCGCAGCGGTCCCCGTCGCAGCCCCCGCCGCAACCGGAGCGGGTCGCCCAGGGACCAGCGCTCACGATTTCGAGCGATGCGGGTGTAGTTCAATGGTAGAACGGCAGCTTCCCAAGCTGCATACGGGAGTTCGATTCTCCTCACCCGCTCCACGTCCTCGGCTGTGCAACTCATCGCCGCTTTCGCAGCAACTTGCGCCTGTGGAGTCGGTCGCCGGACCCTACCCTGACCTGATTTCGGCATATATCGGCGACTCGCCAAACCTCAGATAGTCACAGTCCCAGTGTGCTGACGTTCCAGTCACCAACCTGGATCATCTGGGGATCGTAAGAGTTTTCCACCAGCATCTGGCGGACCCGCCCCTGCCAGAGCTCTCCGAAGCGGGCCAGCTCGTCCTGGGTGGCCTCGCCACCCACCGCACTTGCCATAAGGGCCCGCATTTCGGGCGGCCATGGCACCACGGACGCATCCAGTTGAACCTGCACTCCCGCTCCGGTGTCCTGTCGGCGGAGTCCCATGGTCCCGTTGACCGGTTGGTCGAAGCTAAGTAGATCCCGGCGGTCGAATTGCCCCGCAATTCCTCCGAACCCGGTTTCCGCAGCTGCACCGGTGATGAGCTGCGCGACCGTTGCCATGACTCCTGTCGTACCCGCGTCACGTGAGTCCGCCATGGCAACCTCCACCTCTCCCCGGACCGGTATCTGGTCTCCATAGAGGGCCCTCAGACCGTGGATGGTCATGAGGTATGCCCCCGCCACCGTCGGACAGGAATGTCCTGCCAGGCGCACCGCATCTGCGTAGCTGTACTCCATCACGCCATCACGTGCGGCACCGAGGAACTCAGCCAGCGGATCCCGCATCGTCACCCGTGGAGCCTGTTCGAAGAAGCCGGGGAATGTCGGAACGGTTGCGGGTATGTCCATAGCCAATGCCTCCTGGTGGGAATCTTTGTTGGAAAGCGACCGAACCTCAGAGACGTACCGCAGCTCCCGACCGGCACCACCGGTGGGCGTGCTCGTCGAAGCTCGGAGTTCCAGGAACGGTTCGCCAGTCCCGACGTCAAGTGTGATTGGAGTGGTCGCATTTCGACCGTTCCAATCACACTTCTCGAGCTGTTCCAGGGCTGGCTGCCAAAGAGCCTGGCATGACGGGATTACGACGGGCTACCGACCGAGGGCGGCTCCTCGACCTGCCCATCGGCGTGGAGCGCGAACCGACCTCGGTGCGGCCCGTGGTCCGGATCGCTGCTGTCCCAGTGCCACCCCCCGAACTGGGTCGCCTGGTAATCCTCGAACGCCTGGCGGATCTCATCCTCGTGATTCATCACGAAAGGGCCGTACTTCGCGACCGGTTCACCGATCGGAGCGCCCTGGAGCATGAGGACATCGGCTCCGGCGTCACTGGACAGCGACAGATTGCTGTCGTGGACTACGACCGAACCGGTTCCACTGGCCAACATCTGGTCGTGGCCCCTGACAGTTATTCCAACGCCGTCAAAGACGTAGAGCGTGCGAACCGTGTCGGGCCCGACTGCGGCAGGCAGATCCCAGGACGAGCCCGGCTCGAAGTGCATGTGCCAGATGGCCAGGTCGGACTCCGGGCGACTCGCCCATGACGACGGCGGCGGATCAAGTGGTTCGTCGGCACCGTCGAGGTGACCCGCGATGACCGTGACGGTGACTGTCGGGCCTCCTTCACCACCGACTTGTAGTCGAGGGACATTCTCGTCCCACAGCATTGTGAAGTAGGCGTCGACGTGCTTGTCCGCTGCGGGAAGGTTGAGCCAGATCTGGAACAATTCCAAGGGATTGGGCTCATCCGCTTTGAGGAGCGGGAACATTTCGGAGTGTTGGATACCACCGCCGGCTGTCAGCCACTGGACGTCTCCCCGACCGAACCGCGCCGTGGCTCCGAGCGAGTCTGCGTGGTCGATTATCCCCTTGCGCACATACGTGACCGTCTCGAATCCACGGTGGGGATGAACCGGAAATCCGGGGACCTTCGACCCGTGATACATGTTCCATCCATCGACTCCCGCGAAGTCCTGGCCTATGTCTCGACCTTCCAACGAGGCGTCGGGCCCGAGTTCTCCGTCCGATGCGGGATAGGCATCGTTGTGGTGGGCGCAGAACAGGAACGGGTCAATGGTCGGCCACTGAGGGCCGAGCTCCACCGTCTGCAGGACCGGGTCCGCCATCACCTCGGGCCCGCCGCCCTGATCGCCGAGCAGGGCGTCGTCGACCACCGGAGTTTCGTCCTGGACCATTGAGTCTTTAGCCATGTAATTAAGGCTACTGACCCGCTGTCTGTGAGTTGCCGCGCCCGGCGACCTCCTCTTTGAGGGTGGGGAATACCTTGGACACCTTCGCGCTCAGATACTCGCCGTAGGTCCCGCTGAGGTCTCGCAGGCTCGTCCCGTCCCACCTGCCTTCCCCGTCGTCGGGCGGGGCATCCCCGGGTATCGGGATCTCCTCGACCGTCGCTTCCCACCCTGGATCGAAGAAGTACGGAAACGACACCCGGTCGCGTACGGACGAGGACAGAACTCGATGCGGGGTGGAGCGGTACCTGCCACCGGTCATGCGGTCGAGCATGTCGCCGATGTTGCAGACCAGCACATCGGGGTCCGGCGGCACGTCTGTCCAACCGTTGGCGGTGCGGACCTGGAGTCCACCATTGCCGTCCTGGGCCAGGATGGTCAGGAGTCCGTAATCGGTGTGCTCACCCACTCCCCAAGTCAGTTCTTTCCGGGGCACGGGCGGGTATCGGAACGCCCGGAAGAGCACGGTCGGTTCCGCCGTCAGGTAGCGCTTGAAATAGTCGGCATCCAGGCCCAGCCCGACGGAGATTCCCCGCATGATCGCTGCAGCGAGGTCGCGCATCGCCGCCATCCAGTCATTGACGGCGGGCCGGAGCCCCGATGGTCGTTGCGGCCACAAGTTAGGCCCGTGCAACAACTTGCCGGACGTGACACGCGGGTCGTCGGGTGAAAGTTCCGTCCCGAAATAGATCCCCTCCTTTGCGTCGGCGACCCCCGAGGTGAGTTCTTCGCCGAGGCCGAACCAGCCCCGCCATGCCCGTCCGCCGCGCTCCATCGCTATCTGCGACTTATCCGTCCAGTCCAGCGCAAAGAACTCCCTCGTCGATGACTCCAGCGCCTCTCGAAGTGCAGGATCAACCCCGTGACCCGAAATCGTGAAGAACCCGTGCCGACGACATGCCGCATCGATCAGCGCGCCCACCGGCTCGATGTCGGATCCGTCGACGAGCGAGCTGACATCGATGACGGGAATCGTCTCAGCGCCGGCTCGTTGAGGACGTTCTGTCATGGGATATCCATTGGAACGAGGTGAGCCGGACGTGACGTCAGCTGGTCGATGCGTCGGCGTCGTCGTCGGCGGTGCGGTCCCCAGCATCGGTCACACCTACAGGATCTGGCGTTCCACCGGCGTTGCGCATGACGGTCCTGGCGAGAATTCCGAGAGTCGCCCGTAGGGCCCCCTCGGAGATAACGGGGAATATCCCCGCCTCGCGCCAGACCGGGTCGATGTCGGACCAGTCGTAGTAGGAGGTCGCCAGCGTTCCGCCCTCGGTGGGTTCGAGGCGGTACCCATAGATGTGACCAATCTGGGGTCTGATCTTCCCGAGGATCTTCCACGCGATTTCGCGATCCTGCTCGAACTTGGTGATCTCGACCGTCACGTCGTACTCGCCCAACGGAAAA
>JBATWQ010000123.1:0-3573 GCA_049672765.1 Microthrixaceae bacterium | reverse complement strand
GGTCCCATGGCCGAAATTTCAGTACTGCTGCCCGATGGTTCAGAGAAGGTGCTCCCCGATGGGGCCACCGGGGCCGATCTGGCCACGTCGATCGGCCCCGGTCTCGCCAAGGCCGCCCTCGTGATCGAGGAGGACGGTCATCCCATCGACCTTTCGGCACCGCTGCACGACGGATCCAAGATCAGGATCATCACGGATCGGGATCAATCGGCGCTCGAGCACATTCGCCACTCCACCGCCCATGTCATGGCCCAGGCGGTACTCGGCCTGTTTCCGGGGGCCACCTTTGCAGGTGGTCCGCCGATCGAGAACGGCTTCTACTACGACTTCGAACTGCCCGGCGGGCGGAGCTTCACCGACGAGGACCTCGAGCTGATCGACGCTCGAATGCGTGAGATCATCGCTGCGGACCAGCCCTTCGAACGCTTCGAGCTGCCGATCGACGAGGCCCGCGACCTGATGTCGGACCATCCGTACAAGCGGGTGTTCATGGATCTGGCGGCCTCGGGTGAGGACGCCGACGGCGAGGTCGACTCGGGTACCGAGATCAGCTTCTACCGCAACACCCCTGAATTCGTCGACATGTGTCGGGGACCCCACGTGCCGTCCACCGGTCGGTTGGGCCACTTCAAACTGACCCGCCACGGTGGGGCGTACTTCCGGGGCAGCGAGAAGAACCCGATGCTGCAGCGCATCTACGCGGTGGCCTTCGCCAACAAGAAGGACCTTAAGGCCTTCCTGCAACGTCAGGAGGAGGCCGCCAAGCGGGATCACCGTAAGCTGGGTGCCGAACTCGACCTGTTCTCGTTCCCCGAGGAGATCGGCTCGGGGCTCGCCGTCTTCCACCCCAAGGGCGGGATCATCCGGCGCCTGATGGAGGACTACTCCCGCAAGCGTCACGAGGAGGCCGACTACGAGTTCGTCTACTCACCCCACATCACCAAGTCGACCTTGTTCGAGACCAGCGGTCACCTCGACTGGTTCGCCGAAGGGTTTTTCCCCCCGATGGAACTCGACCACGACCACGGCGAGGACGGGGCAGAGGAATCGGGGAGTGGCGTCAAGTACTACCTGAAGCCGATGAACTGCCCTTTCCACATCATGATCTTCAAGAGCCGGCAGCGTTCCTACCGGGAGCTGCCTCTGCGGATGTTCGAGTTCGGGACCGTCTACCGCTACGAGAAGTCAGGCGTGGTCCACGGGCTGACGCGGGTCCGCGGCATGACCCAGGACGACGCGCACATCTTCACCACCAAGGAGCAGATGGCGGACGAGCTCAAGTCCATCTTCACCTTCGTGTTCGACCTGTTGAGGGACTACGGCCTCAACGACTTCTATCTGGAGCTGTCGACCAAACCCGACGGTAAGGCCGTCGGAACCGACGAGGAATGGGACGAGGCGACCGAAACGCTGCGTCAGGTGGCGTCGTCGATGGACCTCGAACTCGTCATGGATCCCGGTGGCGGAGCGTTCTACGGACCGAAGATCTCGGTCCAGGCACGCGACGCGATCGGCAGAACCTGGCAGATGTCGACGATCCAGGTCGACTTCCAGCTACCCCAGCGCTTCGAGATGTCCTACATCGGATCCGACGGCGAGAAGCACCAGCCGATCATGATCCACCGAGCTCTCTTCGGAACGGTCGAACGGTTCTTCGCCATCCTGCTGGAGCACTACGCGGGCGCGTTCCCGGCCTGGCTGGCCCCGGTCCAGGCGAGAATTCTGCCGGTATCGGTGGCCCACGCCGACTATGCCCACGAGGTCATGGCGACGCTGCGGGCGCACGGATTCAGGGCCGAGGTCGCCGACGCCGATGAGACGCTCGGCAACAGGATCCGCAGGGCCAAGGGTGAAAAGCTTCCCTACGTGCTCGTCGTGGGAGACGACGACGTCAAGGACCGCACCGTCGGGGTGAACCCCCGGGGCAACGAGGTCGAAAGAGGCGTTCTCGTCGACTCTTTCGTCGAACGTCTGGCGGCGGAAGTCATGGGCAAGGTCTGAGACGTGCCACTCGATCAGCTGTGGGCCACCTGGCGTTCAACTTATGTAACGGGTGCGGCAGAGGACCGGCGGCAACTCCCGGGCGATCTGGAACCGGGCGTAGCCCACGACGGCCGCTCGCTGTTCGAGCGGATCCTGTTGAGTGGGGCACCAGACGAAGAGACCTTCATTCTCGATCGTGGACCCAACTGCTTCGTCATCCTCAACAGGTTTCCGTACACGTCTGGACACTTGATGGTCCTTCCCAACCGGGCGGTGCCTGACCTTGAGGATCTCGATCACGAGGAGTTCGCCGAGCTGTGGGATCTGGTCCGCACGAGCGTCGTGGCTCTCAAGTCCACGATGCGCTGCGACGGGGTGAACGTCGGCATCAACCTGGGACGCGCGGCCGGGGGATCCCAGGCTGAACATCTACATGTGCACTGCGTCCCCCGTTGGATCGGTGACGCCAACTTCATGGCCGTGGTTGGGGGATCCCAGGTGATGCCCGTGTCTCTGAGGGACAACTGGCACCTGCTTCGAAGTGTGTGGCCCTCCGACGGTACGATCCACCCATGACCGACCCCACCTCGAACCTTGATCCCGAGGACCCAGATGACGGCGAGATAATCGACGAACTCCCCGAGGATCTCGACATGGTCGGTTTCGTGGGACCGCGGGTGTTCCCCAACAACAACCGTCGTCGGATTCCAGCAACGATCTACGTGCTTGTCGGGATCGGGGCAATCGCTCTCTACGCCGGGCTCGGGGATACCTCGGCGCTGGTGAACGCAGGGATCCTCTGGGCCGGAGTTGCGCTCGTAATCTTCGGTGCCTACGGCTTCGTGGCCGGTTGGACACTCCACATCGAAGAGACCGACGCGCTTCTTGAGGCCTCGCGATTCGTGAGCTACCCGCTCGGGCACGCCGCTGCGCAGATGGTCTGGCGGGGTTGGTTCTCCCGGCCGACTTGGCGGATTCTCGCCTATTCCGACGACGACCCGCCCAAGAAGCGGGCGATGGTCATCATCGACGGAATAACGGGCGACGTCCTGGAGGGATTCTCCGAGGACAATCCCGAGGACTGGTCCGGCTACGCCGAGTCGGAGCGCTCAATTTCCGACAGCGGACGCTGAATACACGTGGTCCTTCCATTGAATTACGAAATGCTGTATTCTGCTAACTGTAGTTAGCGCAAATAGCTCCACCCGGGCAGCAGCTGCCACCCGATAGGCCCCCTTCCACAAACTTCTTTGGAGAGCAATGTTCGATGGTCAATGGCGAAGCCAGGTCGACGCTGCCGTCAAGCCAATAGGCAACAGCCTGAAGCGCGCCGGTATCTCTGCCGATCTGATCACCGCAATCGGAATCGGCATGGCTGTCGGCGCAGCGGTGGCTATTGGTTCCGGACATCTGCATCTGGGCTTCCTGCTTCTGGTGCTGACCGGAATTCCCGACCTGCTCGACGGGGCCGTCGCCAAGGCATCCGGCAAGTCGTCACTACGTGGGGCATTCTTCGACTCGGTGTCCGACCGTGTCACCGACGGCCTGCTCTTCGGCGGTATCGCCTACTACCTGGTCGCATTCGACGGT
>JBATWQ010000122.1:0-3126 GCA_049672765.1 Microthrixaceae bacterium | reverse complement strand
GCGTACTTCGCTCCGGTGATCCTCGCCGGCAAACGCAAACCGGGCGACGGTTTGCGTATAACCCGCTCCTGGATCGCCCTGGTCGCCGCCAACGTCGCAGCCGTGGGCGCCCTGTTCGGTCAGAACCTTGTGCTCACCGTCGGCATAGTTGTCTGGATCGGTGAAGGCGCGCTTCGCCTGGCGCAACTGGGCCGGTTTGCTCGCGCCCAGTCAGGTGCTGGCGGATAGGGGCTACCGGTTAGGCGTGCAGCGCGCCTGAGATGACCAATCCGGCGGTCAGCCCAGCTGCGACGATCCGATACCAGCCAAAGACGGCCAGGCTGTTCTTCTGCAGGTATCCGATCATCCACTTGATCGCAACAACCGCTGACACGAAGGCGAACAGCAGCCCGATCAGCGGATTGACGACGCCGAACTGATCGATGAGCGCTCCGCCATCGGTCAACAGCGAGTATCCGCTTGCCGCGGTCAGCGTCACGAAGCCCAACAGGAAGCTGAACTCGACGGCGGCGCCCATGCTCACCCCCACCAGGAGCGCTCCCAGGATGGCGGCGAGGGAGCGGCTGGTGCCCGGCCACATCGCAAGGCACTGGACCAGCCCGATGATCGCGGCCTGTCGCACCGAGATTTCCAAAACCCTGTCGCGTCCGGCTTCGACCGCTTCGTCGCGTCGCGGGATCCGTCCGGACCGCTCCAGCGCAAGTATCAGGATTCCACCCACCACCCAGGCTCCGATGATCGGCCAGGATGAGAACAGGACGTCTTCGATCATGTTGTCGAAGAGGAAACCGAGAACGGCGGCGGGCGCGAACGCGACGATCAGGATGATCAGCAGGTGCCGGCCCTCTTCAGATCGGCCGACGAGTCCCAGCAACATGTCGCGGAAGCGTTTCCAGAACAGCCCGGCGACGGCCAGGATGGCCCCGAACTGGATAGCGATCGCATAGGTGTTGGCGGCCTTGAGGTCGGCCTCGGTGGTCCCCAGACCGAGCATGTCCGATGCCACGAGCAGGTGACCGGTGGATGAGATGGGTAGGTACTCGGTCACTCCTTCGACCACGCCGAGCACAGCAGCCTTCCAGGCCGTCATCGCGGTTTCGGTAGCGGTTGCCGCGGCGGTGACCGTGACGGAACTGACTCTGCCCGCGAGGTCCAACGCACCCGCCGGAGCAACGATCAGGGCCACGATGAATCCGACGATCGGCAGGGTCAACAGGGCCTTTACCCAACGGCGCCTGAACACCCGGGCGGCGACCTGGAACTTGTCTGTGGAAGGTTTGCGCACGGGGAAAGAGTCGTCGGTGTCGGAGAGTCGAACCAAGTCAGAGGAAACCAGAGCTGAGTTCAGCTACAGAGTCCCAGTGGAGCGCCCGCATAAGCGCACCTCCTCCGACGGGTCCAACTCCAACCAGCCTGGCGGGTTAGTTAGGCGTTTCGACCGAGCAGTGCGTCGAAGGGACCCGACACCTCGTAGGTGGTGCCGAGGGGAAGACCCAGGTCGCCGACCGGTGCGCGTTGCGAACTGAAGTAGAGACGCTGACCATCTGGGCTGAAGCAAGGTCCTGTTATCTCACTGATGTCCTGTCCCGGAAGTTGCACGACCGGAAGAACGGTGTTGTCGGGACGCAACATGACGACTTCCATGTTCCCGCCGTCCTCGGCGACGAAGAGCGCCTCACTGCGGGTGTCGATCCAGAGGTTGTCGACCCCTGAAAGCGCCGAGGGTCCGCCCGCCTGATATCTGAGTTCGACCGACTCGGTCCGCAGGTCGTATTGCCAGATCCGTTCGTCTCCCTTGGTCGAGAACCAAACGAGGTCGCCGAGGGTTGCGATTCCCTCGCCGCCGCTGAAGGACATGGTTCCGGGCACCTGATGACGGCAAAGGGTCCCGATTATCGAGGGATCGGGTTCTGGGACGGCAACCCATGTGACGGGTCCCTTTGATTCGGCACCGGTTGCGATCTCCAGCAAACCCTTCGACAGGTCGCCGGGGGTCTCTGGAATGAACCGGTAGAAGCCGCCATCCGGGCGATCCTCGGTCATGTACACGCGATTGTCCGTTGCAACCGCAGCGGCCTCGTGACAGAACCCACCCATCGAACGGCGACGAACAGCGCTCTTGGCTCCGGTCGGATCGCACTCCCAGATGTGGCCCCAGTCGAACTCCTCGCCGGTCAGCCAGGTGCCCCATGGGGTGGCTCCGCCAGCACAGTTGAGACCAGTATCGGCACAGATCGAGAACGCGTCGACGATCGTGCCGTCAGGCGCGAAGCGGATGGAACTCACGCCCCCAACGCCCGGGATCTCGTGGTTGACGGCCAAGTACCAGCCGCCCGCAACCGCCTTGTCCGCGAAGGTGGACGCACCGTCGGGGAACGCCCTGAAGCTGAAGTCGGTGCCACCGACGGGTTGACCGGCGACAGCGATGACGCGACTGGTGAACCCGGGAAGGGTGACTACCCCGTTGGCGTCAGCCCCTGCGCTCTCGGGAATTTCAGCGGCACACGCCCCAACCACCGTCGTTCCCAGGGCTATGACTCCAGCGGTTCCCGACCAGCGCAATACGCTGCGGCGCGACACGCCGCCCGCGGAGTTGTCGGCACCCTTTGACTTGGAATATCCCCCGGCCATGGCGAGAAAACGTACCGGAGGCGGGTGTTTCTGAACAGTGGGTGATTTGTCCGGGTCGCTCCCGGTCACTTTGGGTAACTGCAGTGTGAAGAAACCCCCACTCGCCGCGGTCAGCCGGCCGAATCTTCCCACCGGTCATTGTCGGTATGGCGTGGCAGACTCGACCCAGCAGGACAGCTCTCTGCCGGAGGTAGAAAATGCATGCACTTATAGCCACAGACGGATCGACTGTTTCCCTGGCCGCCGCACGCCGGGGGGCACAACTGCTCAAGCCGACGAAGGTGACTCTGCTGACGGTCGCCGACACGAGCGTTTCGGAGGACTCGGGCGCAGGTGGCTTCGAGGGCAACCTACTTTCTCCGGCCGAATCGTCACGGGCTCGTTCTGCCATTCTCGACGAAGGCCGGGACGACCTCGACGACACGATGAAGGCCATCGGGGTCGATCCCGCAATCGTCGAACGCAAACTGATCGAGGGTTCTGCCGGCATAGTCA
>JBATWQ010000121.1:0-23813 GCA_049672765.1 Microthrixaceae bacterium | reverse complement strand
GGCGATGGCGGTGGACGGCATGGATCAGGCGGTCGCCGCGGCCCGTGACCTCGTCGGCTCAGGCGGGGTCGTGCTGCTCTCACCGGCGGCGCCGAGCTACGACACCTACCGGAACTTCGAGGAGCGGGGAGACCATTTCGCCGCTCTCAGCCGGGACTGACCGCTCGGCGGCTAGGCCAGGGTCACCGCGGTGACGAACCGGCCGGTGACGCCTTCCATCCGGTACGAGTAGAAGTCGTCGAGGTTGCTGCCGGTCGAGATCCCGGCGATCTCGATCCGGTCCGGCCGGATCCCGGCCGACTCCAGGTCGAGCCGGTTCGCCCCCCAGAGATCGAAGCTCGTCTTGCCGTCAGGACCGGTGACGATCACGTCCGAGTCCTCTCCGTAGGCGTCTCGGGCCGCGTCGACCACGTCCTGGCCGACCTCGTAGTCGTCGGGCGAGATCGAGGGGCCCACGGCCGCGATCAGGTCTTCCGGGTCGCAACCCCACAGACGGGTCATCTCACCGGCCGTCCGTGAGCTGATCCGGCGGACGGTTCCGCCCCAACCGGCGTGGGCCAGGCCGACGACGTGCTCGACCGGGTCGTAGATCAGGACGGGGACGCAGTCGGCGACCGTCACGCACAGCGTCACCCCTCGCAGGTCGGTGACCATCGCGTCGGTCCGGTCGATGATGTCGCTGTCACCGAGCGCCCCGCGGCCGCGGTCGCCGGCGGTGACCCGGGTGACGTCGTCCCGGTGGACCTGCCTGCACCAGACCGACCCTTCCAGGTCGAGGCCGAGCTCGGAGAAGAGCCGCCGCCGGTTCCGCACCACGGTCGCCTCGTCGTCCTCGACGGTCATCCCCAGGTTCATCGAGGAGTACGGGCCGTCGCTGTGTCCGCCCCGACGGGTCGAGACCCAGGCATCGACCCGTCCCTCCGGCAACGACTCGAAGCGATAGACCGCCGTGTCCCCAACTGGTTCTCTTCTCACGCCTGAAGCGTAGAGAGCCGGCCTCCGTGTTCGTGGGGTCGGGGCCAGCTTCTACCGAGGATTGACCGGAGGATCGATCCCCAACTGGGTACAGACCGCGCGGACCAGGCCGGGACCGATCTCATGATGACGTGGGACCGCCGAGACTTGGTCATCGGGTCCGCGCCACTTGGTGTGCTTGGTGCCGCCGACCTTTCGGCACCCGTTGGCTTTGAGGTGCCGTTCGAGGTCTCGGAGCTTCACGCAGCAGTGAAGCGGAGGTGCTTGCGGTTGCCGTCCGGAGTGCTGCCGGCTAGATCCTCATCAGGGGTGAGGACCGTTTGCAAGGCATCGAGAACATTCTCTGTGGCTTCCTCGCGACTGCGACCTTGACTGATGGCTCCCGGAACTTCGAGCACGCGCGCCACGATCCACCCATCTTCATCGGGCGGCTCGAATGCGACGGTGAAATCGAGCGACGCGGCCATGGGGAAACAGTAGCGCTCCGATTGGCGCTACGCCAATCCTCGGACAGGCAAGCCGACGACCGGAGTCGAACCGGTGTTCGGAGAGCGTCCCTCTTCAGCGCGGCGAGCGCAAAGTGGAACCTTCTATAAACTTGTGGGTTCGGCTGAGCTGTTGACCTAGCTATTGACCTGATTGACTCGGTCGCGACGGCGACTACTGACGGGAGGAAGACGATGGCTCTACCCAGGAGCCTTCGGCAGTTCACGAGCGAACTTCCCTACGTGCTGCGACTCGACGTGGAGGGCTACGTTCGAACCATCGACGCTGCGCGAGGCGAGATCTACCGCGAGGCCCGCGTCAACGCAGACGAGGTCCGCTCAGACGACTTCTTGTTTTGTGCGGGGTTGTGGAGGCTGTGGAGCCAGGTGGAATCGCAGAGATGGCTGATCAAGAACTCCCTGGATCTAGCTGGCGAATTCGGCGCACAGGAGATCTCGGCGGGCGGGTATTCCTACAGGCGGGGGTCGGATGAGGTTAGGCAAGCCCGGGAACTGCACGACGACCTAGATCGTTGGCTGGAGTCGAAGGAGCTTGGATTCGTGAAGCTTGCGAATGGCCCACGCTCACTTTTGGAGCACTTAGCGGACCGGCGGACCAATGACAGTTGATCTAGGACCGATCTCTGTATCGCTCAGGAAATTCGTAGTCAGGCACCACGCGCACTTTCAGAAGCTTTCCGGGCAGAGGTCACAGCTTCTGGAAATTGGTGCCTTGATGATTTCCGCCAAGCACTATGAGCTGGCGGGATACGCCGTCAAGCTCGTCAACCCAAACGGGAACCAACTGCGCGTAAAGCTGACCACCCGTGGCGATCCCTGGAACTTCTCACGCTTTGAGTTGCAAAAGGGCGGTCTCGGCTACGAGATCCATAGCAACCTGCCCGTAGTCGATGCGCTCGGCACGCCAGGGGCGAGGTACGTGGTCGATGTTGCTGTCGTGAAAGCCGGATGCGTCCCAAAGACGAAGGGGGCCAGAGCTCAGCCCAAGTGGTCTGAGCTGAAGAACGAAGACTTGATCACCTTCATCGAGGCGAAGGCCCTGGTCATCTATCCCATGCTGATCGCGCAGTTCATCGGCATCGTCCACGAGCTTCAGCCGCGCTTTCTTAGCGGGCGTCGTCCCCGCCACTTTGTTGCTCGAAACCACTTCGACCCTGCACTCGTCTCGCTCGGGTACCTCCACGGGACCTGCCTCAACATAGTCAAAGGCTTAGGGGCACGAAATTGCCGGATTGGGATCGTCGCCGAATTTGACAGGTCGATCAAGTCGCTGAACTTCGGGGGCGATTCTCCGCTTTCGCTGTCGGCACAGCGAAAGGCTTTGAAGCGATAATCGGCGCGGTCGAGGGTTGCGACGCCTGTTCCACAAGTGGTTCAGTCACTGAAGCGCCGCTCGCTCGCTCCTCGGGGGTGTCGTTGCTCGAACTGGTTGTGTCGACCTGACCCTGCGGAGAACATCCAGAGAACAAATCGAGTCTCCGGCTCTGTCTCCGTTGACACCCAGCCTTCAGGCTCCACGAGCCAAGAACCTAAAAGCCGACGACCGGAGTCGAACCGGTGACCCCTTCATTACGAGTCAGTCCAGGCCCAGTATTCGATGATCTCATCTGGTCTAGCTTGCACTAAAAGTCCCTGCAAATCAGTAGTTTCCAGGCGATGGGGGAGGACCAACTCAAGCCAGCCAAAATCGCCTGATCTGAATGCAATGTTCCCTGAAAGTTCCCGGTCCGGCAAGGAGGGATCCACCGGAGTCCCGTTTCCCCGGCGAGGGTATGGAACTCACTGCTCGCGGGTCCCTCTCGGTCTTCGGGGGTCTGGGCCACCGCTCTGAGGTAGGCGATTCCAGACTCACGACTCCCTGCGTTCGGCACAGGTGCTCTCCGCTCTTGGCCTAGGATCACGCGGTTTTTGGGCTTGTGTGCGAGAATGTAGGGGTACTGCTGCGTCAACCCCAATTGACAGCAGAGTTTCCAGGAGGAGTCCCGGCGCCCAATCGCCGGGGCTTTTCCATTTTCCTGACCAGCTTGATCACGAACAAGGGTTCGTTTTCTGGCACTCGATGGTGTAGAGTGCCAGGCGGAAACTTTGCAAACCCCTACGTGAATTGGGATTCACAGTGACAGCAGCAGAAGACGATCCAGATTCTTCCTCAGCTTTCTCCGGGCTTCGACGGAGCGACTTCCCTCTGCGCGGTATCGGCCAGCGAGTTTCCGTGAACACGGGAGCCGCAGCAGAATGCCCCTGAAGCGAACTCCCGCCCAGTCAACCCAGGGTGGAAAGGATCGGATTGATGCAAATGAGTCGCAAGACCATTCATCGTCCCGGCGAGCTTGTGCTCACCTCGGGGCAGTACGGCGTCGTCAACAGCTACGGCACCTACATGCACCGGGAGGTCACCTGCGTCCGAGGGGAAAAGTTCCCCCCGGTTCACAGGTCACGCGGTGAGTACGGGTTCGTTTTGAGGGACGCAACCCGCCACTAGGTAGTGGCTATCTCAACCGCAACTGAATAGAGAAACACGCTACGAGGCGTCGGGTTGCAGCCCGGCGCCTCATGCGTCTACGCACTCCTCGGAGGCGTCGAAACGGATCTCCATCCAAGTTTCATCAAGCTCGGTGCTTCTGACTGGACGGCCAAGGGACTCACCCATCCGGATCAGCATTTCGGCGTTCGCCGTGTGAACTACCTCGCAAATCTCATCATCCGGACACGTTCCGAGCAGTGCCCAAACGCGGCCAGCTTCGAATCCACGAGAGAACTCCGGGTCGTGGCTGTCGAACTCAAGAAGGAGGCTGTGGCTGTGATCTGCCTCGGCCATGGCGTCAGGGTACCCGAAAACTCGTCTGAGCTAACGGTCAGGGCCCATTCTGCAACAAGCAGGTAACAGACCCGTCAACGATTCGCAACACCCCTCCTCTCTCAGGAGACCGTGATTGGCGACGTTCTGGACTGCCGAGGTGGGGCTAGCGCCCTAGCCTTTGGTGGTGAGCGATGCCGGTTCGAGGTGGCGGTAGACGGTAGCTCGGCTGACGCCAACCGTGTCGGCAATCTCCTGGACGGTCATCTTGCTCTCGGGGTCCTCGTAGAGATCTCGGATCACTCGCAATTTGTCTGGCGACATCACGGTCCGGCGTCCACCAACTCGTCCTCTGCGCCTGGCCGCTTCGAGACCGGCTCTCGTACGCTCGGCTATCAGGTCACGCTCGAACTGAGCCAAGGCCGCGAAAACGTGGAAGGTCAGCTTGCCGGTCGAGGTCGTGGTATCGATGGTCTCTTGGAGGCTCTTGAAGCCGACACTCCTCTCCTCGAAGTTATTCACCGTCTCGATTAGGTGGCGAACTGATCTGCCGAGCCGGTCCAACCGCCACACGGCGAGTGTGTCTCCTGCTCGAACATAGTCAAGGGCCTTGGCAAGCTCAGGTCGATCCGACCGCGATCCGCTGATCTTGTCCGTGTAGATCTTTGAACAGCCAGCATCGGTCAAGGCGTCGATCTGAAGATCGAGGGTCTGCTCTTCGGTCGAGACTCGGGCGTAGCCGATCAAGTCGCTCATCCGACGATTGTATCACTGATTTCCATAACCGTTTGTGAGACAAAAGGCGAGACGCGGGTTTTGGAACATCGAATCGAGCTTTTGCTGGCCCCTCCGTCCTCGTCGCAGAAAGGGTCGTTTGTGACACTCCGTTCTCCACCTATTCGTAGAAGTGCGGAAGCTACGTTCAGAGTCTTCTCGCCGTCGAGTCGTATTTCGTCGCCCGGCCAGGATCGCTCTACGATCCCGTAGGTATCCTCGTGTGCTCATGGACGAGACCTTGGGGGAAAGAGATCAACCTGTAGCCGATTCGCTCGAACTCAGGCTTATACGGTCAGAAGACTCGGCCTTGGAATCAGTATTCGCTCTGGGTGATGGGGAGAAGAAATGGATCGGCATTCTCCCGTATGAAGCGCAGCGAAGGCTCGCTCGTGAGGGTGGTCTGGTTGGGGCGTTTCGAAGCGAATCGGACAAAGCCGAAACGCTGGTGGGTTACGCCCTTTTTGGGCCGACTGGATCGTCCGTCAGGCTCTGGCATCTAGTGACGAGACGGGGCGAGCGAAGCGGAGGTGTAGCCACCGCTCTCGTGAACAAGGTCAGCGAGTTGAACGCCGAGCGAAACGGGATCCTCGTTAAGTGCCTGAACAATTCCCCCGGCCACACGTTCTGGCCAAGGGCAGGATTCCTCGCCCAGGGTGAGATGCCAGGCCGAGGAAAGGATGGCGACCTCCTTACGTACTGGTGGCGGGATCACGGTCACCCCACTCTTCTGACTTGGACAAACCTGGAAGAAGATCAGGTTCCCGTGCTGCTGGACGCCAACACGTTCTTCGATCTCCATGACCCAGACGAAGGATCACAGGATGCCGAGATCACGCAGGAGGTATTCAAGAGCCTGGAAGGTCGGATCGAACCGATTGCGTCGCCAGCTATTGGCAACGAGATCCTGAAGAACCAGTCACGAGAGCGGCGGGAACGACGCCATCGAGACTTGGGCACTTATCCCAAGATCAGTGCCGCACCCGATTCGGTACAAGCGATTTCAGATCATCTCGTTGCTTCAATCGGTTCCAAGAAAAACCTTGGAGACCAAGACAGGCTTGATATTCAGCACGTGGCTATTGCTGCCACAGCGAACATAGACATCTTGGTCACGAGAGATCACTCTGCCAAGAAATGGCTGGGGCCTGACGCCCTCGACCTAGCCGGAGTGAGTCTTGTCAGCCCCTCTGAGCTACCGGCATTCCTAGATGAGCGAGAGAACGGCCTTGCCTACCGACCTGTCTTTCTGAGTGGGTCTCAGGTTGTGGTTCATTCCCCGACCTGGGACGAGTCCGAGTCGGTTGCGTCTAGATTCCTGGCCTACGGCTCAGGAGAAAAGCGCCATCAGTTTCGTCGTAAGTGGGAGAGCCTGTCTCTCACGCCGGATAGGTCGTTTCGCAAGACGATCAGAAACCAGTCTGAACAAGACCTCGCCCTCTACGCAGGCGCTTGTGACGATGGAGTTCTTGAGGTGAACCTGGCCAGGCTTAGGTCGCTCGCTTTGAAGCCGACGCTCGCAGCCGCGATCATTGGGCAGCTTCGCTACGAGGCTGAGCGACTGGGCGCTACCGCCATCAGGATCAGCGACCCTCACCTAGACCGAGCGATAGTCGATGCGGCGCAGGCGGACAGATTCCGTCTCATTGAAGGAAGCTGGGTCTGCCTTACGGTGCCAGGCCCTCGAACGAACCAAGAGATCCTGGACATCATCGAGTCCCACCGGGGTTTGGTCAAGGCAAGTTTCCAAGACATCGAGACCTTGCTCTCGAACCCCAACAGCGAGAGCAGATCTGAGGAGCTAGCTGCCTGCGAGTTAGCTCTCAGGCCCGTCGTGCTGAAAGAGGCCGAGATCCCCTGCTTCCAGGTCCCGATCAAGCATCTCTGGGCAGCAGAACTGCTGGGCACCCCAGAACTACTCACTCGCCGGTCAGCGGAGCTTGCCCTCGGAGGAGAACAGGTTTACTACCGCGCCCCAAACGAACGAGAGAACGGACCCGCCAGAATCCTCTGGTACCAAAGCGACGGCGGGTCCAACGGAGGAAGCTGCGCCACGGCCACGAGCCTCTTGCTCGACGCAAGAACCATGCCGCCTGAAAAGGCTTGGCGAGATTTCCACCGACTCGGCGTCTACAGTCGGGCCGATGTCTTTGACGCCAGCACCAACGGAAGAGTCCGCGTACTCCGGTTCACCAACACCCGCCAACTCAACCGAGTCGTTCCGGTGGCACGGCTCACTGAGTTTTCGGGGCTACACAACGAGAAGAAGTTAACCCTGATGACCTCGGAAGCCGTTAGCCAGGCGTATTTCCTAGCTGTCCTGAGTGAAGCCGATCAGGATGCCTGACCTGCCTGCCTCGGTCTCTGGCCCATCCCACGAGCGAGTGATGCTCCTCTCGATCCACCCCGCATGGGTAGGACGAATCATCAACGGGAGCAAGACTGTCGAGCTTCGCAAAACTCGACCCTTGGTAAGCCAGGGTCAACTTGTCTTGATCTACAGCACAAAGCCCACTGCAGCAATCGTCGCCACCTGCAGGATCTCTCGGGTCGAAGTCGTTGAGACTGCCCGAGCATGGACATCGTTCGGCCCCAAGGCCGCGATCTCCGAAGCAGAACTGGACCAGTACCTGCTCGGTGCAAAGGAAGCAGTGGGCATCCACGTCGATTCGGCCCGTGAACTCGCCTCGCCCATCGACCTCGACTTCCTCCGCGAGCGAGATCACTTTCACCCGCCTCAGACCTGGCACTACCTCGATCTGCGTGACCTCAAGAACCTAATCGCGGACCACGACGCTTGGGCGGAAATCGAGTCGGAGATTGGCGCTACTAGTCTCCGGCCAGACCGACAAACAGTCGCAAAGATCTGATTCGCTTCTTACCCCCAATCAACGCATAGGCAGATCCTGTCCTGCCGGTAGCGAAACGGAACGAAGCAAGTTCGAAGCCGTAGCGAGGGACAAAACGGGCGTTTTTCGGCACTCTGCGTTTTGCCATTCCGACCCTGTAGATCCGGTTCCCGACTTTCACCTTCCAGTACCGAGATCGAATCAGGCCAGCTTGGAGAGAACGGTCGTAGCAACCGTCCACCAATCCGAAGCTCGCAAAATCGAGACGCAAACCCCTGCCGAAGTAAGCCTCGCAGACCTCTTTGTACGGCCTTCGAATAAGCCCCGGCTTCCCGAAGACTTCTGCCGCATCCCGGAGCGTGGTGGGGTAGTAGCCCCGGACGACACGTAAGTCTCCGATCTTGGTGACGCCTCGCTTCTTTGAGACCTGCACCACATTCGGCGCTGGCTTCGCCAATGGCGGCTCAGCTACGAATAGGACTGCAGCCAAAAGCACGACGGTCAGCGTCGCCCCGATCCGAGTACTGCGGTCCCACATCGACCGTCCTTGCCCCAGCCTTGAAATCTCAACTCCGTCCATAGCTGACTTCCTCCCAAGATCCGAAGTTCCAGAAAACCTCCATGTTCTCATCAACGTAGCTCCAATCGATCCAGTAGCTGGCCTCGCTAAAGCTACTCCCACAGACCGGCGTCACGAGCGATTTCTTCGAGTTTCTTGCCGGTCTTCTCATCGATGTAGTTGTCGGCAACACCGACCCCGAATACCTCGGTCGGGTCTGTGCCGAGCAGCAAGTTGGCAATCTCAGCTGGAAGACTGGCCGGTGAAACCAACCTGGGTTCCTCACTTGTGCTCGACCGCCAGAGAACTTTGGACGGGTTCGCCTCGTCAATCGTCACGGAGAGCCGTGGGTCATCGTCGTTCACGATTGCCGCGATGTCTGGCCGGAGATTGCTCTGGAAGCTGGACACTTGGAGACGAATCCGGTCCCCATCCTTGAGAAGTCCCTCATTGACGAGGAGCGCCAGGACCGGCTTGTTTCGTCGTACGTTCTTCTTCCGCTTGCTTGTCTCACGTTCACGCAGAGACAACTCGAATCTCTCCGCTCCTGGCAAGGGAAATATCCGGTCGGCTTTGAGGTGATAATCCCCACCGATCTCAAACAACTCGACCTGGACCGCTTCAATCGGCATCTCGTAGACCTCCGAGAGCCACTTGATGTTGTGAAGCACCCGGACAGGAAAGTCCGGTGCGATCACCTTGATCCGAACCTGCTTGCTCGGATCCCAATCGTCAAGACTCCCAATCCCGAGGAAGGAAAGAAACACGCTCGTCACATCATCGAGGCTTGAGGTCTCAACTAGCCCGGTCGCCTGCTCGATACCAGGGAGATTCCCCGAAGCAACCGAGCGATCGAGGATCTGAGGAAAGAACTCGTTCTCCACGTTGGCGTAAGCCCCCGCATATGCGAGGGCCTGCAGCTCGGTGAAGCCGAAGCCGGAGTCAACCTTGAACTCAACCAGGACTTTCTCCCCGTCCTTGTCGAGTGCGAGCACGTCAAGTCTGCGGTTGTCCTCCGCGAAGTCGATCAACTGACGACCGAGGAGCAAAAGGTCCTCCCCGAACAAGCTTGGGTTTCGACAAAAAGCCTCCTCAAGCTCGATCTCGGACATTCGCTTCTCGAAAGACAGCGGCTTCAGCGTTGAAGGGCTACCGCCACCCACGTTCACGATCTGGCCCTCAAAATCAGTCACCGAGAATCCCCCTCGCCAATCGTCAACTCTGGCAGCCCGTCAACGATCTCCATCGTCTCGATACTGACTCGGACGATCCGTCCGATCAGGTCGAGGATGTAGCGTGGATCTCCGACTTCTTCGGACCAGTCGTTGGGGTCGTTGGTGATTCCGCTCTTCTTGTCGGTCTTGACCTGGTAACGGTCCATGATCCACTCGATAGCTGAGCGGGAGCCGAGCATGTAGCGGTATGCCTCTTCCGGGATTCCTGCGACCTTGATCTGGTCGTTGTAGATGATGGTGGAGCGGTCCTTGTTCTTGCCCGATCCGGCGAATTTCATCTTCTTGACCCGGTAGTCAGCACCAGCAGGTTCGTGGGCTGCTAGCGGCCACGGCTCGACCGTCTCGTAACCGATGTGGAGATCAGAGAGCTTGCGTCCTGCATCCGAAAACGCCTCGAAATCCTCTCGGGACTCGACCTTCGGGATTCTGGGCAGCACCTTCTTGAGATCTGCTTGGAAACGCACCCGGTAGTCGGGACTGTGGAGGAGACCGTAGACGTAGAAGAAGATGTCGTCCTTCGTCACCTGGTCGCCATACGTAGCCTGGTAGTCGACCAGGATCTCATCGGTGATGTTGTCCACACGACGGAACGGAGAGCCATCGTCCTCGGCAGCATCGAGGAGATTGTCCGCTTTGCCCTGCTCGATGTAGGTGTACCGAGGGAAAAACTGGCCGCCCCCTGAGCCCCAGAAATTCAGATCAGGAATCTGATCTATCGCAAACACCGAAAAGGGATGGGTCCCTGAACCGGTTGAGACCACATAGAAGCCATAGTTTTCTTGCTTGGGAGTGGGAAAGAAGGCTGGGATTCGACCGACCGCATCGTTGAATTCTCGCCCCAGAAAGAGGAATTGCTTCGAGAACGGCCTGTAGTGAGAAACCCTCGTTCTTCCGGTGGCGAGTGAAACGAACTCACCTTTTTCAAGCCTCGCCTGATCTGCGTAGTTCCAACTAAAGAGCGTCGGATCATTGTCTCGTGACCAATCCTCACCCGCTCGAATTGCTTCTCCGCGACTCTCGACTTGACCGTTGAAGAACCTGACCATCTCGGCCACGTTGGATTCAACACGGCTAGCAGAGGAGTTGTAGACCCACGAGTCACGGTTCGTCTTGACTCCACCTGTGTACAAAGCAAAGACCGGATGAAGACTATCCTCAAGTTTCTTCGAACCAATCGGTGGGTAAAGCCGAAAATCGGGGTCCCTCTGAATGAGCCAGTCCCCCTCCTCGTTGGGGACGATCTCGGTGAGGTCGAGGTGAGCGAAGTCTTGGTGTTCCGAGAGGATGGCCAGTTTTTCTTCGCGGCTGAGATAGTCGCCTATGTCGCGGTAGAGGAGCTTTGCTGGTCCAGTTGTTCCGGGATCTTTGACCAGCAGAGTAATGGCGATGGTTGCTCGGCTACCAGCGCCGAAGATCTTCCCGCCTTCCTTGCGTGATTCTTCCCCAGCCATTCGCTGGTTGCCCCGAAGATTGAAGACCGATATCTGACTAAATTCTTCAGCCAGGCTCTTGCGGAGTCCGTCGGAAGCGATGGCGTCAAGATAGCCGCCGTTGGACACGAAACAGACAACTCCCCTGTCACCGATACGGTCTGAAGCCAGTCGTAATGCTCGAACGTACGAATCTTTTAGTGACTTCTTTAGTTTCGCAGAGGACCGTGCCGCATAGGTACCGTCAATTCGTTTGTCCAGGTGCGGGTATTTCAGGTTCTGATTGTCGTCGTTGCCAGATGTTTGTCCGACTGAGTAGGGAGGGTTTCCGACGATGACTCGAATCGGGAGTTCTTTCTGGCGCTTGACCCGTTCGTTGTTTTCAGGGAAGCGTTCCATGCCGGGTAGTTCGTCCTGGTCGTCTTCCTCGTGCATCTGGAAGGTGTCGGTGAGGACGATCCCGTCGAAAGGCTGGTACTCGCCTCCGACTTCTCCGTGGAAGGCTTCTTCGATGTTGATCGCTGCGACGTAATAGGCCAACAACACGATCTCGTTGGCGTGAAGTTCGTACCGGAACTTCCGTTCAAGGTCTTCGGGTTTGATCAGAGCGGATTGGATGAGCCTGACGATGAACGTGCCGGTGCCGGTGAATGGGTCGAGGACATGGACGCCTTCGTCGGTGATGCCTTTCCCGAAGTGATCCCGGAGGGCCTCGTCGGCGCTGTTGAGTATGAAGTCCACGATCTCAACCGGGGTGTAGACAATCCCCAAACGGTCGGCCATGTCCTTGAAGGCGGTCCGGAAGAAAGTCTCGTAAAGGTCTTTGACGATTTCCTGCTTGGCTGCCGGATCGTTGATGCCTTCGGCCCGGAGTCGAACAGACTTGTAGAAGGCGTTGAGTTCGTCGGTGGTTTCCTTGTCCAGGCGTTCGAGATCGAGTAGATCGAGCATCTTCTGCATCGAGATCGACACCGGGTTCTCCTCGGAGAACGAGTACCCATCGAAGAGGGCGTCGAAGACTGGGCGGGTGATGAGGTGCTGGGCCAACATCTCCACTGCCTCGTTCTCATCGACCTGTGGGTTGAGGTTGTCCTGAAGACCTTTGAGGAACACCTCGAACTCGTCTCGGATCTTCTTGTCGTCACCTTCAATGAGGGAGGTGATTCGGGTGACGTATCGGGCGGCGATGTCTGCGATGTCTTTGGCCCAGGTTTCCCAGTAGCGGCGGTCACCGACCTGTTTGACGATCCGGGCGAAAATCGAGTCCCGCCAGTCATCGATGTTCGGGAAGCTCATTACCAACTGCTCCCCGACCTTGGTGGCATCTCCACCTCGATCCTCGTCCTCGTCGCCTCCTCCACCGACCCCGATCACGGAGATCTTGGTTTGCTCGGTGTGCCCGGCGAGGTCGAGCTTGTTGATGACCGCGTTCAAGCGTTCGTCGTGCGATCTAAGGGCCTGCAGGACCTGCCAGACGACTTTGTACTTCTCGTTGTTGGAGAGAGCGTCCTCGGGCTGCTGGTCGGCTGGTACGGCTATCGGGAGGATCACGTACCCGTACTTCTTTCCTTCCAGCTTCCGCATGACCCGGCCAACCGATTGGACCACATCCACCTGGCTCTTCCTCGGAGCCAAAAACAGCACCGAGTCAAGTGCGGGAACGTCAACACCCTCGGAGAGGCACCGGGCGTTGGAGAGGATCCGGCACTCTCCGTCACCGGGGTCTTCCTTTAGCCAGTCCAGGGCTTCGTTTCTGACCAGTACGTTCTGGGTGCCGTCCACATGTCGGACCTGAACGTGCAGGTCGGCTTCTCCTTCAGGAGCTATGCCCGAGCCTTCGTCTTCAACGACCTTGTTGAAGGAGTTGGCGATCATCTTCGAGTTTCGGATGTTCCCCGCGAACGCCACCGCCCGTTTCATCGGCTCCGGGTCAGTAGCGAACTCATCGAGATGTTCTGGGTTTGCCCGTTTGGCGAGACCGTTCCAGCAGCCAACGAGCTTCGCTGCGTCTTCCAGTCCGATCTCGGATTCGCCGGAAGACAAGAGGCTCTGGTATTGGCGAGATACATGCCCCTCATCGACTGCCAGCACGAGCACTTTGTAGTCGGTCAGGATCCCTTCCTCGACTGCCGTGGCGAACCCGAGACGGTGGAATTCCGGGCCGTAAAGGGTCTCGTCGTTCATGTCCGCGAGGATCGCCTTCGATAGATCCGCCTTCTCCTGTGCCCCGTCCCCGTAAACCCTCGGGGTCGCAGTCATGTAGAGACGCTTCTTGCCTTCAACGAAAGCGTCGGAGTGCACCTGGACGAACGCCGATTCGTCCTCCCCTTCAAGCGTGACCCCGGTAGTGCGGTGGGCTTCGTCGCAGATGATCAGATCGAACTCGGGGATCCCGTGACCATGCTTGCGACTCTGAGCCTCGGTGATCGCTCCGATGCTCTGGTAGGTCGAGAAGACCGCCGTGAAACCGTTCTCGTCGGTCAGGTCCGGGAACTCGAAGAACTTCTGGGCGAGACGCTCACCATCAGTGGTCGCCGGATAGGCGAGATCCGTGACTGAGATGTCTTCGGAATCGGACTTCTTCCTCTTCCCGACCTTCACATCCGAGCACACCGCAAAAGGCCGAATCTTCCTCCGAGACTGAGCACTCCATTCTCGAACCGTCTGGGACAAGAGCGAGATCGAGGGGACAAGGAACAGCACCGAACCACCAGCCGGAACAAACTCTTCCACCAGTCTGAGCGAGGTGAAGGTCTTGCCGGTGCCGCAAGCCATGATCAGCTTGCCCCGATCATGGGTTTCGAAGCCTTTGATCACGTCATCGATAGCTGCCTGCTGATATGGCCTCGGATCATGCTGCTCAACCCTGACCATCTCACCGGGCTTATCGAGTGAGAACTGGGACCAATCAATCGAAGAGTTCGCAAGATCCTGAGCACGAAGCCTGGCAACCGGAGGATGAAGACCCTCAATCGCAGCTTCAGCGTTCTTGCCCCACTTGTCCGAGGTCGAGATGATCAGCCGCTGATCGAACTCCACCTTCGAAGATGCCGCAAGGAAGCTGTCGATCATCGCCTTCGTGACCTGAGTACCAGGCCGGAAAAACTTGCATTGAATCGCGGTCAACTCCCCATCCCACGACTTCGCCACCAGATCAATGCCGGTGTCCGGGCGACCATCCCGACCCGGATACTCCATCCACAACCACACCTGCTCGTAGATCTGGGCGAACTCGGGGTCCGTAGTCAGATACGCCTGCATCAACCGCTCGAACCGATTGCCCTTCTCGGCGGTATCGAGTGACGCAGCTTCAAGCTCGTCCAGGATGTCGTGGAACGTTTTTGTCTCTCCCATTGACTGGGAGTATTCCGGGTCGGTCACGGTAAGGGCTTCGACTCGATCAACTGGCAGTAGACCTGCTCGTTGCCTGTCTCAGCATCTCAAGCAGCTTGTCGTCTTCGAGCACGAACAACCTGCTCGCCTCATTAGCAGGATCGGAAGCGAGTTCTCTTCGCACAATGTTCACCAAAAGCTGGCCGAGTCGCTGATCGGGTACTTCCCGCCAGCGAGTTTCAAGAGCCGTGAGTAGTTCAGAAATTCGAGCTTCGTCTCTGGGCTGATCCCACATCGTTCGATTCTCCGTTTCCTCGCTGTCGTTGTTGTCCTGACGGCCTGCTCTGCCTAGCCGGTCCTCGGCTCGCTCGAAGTAGAGGTTGCCGTCCTTATCGATGGGACGAAACAGGCCGCTCTTCTCGGGTGGCTTCTCTCTGAGACCGGCGAAGAACTTCCACCAATTGTTGAGGTGGGCGATTCCGGCTGAACTCCGTCTCAACCCACGCCTAACATTCTCAGGCGGATAGTTCGGGAAATCGGCGGCATCATGGATCCACGTACTTCGATCTCGCCAGTTCACCTCTTCTTCATCATTCATGCTGATCTCCATCGATGTAGGACTGGCGTACCTTGCGTTCCGGGCAGGTCTCAGTGGCGATGAGAGTGTCGAGTCTGGGAGAGAAACCTGACGACTTCACCCCGGTTGCCCTTGGCGACCAACGGGGATTCGAAAGAGGCGAGCGCCGGGAAGGTCTCCAACAGCATCCGGCAAGCCATGCTCCTCGGTCTCGAACGATCGAAACTCCGGTGCCGTTCCGCTCTCGACCTCAAGTTCAAGTTGACTTGCTGCTCTTCGGAAGTTTCCGGCAGAGTCGATGCCGTGGATGCAGCCGATGTGGATCCGTTTCACGGTCAGATCCGCTTGATCGGCCAGGTTCCTGATCGCTTCGAGGGAGACGGTTAGGAGCGGTTCGCTCCACGATCCGTTGGTCGGGTGCCTGAGCACCAGATCAGACGCGGAGAAGTTTTTGTCCGCGACCTTGATCGCGGTGAAAACCGTTCGAAAGTAGAAGTCGAGCCAGATTCCGGGGGAGTCACCGTGGATTGACTGGTAGAAGGTTCGGCCTCCTCGCCCGTCATGGTCTGACTGAATCAACACCATCCCGTTGGGCCAAACCTGGTTGTCGAGAACGGCAACGAAGGCCCCTTCCGTGGTGACCGTCATCCAATCGGCCAGAGCGAGGATCTGGTCCTCGCTGCTGTGTCCCTGGATCTGCCCTCGTAATCCCCCGTAGCCATCCGGTGCCGAGCATCTGATCACGGGCACCTGGCCGGTCTCGCCATCGGGGTCAAAGATGACTTCGACTACCGACTTCTTGCCATTGACCACACAGGTCTGTCTGGTTTCTTCGCTCAAGACTCTGGCCTGGACGTGATCAGTTGCCCATAGAGCCGATTGCGATCATGACCAGGAACCCGATGGCTAGCGGGACACGCAGCCAGATCGGGAGATCATCGATGATCAATTTCGGACGCTCTTCCTGGACATAAGCGTTCTGTGAAGGTCTACGAGTCAGCGGGTGGCTGTCCTGGTTGCCGATAGTGAGTGGAGGAATCCACCTTTTCTCAGGGTTCACTTCCCAGTCGGAGCTGTCTTCTCCGCGTCCGTAACGGTCGCTTCTTTCACCTGGGTAGCCTTGGAATCGATTCCGGGCTAGTTGCCGGTAGATCGGGTTTGATCGGTTCATCGTCTGCTCAACGTTGGCTGCGTTGCCTGTTGAGATTTCGACCAGGAACTCGACTGCTCTCAGGACCCGTGTTCCAGCCATAGTCATTCTCCGAGGTACGACGGGAATCCCTGTAAACCACGGTGCGACTACTCAAGTTCGAAGGACCTCCACGTATCGGTCCAGCAGTAATGGCGAGGGCCACAATCGCAAAGAGCGCAATAAAGGGAGAGAACGCCAGCAGCAAGATAGGGATAGCTAGGAGACCAAGCGGTATTCCCCATTCGTATATGCCCTGCGCGGTCGTAAGCGCCGCAACGAATCCAACGATTCCACTGATGACTGGATGCTTCTTGATCCATTCAGTCTTCATGGCTAATCCGGTCTCCTTGCCGTAGGTTTCTAAAGTCCGCGCGGTTTGCGCTTGTACCAAGCAGCCCATCGATTCTGTGGCCCCGAAGGTCCACTACTCGGATCCCATGAGTCGTACTCGCCGTGTCTTCTCATGAAGGTAATCCACTTGCGTGGCTTGCCCTTCTTTCTCCATCTCGATACGCATCGATATACAAACAACGTGGCACTTGGAGCACATCGTGTCCGTGCCCTCACGTTAAGTCCGTACCACAGATACTCATTCAAAGCTGAACCTGGATTGGACCTAAGTAGGTTGGCCTTCATCTTCGTTGGCCTTGCTGTCAGACGGAAGCTAGTCTTCGCTGACGTTGCCGTGTCGCCCCGGAACACCTGCCAAGAGATTTGACCTACATCGCTTTTGTCGAACACCCATAGAACCCGGCATCCGTTGCCCCTGAACTCATCTACCGGCCACTCGTAAGTTGACGAGCCGGTGAATATCTTCAAACGGTACTGGCCGTCATACTGGTCATCATCTAGCGCATTGCACGAGAATCGAAAATGAACCAGGACGCCCCACTCGATCCCGTACCCCTGGATCACAGTCCTCGGCGAAGGAGACCAATTGCTGTCCTGGCCCATGTACGCAGGGATCTCGGTCTCTGGCCAATCCGGGTGCGGGTTCTCCGAGTAGTCGGCTGGGTCGCAGAGCCAAGGCTCAGGGGAGATCAGGTAGCACTCGTCCCAGCTTTCGTAGGCGGCAGCCTCATCTGCCTTGATTGCCCCGAACAGCAGCACGAGAAGAGCCAACGCCAAGGCAGGAAGCACACCGATTGATCTCCGTCGAGCATCGATAGCCACGGCAGCCTGTGACTTGGCTTCAGACCGGGCACCCAACCTCTCCTTGTCAAATGCTGCTCCCCTAATCAGAGAACAAGAATATCAAAATGTGACTTATAGTCCGTGGACTCAAAGTCCGTGGCCCTGCAGGGTTCGGGCATGGCTCAGCCCGTTCCCGAATACGTTGCCCTAGGCCGAGCCGTGAGACAGATCCGATCAGAACGCGGACTCTCCCAGGAAAACCTCGCACTCGAAGCCGGTCTGGATAGAACCTACGTCTCCGGCATAGAAAGGGGCCGGAGAAATCCGAGCTACGGAAGCCTTTTGAAGCTAGCCCTCGCATTGGAAGTGAAGGCTTCCCTGATCATTTCTACCGCCGAAGATCTGTCGGAGTACGAAGACGACACTGGGCTAGTCGGCCCGTAGCCCCCAATCCCGTCCGCCGTGTCCAGGGGGCTCCGGGAATCTTGCTTCCTCCCACCGCCGTGAAACTTGTCGGGTCCCTTCCGAACGACGGACTTATACGTGCGCGGGAAGGCAGAGTCTTTGAAGGGGGAAGACCAGGCTGAACGCGGCAACCCTACAGTTTTATACCTGTCGAGTTCCGAAGACTTCGTTCTCCACTTTTGGCTCTGTAGCGGGGCTTGACTGTGGTTGCACCTGTAGGGTTCAGGTGTCCAAACCGTCGATGATGTCGAGTTGGTCGGATCGATCTTCCCGGCCCAGGTCAGCCTTGCCTACG
This sequence comes from Microthrixaceae bacterium, assembly GCA_049672765.1. GTDB lineage: Bacteria > Actinomycetota > Acidimicrobiia > Acidimicrobiales > Microtrichaceae > JAGQSZ01. Next base: position 5,692 of record JBATWQ010000121.1, on the reverse strand, counting down.
CAAGTAAATGCTGACGGCGACAGCTGCAAGTTCACATTTTTTGCCCTGTGAGGTTGCGGAAGGTTCGTTTGCAGGTTTTGGCTCTGGGACTGAGTTTGAATCTGGTTGTACCTGTGAGGTTCGCTGCCAGATGTGGACTTCCAAGACCTCAGGGATGAAAAGACTCACAGCGGTCACTGCTCCGGTCAAGGACACTTCGTTAGTTCAGAGACTTCCAGAGGAAAATCCTCTACAAGACAGAGAGTCGAAAGGAGGACTTGTTGCATGGAGGGATACACGAATCATTCTTAGCTTCACACTCGATCTCCTACTCCTTCTCTTCCTCACCTAGTTCTCTTTCTCGATTTCAAGATGAATCAAGAGTATGGAAACGAGAGAGGGAGAGAGGAGGGGAAACCGAAATGGTGAACAGCCAAGTTGGAGATCGCCCTGCTGACCTGTTCAGCTACCTCGGCTCTGGCCGCTACAGCGGCATCTTCCCGAAGTCATGCTTACTTGTCAGCAGGAAATCTCTTCAATTTATTCACTGATTACAGAGATTCTTTCAGTTTATGATTGGCAATCATGAACGGTGCAACTTTAAGGCGGGGTCGCCTCAGGTGTCTTCTAGACAGTCTGCCTATTCATTCGATTCACGCCACTTTCCTCAGCCTCTTGCTTCATAGGATGACACTTTGGTTACCCGGCAGTCTTCAGGTGGATTCCTTCAGAACATACCCCGGTCTCTCACCGGCCCCGTTGGAGGAACGGCCCCCGGAGGCATCATATCCTCACGTAGGTAGCCTTTATGAGCCCTTTGTGCTCGAACGCAATCTATGTGTTACTTCTTATAGTCAGAGAAGCCGTCGATGACAATGGTGTCTATCGACTGGACCCCTCGTGGCCCGACATTGTATCAACAGGGGTGGCTAAGCCCAGTTGCTAGTGGACTATCAGTTCCTGGCAGGGTCGGTTGATACTATTTGTCGCGGTGATGTCACGGTTGGCCGGAAAGGAGGCCCTGCGGGTCTGGCAATACGAGCGTGATTCAGCACCGCCAAGACAAGTAAGACCAGACCCGAGGGGACTCATGACGACCACGAGACAAGCATCTTCACCAGCCACACACGCCGGGGAGAACGAACCAGAACCGGGCGGACCAGCCAAGGGAGACGCAGCACGGTCCACTGCCTCCCTCCCAGCGTCAGACGGGCCGACGATCCAGCCGCAGTACGTCACCCTGAAAGAGGCCACCGCGATGGTGCCGCTGTCAGCAGGGTCTATGAAGCGAGCGATCAAGGCGGGGAAGCTTCGAGCGTTCAAGCCTGGTGGAAAGCTTTTGATTCGGCCTGAGGACCTTCAGGAGTGGGTGGAGACCCGACCGGCCCAAGCGGACCCGATGCCAGTGTCAAATCGTCCGGCTCGTCCCGACTCCCTTATCGATCAGGTCCTCGCACGACGGGCGGAGGCACCATGAGCGTCCACAAGACTCCACAGGGCACCTACCGGGTGAAGTACCGGGGGGACGGTCAGCAGAAGTCGGCAACGTTCCCAACCCGAGCGGACGCTGAGCGTTTCGACGCTGACATCAAGCGGCGTCGCTTGGAAGGTAAACCGATCAATCGGCAGCGGGATGCGCCTCTGCTGGCGGAGTTCGTGGTGGACTGGTTGGCTGGACGGACTGACCTGTCCGAGAAGACACTCAAGAGTTACAGCCAGGCCATCGACACGCACGTTTTGCCATATCTCGGCAACCTGAAGGTGCATCGCAATGAACTGCGACCGGCAGTGTTGGCCGAATGGCAGCGTGATCGTCTCGCAGCAGGTGCGGGTCCGTCGATCATCAAGAGAGCGCGGGGGGTGTTGAGCCAGATATTGGATGCCGCTGTCTTGCCGCACGAGCTTCTGGACTCGAATCCGATGGCTCCCGTCAAGCCGCCCAAGGTTCCGCCGTCAGAGCCGAGGTTCATCACCGCGATTGAGGTAGAGCGGGTCAGACGGCGACTGATCGAACAAGGTGACATCGGGTCAGCCGCCCTTGTCTCCGTTCTCGCCTATGTGGGGATACGTCCACAAGATGGGCTTGCCCTCGAATGGAGTCACATCGGGCAGAAGCTGCGGGTCATCCAGAAAAACGTCGATGGCAGCATCCAGCCGGGTTCAAAGACCGGCATGGGGTATCGGCGTCAGGTAAATCTGCCGGATCCAGTACGGGCCGACCTTGAAGGCTGGCGGGTGGCGTCAGGTGGATCGACTCAGGGTCTGGTGTTTCCGAGGTCCACAGATCGCCTGCCGTGGCGGGAGACTGACTACCGCAACTGGCGAAACCGGGCGTTCAGCAAGGCCGCAGAAGCGACTGGTCTCGGCAATCTGAACCCTTACGACTTGCGACACACCTGTGCGTCGCTGCTGGCCGCAGCCGGGTGGAACCACCTTGAGATCGCTGCCCAGCTAGGCCACAGTCCGGAAACCTCGGTCAAGGTCTACCAGCACCTCATTCAGGTCGAACTGGGTGAAAGACGGTCGATTGACGAGTGGATCACAGAGGCTCGGGCGGAAGTTGCGAGGGAAAACGATGTTCCCTCAGAGTTCCCGATTTCAGGAGATTGACCCCTTCATCATTGTTCCCGATGGCTTGGGAAGTGAAGCCGACGACCGGAGTCGAACCGGTGACCCCTTCATTACGAGTGAAGTGCTCTACCAACTGAGCTACGTCGGCGCCGGGGGCATTGTAGGAGGTGGCGGGGTGAGCGGAGCGCCCGGGTGGTTTCGGCGTGTCCAGGCGCGGCCGTTGCGGGCGGCTTTCGATCCGGTCGCCCGTCCCAGGTCTGTCCCCGGTCCGTCCGGGCGCGGTGAGAAAATCGCGGTGTGTCTGGTCCGGATGGGGATAGCGAGGCGACCGCGGAGCGGGGAGCTCCGTCCTCGAAGAGGAAGACCCTGCCCAGCCTGGAGCGGGGCAGGGATCTCTCGCGGATCTTCGCCTTCACCGACGGGGTGTTCGCGATCGCGATCACCCTGCTCGTTCTCCAGATCGAGGTCCCCTCGAACCTCACTTCCAGCTCGGCCTTCCTGGACGAGCTCAACGCCGAGGCCCCCGACTTCCTCGCCTTCGCGCTCAGCTTCCTGGTGATCGGCTTCTACTGGATCGGCAGCCACAGGGCGATGCGGATGGTGCGGGAGTACGACCGCGGCCTGATGCTGCTGACGCTGCTCTACCTCGCCTTCATCGTGCTGCTGCCCTACTCGTCGCAGTTGCTCGGCGAGTACGGCTCCGAGATCCCGTTGACCGTCGCCTTCTACATCCTCAACCTGGTGGCGATCACCGTCGCCTCGGCGTTGATGTCCCGTCACATCTCCGTGGCGAAGCTGGCCCACCCGGAGCACGAGTGGGAGATCGAGCTGAACCAGAAGTCGCTCTGGTTCACCGCGGGCTTCTTCCTCCTGACGATCCCGTTCGCCTGGGTGATCGGGTCCTGGACCCCGGTGCTCTGGCTGCTGCTGCGGTTCGACCCGTACCAGCGCCGCCGCGACGGGATCTACGCGGCCGGCGGACCGACCGACGGCTGAGCCCGGCGCCTAGCTCCCGAGGGCGATCGGCGAGAGGCAGGTGACGACGCCGCGCCACGAGAGCGATCCGCCCTGACCGTCGACGTTCGCGTTGGTCACGGTGACCCACCAGACCCGCGGCGTGTACTGGCCGGTCAGCGGGTTGTTCGGGGCGGAGGACGAGACCAGCAGGTTGATGTACTGGCTGAGTGCGCCGCCGGCCACGGCCTTCGAGCCGACCGGGCAGCGGATGCCGACGTAGGTGCCGCGGTTCTCCTCGGTGACGATGGCGTCTGTGGTGATCCGTGAGCGCATCATGACCGGCTTGGTCCGCGGCTTCTTCCGCTTCTTCGCCTTCCGGGCCGCCTTCTTCGCGGACACCGTTCCCCGCACGGAGATGCCGGCGCCGGCCACCTGGGCCTCGGTCGCCGGGACGGTCACGGCGATCCGCGGAGACGCCGGTTCGGGGCTGCGGTTCAGGCCGTCGCCGATCACCGGGGCGGCGACCAGCGCGAGGCCGCCGCAGGCGACGATCAGGGCGAGGGCCAGCCTGCGTCCCCGGGGCACGAGCGGAAAGCGATCCCTCTGTCTCTCACCGTCCATGGGGTCATTCTGGCAGGCCGGGCACGCCAGTCAAACCGGGATCTCCGGATGGGCGTCCGCCAGGGCGATCGCGTGGGCGAAGATCTCGTCGGTCATCGGCTCCGTCAGCCGACCGGTGAAGGTGTTGAGCTGGCTCGGGTGGAAGCAGCCCAGCATCGTCCACCGGCCGACCCGGGTGACCGCTCCGTGACCGAATCGCGGCTTCGGTCTCGGGACCGTGCCGCCCAGGGCGCGGATCGACCGGATCACGCCGTCCCAGGCGAAGCCGCCCAGGGCCACGAACACCTTGACCTCCGCCAGCAGGTCCAGCTCCCGTTCGAACCACGGCAGGCAGTTGTCCCGCTCCGAGGTCAATGGCTTGTTGCCGGGCGGGGCGCACTTGACCGCCGCGGTCACCCAGGCGTCGTCGAGCTCGAGCCCGTCGTCTCGGCCGACGCTGGTCGGCTGGTTGGCCAGCCCGCTCCGGTGGAGGGAGGCGAACAGCCAGTCCCCGGACTGGTCGCCCGTGAACACGCGGCCGGTGCGGTTGCCGCCGTTGGCGGCGGGGGCGAGCCCGACGATCATGATCCGCGCGGACGAGTCGCCGAATCCGGACACCGGCTTGGCCCAGTACTCCTGCCCGCGGAAGCGTCGCGGCGGATTGGCGGCCGCCTCCTCCCGCCAGGCGTTCAGGCGGGGGCAGCGGCGACAGTCGTGTACCGCTGCCGCCAGCTCACCGAGCCGGGAGTCGTGCGGTCGGTCGCTCACGGGTCGTACACTAGAGGTGCAGGGAATTGAGGAAAGGACGTTCGCGGTGATATCGACAACGAGCTTCAGGCTCAGGACAGGGGTTCAGTGATGCCAAACATCGGTGTTCCGGAATTACTGATCGTGCTGGTGATCGCGGTCCTGATCCTCGGTCCCAAGAGGATCCCCGCCGCCGCCAAGTCCGTCGGCCAGGGCATCCGCGGCTTCCGTAGCTCGCTGGGGGGTCACGACGACGACCCCGAGGACCGCGAGACGGCGAAGATCGACGCGAAGGTCGACGAGAAGACCAAGACGGGAGCCTGACGGCACCGCGCTCCCGCGGATCTGAGGACGCTTGGTTCCGCTCAATCTGCCCAACGTTCTCACGCTGCTCCGCATCCTCGCGGTGCCGGTCGTCGTGGTCGCGCTTCTCGACGGCACCCCGAACGGCGACACCCTGGCGGCGATCGTCTTCGCCCTCGCCGCCCTGACCGACGGGCTCGACGGGTACATCGCCCGCTCCCGCGACGCGATCACCACCTTCGGCAAGCTGATGGACCCGCTGGCCGACAAGCTGCTGATCACCGCGGCCCTGGTCTCCCTGGTCTCGCTCAACCGTCTGCCCGCCTGGGTGGCGATGGTGATCATCGCCCGCGAGTTCGCGATCACCGGGGTCCGTTCGATCGCCGCCGAGCGAGGGGTGGTGATCGCCGCGAGCTGGATGGGCAAGGTCAAGACCGTCCTCCAGATCGGGGCGGTCTTCGCCCTGATCACGTTCAACCCGGCCCCGGGGTGGGTCGACGGGCTGGTCTACGCCGCGGTGGTCGCCACCGTGGTC
>JBATWQ010000120.1:0-2122 GCA_049672765.1 Microthrixaceae bacterium | reverse complement strand
GGGTTCCGTTCCCGGGCGCTCCGTTGCCGGGAGCTCCGTTGCCGGGCGGTTTGCCGCCGGGGAGCCCGGCTGGACCCCGACCTCGCGGATTCGGCCCCGCCTTGGACCCGGCCAATCTCGGTCCGCTCGAGTCCGCTCCTACGAGACCGGACGAAGCGGACGCGATGGCGTCACTGAACCCGGACGAACTCGTCCCGCCCGACGTGGCACCGCAGACGGTTTGGACCGGCGTCGAAGCGGGCGCAGGTGCAGGTGCGGGCGAGGTGCGGGTTCCCGGGGTGGATCCGCCAGACGGGGGAACGCCCGGGGGAGCAGCGGTGCAGGCCACAACTGCAAGGCTCAGGACGATCGCCGAGACCACGACACGACAACGGATTCTCAGGCGAGCAGGGAAGCCGGGGCGCGCCGGACCGGTCGAAACCGTCGGCGTCAACGCCCCATAGCTAGCCCTCGGGCCCCTGGAAACTCCCATTGATGACTTATCGTCAGGAACCGGGGCCGGCTGGATCCATCACCGGGGATTTGGGTCGAATGAACTACTTGAGGCTCAGTCGTCGAGCCCGAACAGCCTGGCCGCGTTGCCCCGCAGGAACTTGGGCCAGACCTCGTCCTTTAGCGGCACGTTCGGCAACTCGGCGGCTATCCGTTCATAGGTCAGACCAGCCGGAAAGTATCCGCCGAAGATGAACTTGTCGGCGCCGCGGGTGTTTGCGTAGTCGATGATGTCCTTCGGGTAGTACTTGGGAGCGAAAGCGGAAGTCGAATAGTGCAGACCCGGCCACTTCAACATCAGCTTCACGGCAAGATCGGTCCACGGCTCGGCCCCGTGTCGCATGACGATCTTCAATTCTGGGAAGAAGTAGCAGACCTCATCTAGAAGCTCGACCCGCTGGGGAGCCATCGGAACCCGGGGACCCGGGACACCCACGTTCAGGAAAATCGGTAGTCCGAGTTCAACGCATGTCGCGTAGATCGGGTAGTAGGGCGCGGAGTTGAGAGCAGTCTCGCAACCCGACGGGAAGCTTGATACCGCAACGATCCCGAATTCTTCGTGGCACTGCCGGATCTTGCGGACCGCATCCATTCCCTGCCTGGGGTCCACGTCGACCAGGCCCAGGAATCGGTCGGGGAAGTCCCTGATGGCGCGTCGCGGCTCGTCGCGCACGGTGGTGCCGACGTTGATCAGACCCTGGGCCACTCCGTAGCGGTTCATATTGTCCAGGGTGACGGCGACCGGGTCGACGCCCTCTTCGAGGTCGTCGGGAATGTCCTTGAACATGTACTCGGCCGGCATTTTGAAGCTGTCCTTGCTCTCGGCGTCACGCAGCGCCGGCGCCAGGAACTTGTAGACGTCTTCGCGGTTGGCGCTGGGAAAGCCGATCATCGTGTCGATGATCCGAATGTCGCCGGGCATGCCCATGAGAACTCCAGTGTCTGTCAGAGCCGGACTTCCGGCCGGATTCGTTTGCTCCGCCAACTAGGTGAGCCGGCCAAGGGTGACCCGGGAAGGTGCAGATGTTCAAGCCGACTATCGTCGACGAGATCTATGGGGGATCAACTGACCTACAACATCGCCGACCAGTGGGAAGCGATCTCGGATCGTGTGGCTGACCGCGAGGCACTCGTCTGCGGTGAGAGAAGACTGACCTTCGCCCAACTCGAGGAGCGCGCCAACCGCCTGGCCAACTATCTGTTGGCTTCCGGTGTCGGTGCGGGAGACCTGGTCGGCTGCTATTTGACCAACTCCACCGAATACATCGAGACACTGATCGCCTGTTTCAAGGTCCGTGCCGCGGCGGTCAACATCAACTATCGCTATGTCTCGGAAGAACTCCGGTATCTGGTGTTGGACTCCGGTCTGAAGGTGCTCGTTTGCAACGAGGAGTTCATCGACAAGGTCGCCGAGGTGGCACCCGAAACCCCGCTGCTGCAGCACACCCTCGCCGTCGGCCCGACTGCTTCGACCCGCGACCTGTCGGTCGTTCCGGGTGGCGTTTCCTATGACGAGGCTTTGGCTGCTTCGTCGCCTGAGCGACCTGCCGTTGAAGGTCGCAGCGGCGACGACATCTATGTGCTCTACACCGGTGGCACCCCCGGACTGCCCAAGGGTGTGGTCTGGGAC
>JBATWQ010000119.1:0-4671 GCA_049672765.1 Microthrixaceae bacterium | reverse complement strand
CGGTAGCTTCGATCAAACCCGACATCGAGTCGCCGCAGTGGGACTGCGAAGCGCAGAACTGGTCACTATCGGTACGGAGAGTCAAGGGCCGGGGCTGAAGCCACCCAAGCCTGGAAAGATGGATCAGAACTGATGTTCATCGTCTTGTGTAGGACTGACTGCAGTTGCTCATCAACAGGTGTACCGGTCCTCACTTCAGAAGGCGAACAGCCCTGAGAGCTGACCATTGAGAGCTCGACTGCCGTGCGCTGGACCAGTTGAACTGAGGTGAGCGATATGCTCGATCTACTTCTCGTGACTTCAGTTCCGCGCAGCTATCGTGACCTTGTGCTAACTTTCTGAGACATGAATCACGATGAGTTCCTTCAGCTTCTGGACACCCCTGAGCCCCAGAAGTTCGTTGACGAACTTATCGGCGCTCTGGCGGAGGTCTACCGTTTCAACGCCGATCGTCTAGAACCAGAGATGGGTGACGATGACCAATGGTTCGGCTTCTCGGTGTACCGCAATGGCTGGTACAGAATTGAAGTACGGGTGGGCCCGCTCATTGGCGTGCGAACCAGCCGCCCGAATAACTCTCTGCAGATTTCGGTAGACGGGGGTGTCCGCTTCCACGTTTATCGTGGAGGAAAGGACGAGAAGTACGACATCTACACTTACGATCTGAACTCTGGCACCCCAACAAAAATCTCGCTGGCAAAGAATAATGACCGACAGTTGTCCTTGTTCGAGGAGGTACTTCCCGAAGAAGGCGACCACTCCTGGCGTCTAAGCGACCTTGTTATTGTGCACTCTGGAAATGCCGAGGATGGACTAACAGGTGTCTGGGTCGGCGCTCCGGTGACGGAGGCTGCCGACGGAAGCCAATGGGCCTGGGTACTGCAGCTGTACTTCCCTCATGAAGAGTCAGACCGAGGTGCGAAGCCTGAAAATGACTCCATGCAGCGATTCTCTGATGCCCCCGAGCCAGACCTCGACCTCGGTCTTCTTGAGGATGACGAATCAGGCGAGGAAGCCGGATGACAAGGCCGAATCTGACCAGTATTGCAGCGATATTCAACCCATACCGGCTGACGCAGGCACGCGAGATGCGTGCTCTGACAAAACATGCACTTGCTGAGTCCATCGAAGTTTCCCCTGCGCTCATCGGTCAGTACGAATCCGGTCGCGCAAAGCCTGGACCTGAGAATCTTGCTCGATTGGCACTAGCCCTCGGTATGCCGTTGGAGTTCTTTGCTCACGGTCGACCGACTGCATCCGTCGCCGATGCCAACTTCCGAAGCCTACGATCCACAACGCGTGCTCAACGGCGACAAGCGATTGTTCCTGCGCTCCTTGCGGCGGAGATAGCTGAGGTCCTTGCCGAGAAGGTACGGCTCCCCACCGTGAACATCCCTCACCTGGAGCTTCCTCCAGAAGCAACAAGTCGAGATGTGGAAGACCTCGCAGAGGAGACACGAGCGTATCTTGGACTCGGAGAAGGCCCTGTTCCCCATATGGTCAGGTTGCTTGAGTCTCTGGGCATAATCGTGACTCAGATAAGGGCAGAAACAAAGAGGGTCAGCGCCTTTTCTTGTCCACTGCCTAATCGACCAGTTGTTGTGTTAAGCACTAATAAAGTCGACAAGGCACGGTCACGAATGGACGCTGCCCACGAATTCGGACACTTAGTCATGCATCATGAACCTGACCCTGGTTCACAGATGATCGAGCGACAAGCCAACATCTTTGCTGCTGCCTTCCTTATGCCGCGCTCCAGCATCCAGCCGCACCTACCTAGACGGTTGAGTTGGAATCAGCTACTTCATCTCAAGGAGGTCTGGGGTATATCGCTTGCAGCGCTTTTGTACCGATCACGAACACTCGGCGTTATTTCTGAGGCAGCATTTCGTCGAGCGATGGTTGAGCTTGGCAAGCACACTTGGGAGGATGGAACTACCTGGCGGACCCGTGAGCCGGGAGATCTTGGTGAACCCGAATCTCCGGTGTTGCTACGTAGAGCACTGGAGGTAGCGAGCAGTCGAGGAACGACACTTGAGACTGTGGCAGACCGTGTCTGCCTGCCGATTGACCTGGTTGCCGACATTATCGGGACCGACGATCGGCTCGATATCAACCTTCGAGAAGCGACAAGCGCTACCAACTAACCATAGCCAATCCCAGTCAACTAGCAAACCAAAGGAGCCCATCGTGGCCAAACCAAGACAGATCAAATCAACTGGTAAAGACCCCGATGGGGACATCACCTCCGTCAAGGGCGCCTTCGGTGAAGTGCCGCTGAATCAGGCAATCCGCCAGATAGAGAGAGGTGACGCCCGATACGCGGTGGACGGATCGGACGTACATGTTGTGAACGGTCCGAACGGGAAGTACATCCGTACTTCACCAGATGGCGAGGCACGTAACAATCTCGACAACCTGCCCGACGCATGAATGCTCACTGGTAGTGAGGGTGAATCTCTGAGCGACGCGAACGCAGAAGGTGGCGAGTCTTGAGCCTCACCAAGGACGAACCGCCGAGGTCAGCTCGAACGCAGTTAATCATCTCTGCAGAAGTAGAGCCTCCCCCGGCTGGCGGGCAAGGAGCGGAGGCACGGCATTGCCGATCTGGCGATACTGGCTAGAAGGCCGCCCTTCGAAGTGCATCGAATCAGGGAACGACTGGAGTAGGGCAGTCTCATCTACCCTAAGTCGCCGAGCACCCTCGACCTCGCCTGTCCGAGGAGGTGATCCTGCCAGAGTTGTTTGTGGTACTCGGGCACCAGATTTAGTACATCCAGCCAAGGCGTCTTGTTTCCACCCATGGATGCGAGAAGCGTGGGAGCAGGACGGTCAAGGTCGATTGGTCGGCCACCGCCATTGGACAGATGCCCATCGTACGGTGATGCGCGTACGTCGGGTCGACGAGCATACGTGATCTTTGCAGTGTTGGGCTTGCCGAGTTGCACTAGCGGATCGATGAACTGTCGTGTTGAAACCCAGCGACGCCCGATCGATTCGCCATGGGTAGGTGACGGAAATTCAAAGGCTTTGCCACTGGCCAGCCCCACGACGATGACACTTGGCGGCGCTGGGGCATACCAAAATCTGCAGCGTTAACTGGATGTACAGTCGCCCGCTAGCCGAGGCTCACCGGCGTATTCGAAGTGTCGGCCAACAAACTGCATCGGGTAGCTCGTACAAGACATCTGGTAGGGATAACGCGCTGCGACTTTGGCGTAGAGAGCGTGAGCCATCGGGCTATCAGTGAGTGTGGTTCATGTTCTGAGTTGACGTGGTTGCCGTGGCTGGTCAAGTATCGCTTGCGGGCTTCTGGGGAGTGTGATGGTTGCGGGAAGGGTTTTGACAGCGGCATTGGTTGCGGTCGTTTTGGTGTCTGGTTGTTCGGGCGGCAGCGATTCTGGTGATCGCCCGGGCCGTTCAGTTTCGAGTGTTGTGGTTTCTGATTCCGTGTCTCTGAGTGCCGCGAGAGTTCAGGGGGACGCTGGCCGGGTGGTAGCGGATTCAGTGCTATTGGAATCCCCTGGCTATCTGGTGGTCTATGAGGATGGGGGCGGAGCACCTGGACGGATTCTGGCTGCGTCGGACTTGTTGGATGTGGGCGAGTCGCGTGACGTGGTGGTGGATCTCTCGGGAGGACTCGGGGCGGGGTCTTCTGTCTGGTTGATGTTGCATGCCGAGGACGGCGAATCGAAGGGGTTTGGGTTCGGGGTTGGAGACCCACCATTGGCTGGCGACGGGGGTGTCGGTGTGTTGAAGGTGGAGTTGAAGCCTGTTTCGGGGGGGTCCTAGATGGTGGTGTCGGCGGATTTCGGAGGTTCGGTGGGATGAGTGGATCGTGGGTTGGGCGTTCTCGCTCGGGTCGTGTTGGCAGCGGTTTTCTGGTCGTTGGCTTGGTGGCGTCGCTGTTGGGTTGGGTCGCGCCTGAGGCGGTCGCGGGTGCGGAGGAGCCGCCGGTGCCGTCTCGTTACGAGTCGTTGGTGTTGGATTCAGACCCGCTTGTCTTTCTCCGTTTGGGTGAGGTCGCGGGGTCTTCGGCAGCTGATTTGGGTTCGATTGGGTTGGCTGGGTCGGTCGGGGGTTTTGGCGAGTGGGGTGAGCCTGGCGCTGCGGCGGGTGATTCGGATACTGCGTTGTCGCTGGGCGCCGGTTCAAGCGTGGTTGGGAGCGCAGCGTCACTGCCGTCTGGGGCCGTTGATCGCACGGTTGAGACCTGGATTCGGACCGTCGATTCTGATGGATGGATTGTCCGGTACGGCAACGATTTCGGGTTGAAGTTGGATGCCGACGGTCGCCTGGCTGTTTCGACGTCGCCGACGTCTGTGTCGACTCCCGGTTTTCCTAATCGTGTAAATGATGGCCGTTGGCACCATGTCGCTGTTGTGGTCGATGTCGGTGTGGTGGGGGTGTTTTTGGATGGTCAGCGGTGGCCGTTGCCGTTGACTTATGACCCTGTTTCTACAGTTGTTGACGATCCGTTGGTCGTTGGCGGTGTGTTGGGGGTCTATGACGAGGTGGCGGTTTACGACGCGGCGTTGAGTTCTGAGACGGTCAGGTCTCGTTGGAGTGTCGCGAACTCGTCGACCGGGACTGGTTGTCTGGACGCTCCGAGCACTACTGGCCTGTCGGGGTACGCGGGTTCGGTTGCTGCGCTCAGTCCTGTTGGTTGGT
>JBATWQ010000118.1:0-3533 GCA_049672765.1 Microthrixaceae bacterium | reverse complement strand
GAGCGGTCCGCCCCAGGGGCCAGGTCCTTCCGGCTATCCGCCGCCTCCATCGGGCTACCCGCCAGGGCCTCCGAGCGAGCCGGGCGTTGGACACGGCCAGCCGTATCCCGAGGCTCCGCAGCCCGGTCCGAACCAGCCCGGTCCGAACCAGCCGGGGGTTAGCCGACCCGGAGGCGAGCCGGACTACCCCTGGCGCGTTCCACCGGAGGACCCAAACGCCGGCAAGCAAACGGGGTCATCCACGGGTCCCTCGTCCGGTCCATCGGGTTGGACCGTGCCTCCGAGCAAGAAGTCCTAGCGCCCGTAGCCCTCTCGCCGTGCCGGCTCGCTGGCGAAGCCGGTTACTCCTTGGCGAAGGGGTCGGATCCCAAGCGGACCGAGGCCGTGGTCTTGGCGCCTGAGCCCGGGTAGCTCCCCTGCGGGTAGTAGATGAGTGCGGAGTCGTCGACGCCCTCGGCGTAGAACTGCGATGCCCACTTGCGGAACTTGGTGAAGGGGCCGTCTGTATTGGCAAGAGCGGGCCGAACGATGTGGGCCTTGTTCTCCCAGATCGGCTTGTCCTCGTTCACCTGCTTGTGGATCTCGTCGACGAATGCATCGCCGACGGTCGAGTTGAGAGCATCGTCGCCCAGCTTGCGCACCGTGAAGCTGAAGCGCATGTGACACCTGGTCTCGTCAATGGGGGTATTGCAGCCCATGAGGTAGGTGTCGACGATGCCCGAGAATCTCACGGCGCTGAATCCCGGACCGTGGGAATCGGCGTCGATGCGTCCGTCGACGACACCCCGCGGGGTCGGGAACTTCTGCGCTGAGCGCATCCGTGCGAGCGGACCGTCGGTCTCGTAGCTCTGCAGCTCGGGGACCTCTTCGGTGTGGTGAACGTAGCGGAAGTGGGCCGAATCGACGCCGTTCTCGGCGAGTTCCTGCCACGGGGCTTCGATCGTGTATTCCCTGGTCTGCATCACGGTGAAGTTGTCCACGTCCGAGAACTCCGGGAGGACTGGAATCTCCCACATCGGCTCGGCCCCGTCGGGGTGGTACCAGCTCATGATCAGACCGTTGCGCTCAACGGTCGGATAGGTCGGTACGCAGGCCTTGCCATTGGTCCGGTCCGAGTAGGGGATGTAAGTGTTCTTGCCGTCACCGTCGAAACGCCAGCCGTGGAACGGGCAGATCAGCTCGCAGCCGTCGACCGACCCACCGTGGCCGAAGTGCGCTCCGAGGTGGGGACAGAAGGCGTCGTTCAAGTGGGCGGCCCCTTCGCCGTCGCGCCACAGCACCTGGTGCTTGCCGAAGTACTGGAGGGGAACGGTCTGTCCAACCTCGACGTCAGTTGACCAGCCGACCTGGAACCAACCGAATGGAACCGGGAACGGTGAACGCTTCGACATGGGGACACTCCAACGTGATCGAAGAAAGTAGAACGTGTTCCACTTTAGGGGATGCGCCGTGCCGTGTCATCCCCGCCGCCAAACCCAGCGGCACAGCAGGAAGGGCCCGGGGTCCTACCCGACCACGAGCCTGGAGTCCCTACCCGACCACGAGCCTGAAGTCCCTACCCGACCAGGAAAGGGGACCAGGTCTCGGGCGGGACCTGGATTCCCGCCCGGGCCAGCAACACGAGCGTCCCACGGGGCGCGACAGGTCGACGGATCAGACGCCACCCCAGTTCTTCGAGCAGGCGGTCGCCCTTCTGGGAGTTGTGCCGCAGGCACATGAGGGCGACGTTGTTCCACTCGTGTGCGCCGCCGCGTGACTTGGGAATGACGTGGTCAATCGTCTGACCGGCCCGGGTGCATCCGCTGACCTGGCAACGACGGTTGTCGCGGGCCTGGAGGGCCCGACGGGACAGCGGCACAGTTGCCTGGAACGGGACCCTCACAAATCGGCGGAGGCGCACGACGGCTGGCATCTCGAACGTGGCGCCGCCAGCGGTGCGCACGACCTGGTCCCCCTCGGGGACGACGAGGTCGGCCTTGCTGGCGAGCACCAGCCCGAGGGCCCTGCGAAGGGTGATGACACGCAGCGGTTCGAAGCTTGCGTTAAGTAGCAGCACTGCCATGTCTCACCAGCCCCTCGACGCCGATCGCTCTCTAATTCAAATCCGATTCGCCGTCGATGGGTTGGACAGACAGAGCGAACTCTGTGGCCCAGCCCCTCCGAGAACCTCAGATATCGTGCCCCAACAGGCCCGAGTTGTCACCGGATTTGTCGTTGTCGCGTCTCGCCGGTTGATTCCTGCGGGCCTCGTCACCGATGGCTTATCGGCGCTGCATCGTTGCTGCTCGGCGTCGCTGCGGTGCTCTGGTCAGCGGGGGTCTCGCCACATGTTCCACATCGACGGGCTGTCCTCGCCGAGCTTGAACTCGCTCATAACCTCGAAGCCCCAGCGCTCGTAGAACGGGATGTTCTCTTCTTTGGAGCTCTCCAGATAGGCGGGCATGACCTCGAAATCGCAGCGCTCGAGCATCGGTTTGAGGACCGCAGATCCAAATCCCCTGCCACGTTGGTCGACCCTGGCCGCAAGGAACTCCAGGTACCAGTGGGGCTCTTTGGGATGGAGCCGGTCGATCACCGTGAGTGCCTTCAACGCCCGGCGCAGTGGACCGAGTCCGATCGTCTGGATGGATGGGACGGCGGACCGTAGGTTCTCCGTGGCCGTCATCTTCCACTTGTTGGGTTCGGCCCAGATGGCAGCGCCCTCGTAGGTGTCGGTCGTGTAGCTCAGGCCGTCGATCACCCGGGAACGGATAACCTCCGAAAACATCGCCTCCAGATATTTGACCCGACGAGCTTCATTGGGTGCGATCCACAGCCACACCGGGTCATCCTGGAACGCGTCGGCCAGCATCTTTCCGATGCGACGCCACTCGTCGGGTCGACCCTGGCGAACCGACTTGGGCGCCGGAAGGTCGTCCAGAGTCCCCATCAGCGAGCCGCCTCCGGACGGGTACAGAGACCAGCCTTGGAGGTGATGGAGAGAATCCGCCGGGCTTCCTTGATGAAGTTTCGCTCGATCGCAGACGTTGTGAACGCAAACGAGTAGCCGGTTTCGGGGTCGCCCCAGGCGATCTGTCCACCCGCCCCGTTGTGCCCGAAGGCGAGCGGCGAGACGGTGGGCCCTATTCCTCGGAACGAAGATTTGCCGTCGTCGCCCGAGCGGACCAGCCCGAGGGTCCGGTTGGCAGGAACCCCTGTGACCGGGTCCGGCAAGGTGCAGCGGATGTTTCCGATCCCGTCGGCGAGAACCCGCGGGTCCCAGAGCCCACCCGTGTTGTGCAGGAATGCCTGGTAGTACATGGCGATGGCGCTCGCGGTCGCCGTTCCACCGCCACCGGGTACTCCGACCGCCCTGATCCCCGGGTCGTTGAACGCCACCAGGATGTCGGGAGTGACCTCACCGAGTTGGAACTCGAGGTCGCCGAACGCGGCCCTCCACTCCTCGGCGGTCGGAACCTCTCCCACGGCCACCAACGGAGGGACCTCGACCTCGGCACTTTCGGGACCCAGGTGCATGTCGGACAGGCCGAGCG
>JBATWQ010000117.1:0-41245 GCA_049672765.1 Microthrixaceae bacterium | reverse complement strand
GACACGCTCGGCTTCGAGCGTGGGATGTCGGCCACGACGGGATTCCGACGATTCGCCGAGGAACACCGGATCATGGTCGACAAGGCCAGGGAGAACGGCAAGATCAACGATCCCATCATCCGTCAGGGGCTCGCCCGGTACTGGTCGAAGATCGAGATCATCCGTTTCAATGGCCTGCGGTCACTGTCGGCCACGGTCAACAAGCGGCGTGATCCCGCAGTCATGGCGCTCGGCGCAACCAACAAGCTGTTCTGGTCCGAGATGCACAAACAGGCGATGGAACTGGCCCTGGACATCTGGGGAGCCGAGTCGATGCTCTCAACCTCCGGACCCGAGTCAGGTTCGTGGCCCGCGGCGCTGCGCGGTGAGGGGCGTCCGACCTATCCGGTGAGCCTGATGATGGGTGCGTTCTTCTTCTCTCGTTCCGAGACGATCTGGGGTGGGTCATCGCAGATCCAGAGGAACATCGTGGGTGAGAAGGTGCTCGGCCTGCCCCGGGAGCCCAAGGCTCCCGCCGCAGACAAGTCCTGAACAGGTCCTGGGACGAGACACTGACCAGGCCCCTGGCGAGGTTCGAACACACAATTTCTGAGGGTAGGTTCGGTAAGGATTCATAGGGCCCGGGCCGTCGATGTATCTTCGCGGTGCTGTTTGTCGCGCTGGGCCCGCTCTGGGTCCACGCCGCGGCTCTACGGCCCTATCGACCGTGCCGAAGTCTCCTCCGCCTCCGTCCAACCGACCCAGACCCGACGGTTCCGCGCCTCGCCGTGGTGGCGCGAATGGCGCCGAGGAGATTCGGGTCGTCCGACGTCCTAGACGGGATGGCTCCTCGGGCGGCTCCGGCAAGGCGGGCAAGCCCCAAGTGCTCGGGACAGGTCGTCGCAGAAGGGTGCTGGTCGGCGTACTCATGGGTGTTCTTGCGGTAGCAGTGATCCTCGGAGGAGGAGCCGCGTGGGGTTTCTGGAGCTTCGCCAGAATTGATCGGGTCGACGTGAATCTGGCCGACGTGCAGGCGCCGTCGAAGCCGATCAACATCCTGATCGTGGGCTCCGACAGCCGAGCGAAGATCACGTCTTCAGACCCGGGTGCTGACGGGATGATCGGCAAGGGATCCCCTACGGGCCAGCGCTCGGACAGTCTGATGATCGCCCGGGTTGATCAACAGAGCGACCGCATCGATCTGCTTTCGATCCCCAGGGATCTCTGGGTTCCAATTGCCGGAACCTCCAAGACACAACGCATAAACACTGCGTATTCACGGTCGGCGCAGACCGTCGTCGACACCATTCAGGACAACCTCGGTATTCCCATCCACCACTTCGTCGAGGTCGATTTCAGTGGATTCAGATCGCTGATCGACGCGCTGGACGGGGTGCCGATGTACTTCTCCCACCCCGTAAGGGACAAGCATTCCGGCCTTGCGATAACCGAGAGGGGATGCCAGGTTCTCAACGGCGAACAGGGACTCGCCTTCGCCAGATCCCGGCACCTGGAATGGCGCAACGGATCGCGGTGGGTATCGGATCCGTCCGCCGACTACGGGCGCATGACGCGCCAACAGATCCTCACCCGCGCCGCGCTCGACAAGTCCCAGACTCTCGGGCTCAACAACGTCCGAAAATTGAAGGCCCTCGTCGACGCGGCGGCCGACTCGGTCAAGCTGGATGACAAGTGGGGTGCAGGTGACCTGCTCTCATTCGGTCGCAGGTTGTCGAGCTTCGACCCCGAACGACTACAGACCCACAGCCTGCCCACGTCGAGTCACAGGACCTCCGGAGGGGCCCAGGTCGAGTACCTCGACGAGGAGGCGGCCCAGCCGATCCTGGACATCTTCAACGGACTTTCGAAGGCGTCTCCGGTCACGACCACGACGGTGCCGCCGGTGGCACCCGAGAACGTGACGGTCGAGGTGCGAAACGTCTCGGCCGCCGACGGCGAAGGCCGTCGGGTCTCCTATGTGCTGTCGGACGGCGGCTTCCACATATCGGATGTCGGAAACGGAACGGGAGCTCTCAGCCGGTCCACGGTTGCCTATCGGAAGGGTCAGAAGTCGCTGGCAGAGTTGACCGCCAGTTGGTTGAGCGCCGCCCCGAAACTCGTCGAGGACTCAACCCTCCCGGCGGGAAAGGTGGTTGTCAGCCTGGGAAGCGACTTCAAGCACATTTCCAAGCCTGAGAAGGCCTCCGACGCGACCTCGGGATCTGGTACTGAAAGCGTAGATGCCGGGGCGTCGGGCGGGGGAACCTCGTCTGAGTCCACGACCACTACATCGACCACGACAACCGCGCCGCCGCAACCCGGCTGGACTCCCGGTGTTGCACCCGAGGGCACCACCTGTCGCTGATTCGGTCAGTTCTCCCCGGCTCGTTCTCCGCCGGCTACAGAGATTGGGGCAGGCTCGTGCATCCAGACCCGGGCGATGTCATCGACATCCAGATCGAGCACCCCGCAGAGCTGCACGACGGTGCCGAAGGCCGGCGATGGAAGGCGACCGGTCTCGATCTTGCGCAACGTCTCGTGGGAGATTCCGGCTGCAGTCGCCACGTCGGCCAGTGACCGCTCGCCACGGGCGCCACGGAGGGCCTGACCAAGTCGTCTTCCGGCTGCAATCTGCTTGGGAGTGAGCGGGGCACGCACCATCGTCGGAGTCCTTAAGGGTGGGTCGGCCAGGTATTATTGTACCGGCCCGGGGACGTTGCCAAGATCTCCTGCAGATAGCGGTATAATAATACCGGAGGCCTGCTGATGATTGAGATCAAGACCGAAGCCGAGGTAGCCAAGATGCGCGAGGCGGGAAGACTGGTGGCAACGATCCTCGGTGAGTTGCACACCATGGTGAAGGTCGGGACCAACCTCCTCGACATCGAGCTTCGGGCGCGTGAACTGATTTCCGCTGGGGGAGGGGTCTCGTGTTACTGGGATTACGCCCCCTCGTTCGGCAACGGACCGTTCCGTAACGTGATCTGTCTGTCGCTGAACGACGCCGTACTCCACGGACTTCCCCACGACACGGTCCTGCGTGACGGCGACCTGCTCAGCATGGACATGGCGGTATCGCTGAATGGCTGGGTCGGAGACTCCGCAATCAGCGTGATCGCCGGTGAACCTCGCAAGGAGGACATTCGCCTGGTCAGGGCGACCGAGGAGGCACTCACGGCCGCGATCGACGTCGCCCATCCCGGTAACCGGATCGGCGATATCGCGTACGCCATCGCCGAGGTCGCACATTCGTATGGCTATGAGCCCAACGATGAATACGGGGGTCACGGAATCGGTCGCACGATGCACGAAAGCCCCTCGATACCCAATATCGGGCGCCGCGGGCACGGCTACACCCTGCGCCCCGGGTTCACCTGTGCGATAGAGCCCTGGTTCGCCGCAGGTTCCAGCCAGGTCGTGCACGACCCGGACGGATGGACCCTCCGCTCCGCCGACGGATCGCGCACCGCCCACAGCGAGCACACCATCGCGATCACCCCGGAGGGTCCCCAGGTGCTGACGCTTCCCTGAGGAGCAGGTCGGACATCCTCGAGACCCCGAACCGATACTGCCCGGGACCGCCATTCTCGGGCTGGCCGTTCCGGCGCTTCTAGAGGGCCTGGTCCCGCCCGCAGACTCCGCGTCCATTTTGCGCGGAGTCTGGTCCGTGCCCTCGGCAGGATTCGAACCTGCGCACACGCCTCCGGAGGGCGATGCTCTATCCCCTGAGCTACGAGGGCGGATACCTGACCACAACCGGTTACTGAAGTCAGGGCTGGGACATTACCATTCGATCGCCGCCTCCCCCTCCTTCGGCAGGATCCAAATGCGAACACTGATCATCAACTCACTTCGGCATGCGGTGGGCGAACTTGGAATCACGCCACCGGACGAGATCCAGCTGGAGCAGCCGACCCGCCGTGAGCACGGCGAGTTCTCCTCCAACATCGCCATGAAGACGGCCAAGGCGGCCGGAACCAACCCGCGTGAACTGGCCCAGAGGATCGTGGATCAGGTGCTGTTGGACCCTCCGGCCCACGTCACGGGTGTGCAAGTGGCCGGACCCGGCTTCGTCAACTTCCAGCTCGATCCCGGGTGGCTGCACGACCTGGTGCCCCAGGTGGTGGCCGCCGGCTCCGACTATGGACGCAGCTCCGTCGGCCAGGGTCGTCGGGTGCTGGTCGAGTTCGTCTCGTCCAACCCGACCGGACCGGTCCACGCAGGCCATGCCCGAGGCGCAGTATTCGGCGACAGCCTGGCGCGTCTGCTCGAGTACTCCGGTCACAAGGTCGAGCGGGAGTTCTACATCAACGACCGCGGCGTCCAGATGCAGACGTTCGGTCAGTCGCTGCTGGCCCGCAAGCGGGGGTTGGAGCCCCCCGAGGGTGGCTACCAGGGCCAATACATTACGGACTGGGCGTCCCAGATGCCCGACGACGTCGATCCGCTCACGTGGGGAGAGGCGCATGCCCTTGAGCAGGCACGCCAAGACCTTGAGCGACTGAACGTCAGCTACGACACCTGGTTCTCCGAGCGTGCCATGGTCGACTCGGGTGCGGTGCCCCGGACCGTGTCGGACCTTCGTGACCGTGGGGTCGTCTACGACTCAGACGGAGCGGTTTGGCTGCGCTCGACCGACTACGGCGACGACAAGGATCGGGTGCTGATCAAGAGCGACGGCGACTTCACCTATCTGCTGCCCGACATCGCCTACCACCGCGACAAGTTCGCCCGCGGCTTCGATCTGCTGATCAACGTCTGGGGCGCGGACCATCACGGCTACGTGCCGCGGATGAAGGCTGCCGTCGAGGCCCTGGGACACGACCCGTCAGACCTCGAGGTCATCATTTCGCAGCTGGTCCGTCTGGAACAGGACGGAGAAGAGGTCAAGATCTCAAAGCGTTCCGGCAACCTGATTACCCTCGCCGACCTGATCGAAGAGGTTGGCGTCGACGCTGTCCGCCTGACGTACCTGCTCCAGTCGGTGGATTCACCACAGACGGTCGACCTCGACCTGATCGTCACGCAATCGAACGAGAACCCGGTGTTCTACGTGCAGATGGCCAACGCCCGGATCCAGTCGATCGGTAGGGTCGCAGCAGAGCGGGGCATCGAGCGCCGAGCCCTCGACGAGGTCGATCTGGGCGGCCTGACCCACGAACGCGAACTCGAGATTCTGCGCACGCTGTTCGTTCTTCCCGATGTGATCGAGTTGGCGGTGCGCGAACGTGCGCCCCACAGGATCACGACCTGGGTCCGCGAGCTCGCCGGGGGAGTGCACGGCTTCTACCACGACTGCCCGATCCTGGCCGACGGGATCGACGAGAACCTGCGCCAGGCGCGTTGGTGGCTGGCCGAGTCTGCCGGCGTCGGACTGCGGGTCGGGCTCGGCCTGTTGGGTGTCGACGCTCCGGAGCGAATGTGACCGGAACAGTTGAGGGCAGCGCGCTCCCGTGGGATCTGCTCCCCATGACATCCCAGGCCGACGAGCGTGGAGAGTTGTCGATCGGCGGGGTGAGCACGCTCGACCTGGCGAAGCGCTTCGGCACCCCGCTGTTCGTCTACGACGAGGAGCACCTGCGCGCACGGTGTCGCGAGGTCACGTCGATCTTCGGTGAGGGCAACGCCATTTATGCGACCAAGGCGTTCCTCTGCCGAGCCATGGCACGCTTGGTACACGAAGAGGGAATGGCCCTGGACGTCGCGACCTCGGGTGAGATGTACATCGCGTTGTCCGCCGGTGTGCAACCGGCACGGCTTGAGTTCCACGGCAACAACAAGTCGACCGATGAACTGGAATACGCCCTGTCGGTCGGTGTCGGACGGATCGTGGTCGACTCCTTTGATGAACTCGATCGGATTGAAGCGCTCGTGGCGTCGGGATCTGCTGTTCCCAAGATTCTCCTGAGGATCAACCCGGGCATCGAGGTCCACACCCACGAACACGTCCAGACCGGCAACCTGGACTCCAAGTTCGGTTTTCCCGTGCCGACCGATCAGGCCGAGGAAGCAATCGCCAGGGCGACGGCGAGCGCTTCGGTCGACCTTGTCGGGCTCCACATGCACATCGGGAGTCAGGTGTTCAGCGTCGAGAACTTCCTCGAAGGCTTGAAAGCCGTTGCGCCATTCGTCGTCCATCACGACCTACCTGAACTGGTTGTCGGCGGCGGCCTCGGAGTGGCCTACGTCGAGGGAGACGTCGCACCGTCGCTGTCGGAATGGGGCACCGCAATCCTTGCGACGTGCGCGGAACTCGGAGTTCGGTCGAAGATCAAGGTCGAACCGGGTCGGGCGATTGCCGCAGCGGCCGCGCTGACCCTCTACGAGGTGGGCACAATCAAGTTCATCCCCGGCGTCCGCACCTACGTGGCGATCGACGGTGGCATGAGCGACAACCCTCGGCCGGTTCTCTACGGAAGCGACTACGAGACGTTCCTGCCCCGTGCCGCTACCTCCGAACGCGACATGCCGATCCGTCTGGTGGGCAAGCACTGTGAGTCCGGTGACCTGTTGGTGCGCGAGGGCAAGGTGCCGGGAGATCTGAAGGTTGGCGACGTGATCGCTACGCCCGTAACCGGTGCGTACGGACACTCGATGGGTTCCAACTACAACAAGGTCCTGCGGCCCGCAGTTGTCTTCGTGTCCGGTGGTGAGGCGCGCCTGGTGGTTAGGCGCGAGACAAACGAGGATCTGTTGCTGACAGACCTCGGCTGACGCTCGCCGCCGACGGCCAGCAGAGGGTCTCGCCAGGTGCCCCCATGCACTACGCCGCTCGGCCCACACAACAACCGTCGCGAGTGGGCAAACAGATTTGCCCGGGATCAGGTCAATTCGCCGGGATCAGGCTGATCAGCCCACGAGGTCCATCGAATCGGAATTGGTTGCTTCGACGGCCATGTCCATCGGTTCCAGGTCCGGCTCGAACGGCGGTGGGAGGACTGGCTGCAATTCGTCTTCGACCGGAGCTTGCGGAACTTCACGGACCTTCGCGTTGTCCATGTCTGCGAAGTAGAGACGCAGGACCCGATCGATCAGGCCGGGGGTCAGGTCCGGCGCGGTGTTCTCATAGGCCGAGATGGCCAGAGCGAGTTCGCACACGACGCCCGGCAGGTACGCCCGGAGTTCGCCGTCGCCCTTGGCCTTTGCCTCTGCGCGCAGCTTCGCTGCCCCGAGTCCGTCGACGGTTACGCCCTTCTTGTCCGCGACGCGGGCAAGAATCCAGTCGAATTGATCGTCGTTGCACGCCCCGATGTAGATCTTGTTGTGGATGCGCCTGAAGAACGCCTCGTCTCCAAGTTGCGAAGGGTCGAGGTTGGTCGAGAGGACCACCTTCACCTCGAAGGGAACCTCGAATTTGCGCCCGTGGAGGGTCAGGTAGTCGATCCCGCGGTCCAGCGGAACGATCCAGCGGTTCAGCAGCGCGTCCGGGCTCATGGCCTGTCGGCCGAAGTCGTCTATGACCAGAACACCGTTGTTGGCCTTCATCTGCAGCGGGGCCAGGTAGACCCCGGTCTCGCGATCGAGCTGCAGGTCGAGCATTCCGGCGTGCAGTTCACCACCGGTGACAACGGCGGGACGCAAGCAGAGCACCCAGCGACGGTCGAGGCCCGGTGGCTGTTCGGCGACCGGATCGTGCAGCGTCGGGTCGAACACCGAGATGATCTGGCCGTCGACCTCGACACAATGAGGGACCAGAACCTGGTCCTGATAGGCCCGCACCACCCGCTCGGCGATGCTGCTCTTTCCGGTGCCGGGCGGCCCGTAGAGGAACATGGCCCCCTCGCCGTGGATCGCCGGGCCGAGCTGGTCGATCAGATCGGGTGCGATGACGAGGTCCGAGAACGACCGGGTCAGCATGTCCTGGTCGAGGCGGACATCGGGTCGCTGACTACGGACCACCGAGTCGTACAGCGACAACGGGACCGGCATCGGACCGGCGTAGCGGGTCTCGCGGGACCGTTGGGCGGACAGTTCGCGCCCGGCCTCCGTGACAGCCACCCGGTAGGCGCGGCCTTCCATCCCGTCGTACTCGATCAGCTTCCGCTCGCGCATCGAGTTGAGCAGCGCATCGACGACATTTATCGACACATGCAGCTTCTGCGCGAGCGTAGTCATGGGCGTACGCCCCTCCATGACTGCACGCCTCAGAAGCAGATCCTCCATGAGCGTCGGGCTCAAACCCACAGCTTCGGGGCTCGTCGGAGTTCTCAGGTCCGGTAGGTCGTTCTCTTGGTGGTGCATCTGGTCCTCGTGAAGGCGCTCGCGCCGAATTTCCGATGAGGGGCTTGAGCCTCTGAGAGCTGATCGGCTGATTCGTGGCACAACTGAAACCTTCGCCGGAACGAAACAGCTGAGATCACCGCCCTCGGGCGTTCACCGGGTACCGGTGTTGACCGGTAGCCTCACGACGTGGAGAAGACCGTGAACATCGGAGTTCTGGGCTGCGGAAACGTCGGCGCCGCGCTCATTTCGCTCATAAACGAACATGGGGACGAGATCGGTCGTCGAACCGGAATCACGCTGAAAGTGGCTCGTGTTGCGGTGCGGTCGCTTTCGAAGGAGCGCGGAGTAGGTCTGGGTGCCGACGTTCTGACGACCGACTCGGTGGCGGTTGTCGAGGACCCGGCAATCGACCTGGTCGTTGAGGTAATCGGCGGGATCGAGCCCGCCCGCGAGCTGATTTCGTCGGCACTCGCCGGTGGCAAGCCCGTGGTGACCGCAAACAAGGAACTGCTCGCAAACGTGGGCACCGACCTGTACGCGGCAGCCGACGAGGCCGGCGTGGACCTGCTCTTCGAGGCCGCGGTCGCCGGGGGAATCCCGATTGTTCGTCCGCTTCGCGAATCTCTGGTTGGCGAGAACGTGACTCGGGTCATGGGGATCGTCAACGGGACCACCAACTACATCCTCACGAAGATGTCCGAAGAGGGGATCGGTTACAGCGAAGCGCTCGCCGAGGCGCAGAGCCTGGGCTACGCCGAACGGGACCCGACCGCCGACGTCGAAGGTTTCGATGCAGGCGCCAAGGCGGCAATCATCGCGACCATCGCGTTCGGGTCCAGAGTGGTTGCAGGCGACGTCTACCACGAGGGAATTTCGGGTATCACCCCGAGCGACATCGCCTTTGCGGCACGCCTTGGTTTCGTCATCAAATTGCTGGCCATCGCCGAGCGCTTCGACGACGGCTCGATCGCCGTTCGAGTGCATCCGGCAATGGTTCCCCAGGCTCACCCGCTGGCGTCGGTGCGCGACAGCTTCAACGCAGTCTTTGTGGAGGGCAACGCCGTGGGTGACCTGATGTTCTACGGGCGTGGCGCAGGCGGCTATCCGACGGCGACAGCTGTTCTGGGTGACGTCATCGATGCTGCGTCGAACCTGGCCAAGAGAACCCACGCCACCATCGGCAAATTCGGCAGACCCGAGCTTCGACCGGTCGACGAGCTGTCATCGCCCTACTACATCAATCTCGAAGTGACAGACGAGCCCGGTGTTCTGGCCGCCGTGGCAGGGGTTTTCGGCTCCCACGCCGTGTCGATCCACTCGATGGAGCAGGAAATCCTCGAGCCACCCGAGGAAGGGCGGGCCCGACTCATCTTCATTACCCACGTCGCGCGCGAGGCTGACGTCAGGGCGACGCTGCACGAACTGCGGACGCTGCAGACGGTCCTGTCGGTCGGTGCCGTATTACGCGTCATCAGCGCAGAGTGAGGTGAGCAAGCGATGAAATACGTGTCAACAAGAGGCAGGGCCGAGGTACTCGGTTTTGCAGACGTGCTACTGGCCGGGCTGGCGTCCGACGGCGGGCTGTACCTGCCCGAGACGTGGCCACAGCTCCCAAACCTCGATGACCTGGCAGGACTGTCGTACCCCGAGGTGGCGATCGAGGTCATGTGGCCCTTCGTGGAGGGCGAGATCGACCGGGCCGATTTCGAGCGGATCGTTACCGAGAGCTACAGCGTCTTCGACGACGACAGGGTCTGTCCGGTGGTGCCGCTCGGCACGACCGAATCGGGCGCGGACGTTTGGCTACTCGAGTTGTTCCGCGGCCCGACCCTGGCCTTCAAGGACGTGGCGCTGCAGCTCGTGGGTCGGCTGTTCGATCATGTACTCACCCAGCGGGGCGAGAGGGCGTGCATCCTCGGGGCCACCTCGGGGGACACGGGTTCGGCCGCGATCGAATCCGTGCGGGACAGGGACCACATAGACATCTTCGTCCTGTTTCCCGACGGCCGGGTTTCAGACGTGCAGCGGCGTCAGATGTCCACCATCGACGCGGAGAACGTCCATGCGGTTGCAGTGGATGGAACCTTTGACGACTGCCAAGACCTGGTGAAGGCGGCCTTCGCGGACGAAGAGTTCCGCAAAGAGGTTGGGCTTTCGGCGGTCAACTCGATCAACTGGGCCCGGGTCATGGCGCAGATCGTCTACTACGTGACCGCACACCTGGAAGTTGCCCCCGATCACGGTCCGGTGACCTTCAGCGTGCCGACCGGGAATTTCGGCAACATCCTCGCGGGCTGGGCCGCAAAACAGATGGGACTGCCGGTCGACCGCCTTCTCGTTGCTTCCAACAGCAACGATATTCTCACCCGCTTCTTCACGACCGGCACCATGGAAATTCGCGAGGTGGTTCCGACGACGAGTCCGTCTATGGACATCCAGGTCAGTTCGAATCTTGAGAGACTCCTTTTTGAGGTGCTCGACCGGGACGGCGCCGCAGTCGCAGATCTGATGGGCAGGTTCAGATCCGACGGAACCGTGTCGGTCAGCGAGGGCCACCTGCGTCGACTCGGCGAGGAGTTCGATGCCACCCGTATCGACGGAGAGAGCGCCGCAGGAGTCATCCGGGACGTCCACCAGAGACGGGGCATGATCATCGACCCCCACACCTCCGTCGCTGTCGCAGCGGCTGAGCAGACCAACGGAGACCCGTCGGTTCCGGTTATCGCCCTCGCAACTGCGGACCCGGCGAAGTTCCCGGACGCGGTCGAGATGGCCATAGGAATCAGGCCTCCGCTGCCGCCACGCCTGTCTGACCTTTTCGACCGACCGGAGCGCATCACAAAGGTCGAAGGCAATCTGGCCGCGGTCGAGTCGTTGATCCGAGATCGTCTCCGCTCCGGTCCGGCGCAGGGGATCGCCTCGCGAAGTTGAACCGCGGCGTGACGGCTGAGCCAGACTGTCGAGGTGAAATACGTCCTCTGTGTCCCTGACGGCTGCGCCGACGAGCCCAATCCCGATCTGGGTGGTCGAACCCCACTACAAGTTGCCGACACGCCGATCCTGCGGTCACTTGCAGCCAGGGGAACCGTCGGTCGTGCACAGGTGATCCCCCGGGGGATGGCACCGGGAAGCGACGTCGGTAACCTCTCGCTCCTCGGTTTCGATCCCGCCATCCATCACACTGGCCGGGCGCCGATAGAAGCAGCATCACTGGGGATCGAGCTTGCCCCGGACCAGGTTGCATTCAGGTGCAACCTGTCGACCGTCGACACCGGGCGTGGCGGCAACGACGGGTACATGGCTGACTTCGCAGGTGGGCATCCGAGCACCGAGGACGCCGCCGAGGTGATCGCCGCACTCGACGCCGAGCTTGGATCCGGCGCTGGCGCCGACATCACGTTCCATCCGGGGGTCCAGTACCGACACATCATGGTCGCGCCCCAATCGTGGGCCGACGCCGAATGTGTACCGCCGCACGACCTGAGCGACGACCCTGCGATCTGGCCGGTCGGTCCGAGTGCGCCGTTGCTGCGCGAGGTGATGGAGGCCAGCCGCAAGGTTCTCTCCAGGTTTCCTTCCGTCGCCGCCAACCAGGTGTGGCTCTGGGGTCAGGGTCACCAGCCGAGACTGCCGTCGTTCCAATCGACTTACGGTCTGAAGGCAGGAATGGTGACTGCCGTCGACCTGGTTCGTGGGCTGGGCGTCCTTACCGGAATGGACATAGTCGAGGTGCCAGGCGCAACCGGCTGGTACGACACGGACTACGAGGGCAAGCGTGACGCGGCGATTGAAGCCCTGCGCGCTGGTAGCGACCTGTTCGTGATCCACGTGGAGGCCACCGACGAGGCCGGCCATGCAGGCAACGTCGCCGAGAAGGTAAAGGCTCTGGAGAACTGGGACCGACGAATTCTCGCGGACTTGATTCCTGCCCTCGATGAGATGGGGGAATGGCGCCTACTGATGTCACCCGACCACGCGACTCCGCTCGCGCTCAAGACCCACACGTCGGACTCGGTTCCATATCTGCTCGTCGACTCTACGACCGACGGCCCGGGCGGTGAGTACTCCGAGGAGGGCACCGTTGCGAGTGAGGTCGTCGACGGATATCGCCTGATGGATCGCCTGGTCAACGGTCGAGGCTGAGTGCCACTGGGGCCGCCGGTCCGGAGCCAGGGACTCCTTTCGATTGGTTCGTGGACGCAACGTGGAGAATTGCAGCGGACGAGTTGACCTAGTTAGAGTCGAAAAGTTCATAAAGGTACCGCTAGGGGGCTTGCGGCCAGCCGATCAACGTGATCGGTCGCCGGCTGTTAGTGCCACTTGGTTGTCCGGGCATCGTCCCTGACGCTCAAGTGGTTGCCCAGGTCCAGGGGTACCGCAAACCGTTGAATTGTCAGATCGACCGCTATTGGTGCGTCGACTGGCCGACAATCGCAGCGTGACCGAATCCGTTGCCAGAGAGACAAGTGGGACATAGCAGTGAGTGGTGACTCGATCGACCTCGAAGGCCTCGAACGCAAGGACCGGACCGAACTCGCGACAATCGCAACCGTTCTCGGCGGTAAACCGACGTCCAGGACCCGCAAGGCAGACTTGGTCCAGATGATCCTCGACCTGGCCGGTGTCGGATCGTCCTCCGGGGGTACGGAATCCGCGGGATCGGACGAGAGTGGATCGGACGGAGCATCCCAAGCTGGTGGGGCCGAGGCGGAAGCCTCGGAGTCAGCCGGCGCCGACGCGGCTGAAGCAGGCGGGTCCGGCGACAGTGGTTCCGACTCCGGACGCTCCGACGGTCGTCCGTCGAGCAGCACGTCGGGTCGGTCGACCCCGCGGGCCCGTGCCGCCGACGCGGAACGTAGCCCCGCGGAGGAATCGTCCGATTCCGGCTCGGGTCGAGACCAGGCAGGCAACGGCCCCGACTCTGAAGGCCCGGGACGTCAGCGGGGACAACAGGACCGCGGCGGATCAAGGTCCGGAACCCAACGTGGAGGCCAATCCGCCCGGTCCGAGGACCGTGGTTCGCGTAACGGTCAGGAGTCCCAGCAGGGCAGCTGGCAATCCGGCCAGTCCGGGCAATCCGGCCAGTCCGGTCAGGGAAGCCAGGCCGGCGCATCCGGCCAGTCCGGTCAAGGAGGCCAGGGGAGCCAGGGAGGGGGATCCCAGGGCGGGTCTCACCAGGACGGTGGCGATGGCCGCCAGGGTGATGACGGCGACTCCCAGCACCAGGAGGGTGAGGGGCGTAAGCGCCGTCGCCGTCGTGGCCGCGACCGTGATCGCAACGACGACGGTTCCGAGACCCAGACGCAGTGGGAAGGGGAGCCGATCGAGGTTTCAGGAACACTGGATCTGCGCGACGAGGGCTACGGGTTCCTACGCGTCAGTGGCGTCATGCCCAGTCGTGACGATGTCTATGTCTCGGTCAAGCAGACCCGCCAGTTCGGGCTGCGCCGCGGTGACTGGCTGACCGGAACCAGCCGCCCAGC
Source organism: Microthrixaceae bacterium (assembly GCA_049672765.1). Lineage (GTDB taxonomy): Bacteria > Actinomycetota > Acidimicrobiia > Acidimicrobiales > Microtrichaceae > JAGQSZ01. The sequence goes on along the minus strand of JBATWQ010000117.1, from coordinate 27,560 downwards.
CAATCGTGGCGAGAAGAACCCGGCGCTGCTGAGGATCGACACCGTCAACGGCGGCGATCCGGACCGCTCGCGGGAGCGTCCGAAGTTCGAGGAACTCACTCCGGTCTTCCCCAACGAGCAGCTCATTCTGGAACGCGCCGACCAGCCCTACGACATCACCTCGCGGATCATCGATCTTCTGGCCCCGATCGGAAAGGGTCAGCGCGGCCTGATCGTGTCGCCTCCCAAGGCCGGCAAGACGACCGTGATGAAAACGATCGCCCAGGCGATCGAAAAGAACCATCCCGAGGTCGAGCTGATCGTCCTGCTGGTCGATGAGCGACCCGAGGAAGTCACCGACATGAGTCGTTCGGTCAACGGAGCGGTCGTCGCGTCGACCTTCGATCGCCCCCCGGAGGAGCACACCCAGGTCGTCGAACTCGTGATCGAGCGCGCCAAGCGCATGGTCGAACAGGGCCAGGACGTCGTGGTCATCCTCGACGGGATCACCAGGCTCTCGAGGGCCTACAACCTGGCAGCACCTGCCGGTGGACGCATCATGAGCGGGGGCCTCGACACCGGGGCTCTTTACCCGCCCAAGCGGTTCTTCGGAGCGGCCCGCAACATCGAAGAGGGCGGCTCCCTGACGATCCTCGCCACCGCTCTGGTCGACACCAACTCGAAGATGGACGAAGTGATCTTCGAAGAGTTCAAGGGAACCGGCAATATGGAACTCCGCCTCGACCGGGGTGCCGCCGAGCGTCGGGTGTTCCCGGCGATCGATGTCGCAGGGTCATCGACTCGTCACGAAGAACTGCTGATCGACCACGACCGCCTTCAACTGGTCTGGAAGCTCCGCCGGCTGCTCGCGGCCCTCACCGTCGATGGTGACGATTCCGCCGCCCTCGACCTGGTGATCGACCGCATGCGCAAGTTCCCTACCAACGACTCGTTCCTCGCCGAGATCGCCAAGGGCCCAGCGGTTCGCTGAGCGAATCTCCCCGGTTCGCTCCGGGGCGCGTACCCGCGCAATACTTATTCGTCCCCCATATGGGTGCCGCACGGAAACCGGTGCCCCAACGGAGAGTCCAATGAAGCCCGGAATCCATCCCAACTACCGGTACGTCGTCTTTCAGGACACGTCCTCCGGCGACAAGATCCTGACCCGATCGACCATCGACAGCCACGAGACCACCACCTGGACCGACGGCAACGAGTACCCGCTCGCCAAGGTCGAGATCTCGGCATTCACCCACCCGTTCTTCACGGGCCAGATGAAGATCGTCGATACCGCCGGTCGTGTGGAGCGCTTCGAGCGTCGCTACGGCAGGCGCAAGTCTGCGGGTGGAGCATCCGAGGCGGCAGGTTCGGAGAACCCGGCGTCGGACACACCCGACCCGGAGTCCGCTGAAGCCGAGACAACCGAATCAGAGTGAGTCGATCGCCGCTGACGGTGGGCCCCAGGGCCTGGCCGCAGCGGCATCAACGCACCCGTTCCCAGGCCAGGTGACCATGCAGTCGGACCAGCGGGAGCGCCTGCTGGCCTCGAAGCTGACCGGGCTTGTCCGGTCCCTCGGCCCGGTTGGCGAGAACGCTTCGGAGCCCGAGGCCCGAGGCGCGTTGACGGTCATGGCCGACGGAGGTCGCGCCTACGGGTTGATCGAAAAGGGCGACCCCGGACCGGTTGCCTCGGCGGTGCTGTGGGCGCGGAGGAACAACTGCACAGAGCTGGTTGTGTTAGTCGACGAAGCTGCGTCAACGGCCGCGAGATTCGCCTCGTACTTTTCGTCTGGGGACTTGCTGATTTCGGTGCTCGAGGTTGCTGGGTCGACCGCGTCAGCAGTGGTCGCCGACCCGGTCCCGGCGACCGTTCCTGCCCCGAGCGCCCCAGGTGACCTCATCGACATTCTGCGGTCCCAACGCCTCGAAGTGGTCGTAGAGCACGGGGTCGTCCGAGGAGAGTTGCTCGGGCTGGAAGTGGCCCGCCTGGTCCGCTGGCCTGCGGCTAACGGGGGCGACGATGAGTTGCACCTGGAAGCGGGCGTCGGGCGATTCGATCGGGATGCTGTAGCTGCGGTCAACGCCGACATGTCGCCCGAAGACGCGCTCCGGCGAACCCTCGAGGTCGTACGCAAGCATCGCTACCCGGGCGCTCCGGTGCATCCGCTCCAGCTGCTGAGCCGAGAGCGCTGGCTTCGGGTTTCGCTGCTCGACGAGCCCGGACGGGTGGGCGCCACCCGACTCGAGGCCGTGGCCATGACCACCGAGTCCCCCGGAATGCGCGACCCGCATCCCGCTGCCGCCTACGGCGAACGCCCTGACGGTGGGACGGTGATTGTTGTCTGTTCCACCGGAATCAACATGGCGACCGTGCCGCTCGCCGCAGACCTGCGTGCGGCGCTCGACCCTTCGGCCGATCTGGTGATAGCGGTCCCCGCTCGGGACCGCCACAACGCGACGGTTGAGCTCGCAGACATGCTCGAAGGTCGGGCAGAGGTACTCGGAACAGAAGTTGACTGGGGCTGACATGAGCTGGACCGACCTAGCGTCCCGACTCGAAGTTCTGGAGCGGGAGTTCCATGACGTCCAGGCGCGACTCGGCGACCCGGACGTTGCTGCAGATCAGAGCCGTTACATCGAACTGTCGAAGCGCTACAAGGAACTCGACGATGTCGTCACGCTCCTGAATCGTCTGCGCGAAACCGAAGGAGACCTCGAGGCCGCCCGTGAGCTTCACGCCTCGGCCGACCCGGCAGATCGCGAGTTGCTGCGCGGAGAAGTGAACGAGCTCGAAGCTGCGGTTGAACAACTTGGTGGGGATCTACGAATGCTGTTGCTTCCGTCTGATCCCTTCGATGAGCGGAATGTGATCATCGAGATCCGAGGTGCTGAGGGAGGTGAAGAGGCGAACCTGTTCGCAAAGGACCTTTTCGGCATGTATCAGGGCTTCGCGTCCAGCCTCGGTTGGAAGATGGAGGTGATGTCCTCATCTCCGTCGGATCTTGGCGGGCTGGCGGAGGTCACGTTCCGGTTGAGCGGTGACCGGGTCTGGTCCCGGATGAAGTTCGAAGCCGGTGTCCACCGGGTCCAGCGTGTGCCGGTCACCGAATCGCAGGGTCGGATCCACACGTCATCCGCGACGGTCGCGGTGCTTCCCGAGGCCGACGAGGTCGACGTCCAGATCGATCCCAACGACCTGAACGTCGACGTCTACCGCTCGTCCGGCCCCGGAGGTCAGTCGGTCAACACGACCGACTCTGCGGTGCGGATCACGCACCTTCCGACGGGCCTGGTCGTGGCGATGCAGGACGAGAAGAGTCAGATCCAGAATCGTGCGAAGGCCCTGCAGGTTCTGCGAGCACGCCTGCTCAAGCTCGAGCAGGACCGACAGATGAACGAAGCCTCCGGACAGCGCAAGGCGCAGATAGGTGGCGGCGGTAGGAGCGAGAAGGTCCGCACCTACAACTTCAAGGAGAACAGGGTCTCGGACCACCGGATCGGACTGACCCTCTACCACCTCGACAAAATTCTCTCGGGTGACCTGACCGAGATCAGCGACGCCCTCGTGGCCGATGATCGGGCGACCCGACTGGCCGAGGAAGTTTCTTGAACGACGCGGATCCTGATCCTACGGGACCCGACCGCTCAGGCAGCGGAGAAGACAGCTACCCAGCAGCTCGGGACTTCGCTGCCAGCGACGAAGCGACCGGTCGTGAGGACGGAACGGTCAGCTGGGGTGAACTGCTGGTCGAGGCGCGCGAAGCGCTGGCAGCGAGCGGCAATCCGGATGCGGCAGGTGATGCTCGGCGGATCATCGAAGAGGCATCCGGCGCATCACCCTCGGCGTTCCTGCTGGGTCTGGACGAATTGGTGACCGAGGGTGGCATGTCGCGCTACGACAGGATGCTCTCCCGCAGACTCACCGGAGAACCCCTCCAGTATGTACTCGGCTCGTGGTCGTTCAGGACCCTGGACCTGATGGTCGACCGCCGTGTGTTGATACCGCGGCCGGAAACCGAAGCAGTCGTCGAAATGGCGTTGGCGGAGTTGGACCTGATCGGCGGGACCGAGAGAGAGACACTCGTAGTCGATCTGGGAACTGGATCCGGAGCCATCGGGCTATCGGTTGCGGCGGAGCGGGTCCGCTCCCGCGTCTGGCTCACGGACTCCTCAGCCGACGCCCTTGATGTTGCGAGAGCAAACATCGCGGGGCTGGGTAGAAGTGGCGCCCGGGTCAGCAGCGCACTGGGGTCATGGTTCGAGGCGCTGCCCGATGATCTCCGTGGCACCGTGGACCTGATCATCTCGAATCCGCCGTACGTGGCGACGGCGATCGAACTTCCCGGCGAGGTGACCGACTGGGAGCCCGGGTCTGCGCTGTGGTCCGGTGAGGACGGGACCGACGACCTGCGCGAGATAGTTGCCGGGGCGGGGGAGTGGCTACAGCCGGAAGGGGTGCTTGTCTGCGAGCTGTCTCCGGAGCAGGCGGGGACGGTTCTGGAACTTGCCGACGGATACTTCCACGACTGCCGAATTGCCACAGATCTGACCGGTCGTGACCGGACTCTATTGGCCCGTCGCCCTCGCTCCTGAAGGGTTAGTGTTCCAACGACCCAATGATGATTTGGGGCGAATCCGGACATAGGGAGCAGCGGGTGGACAGCAAAGATGGACGGCCTGACCGCAAGGGTGTCATCCAGGAAATCCCGCTGTTCGCGAACTTCAGCGACGACGAGGCTGAACGTGTCGCCGAGATCTCGAATGAGAGGCATTTCAGCCCAGGACAGGTGATCGTCGACCAGGGTGATCCCGGGACCGTCTGCCACGTGATCATCTCGGGTCAGGCGAGTGTCTACGTGCGGGGAGAGTACGTGACGACCTCGGGGCCCGGTTCGATGATCGGAGAGATGGCCCTGGTAGATAGGCGTCCAAGAACTGCGACGGTCCTCGCGGACACTGAGTTGACGACTCTCGAGTTCAACTCCGACGCCTTTCGAGTTCTCCTTGAGGAAATGCCCAAGGCCTCTGAGCAGATCCTGCGATCTCTGCGAGCCCGGTTGGATCGCCTCGACCGCCTCTGAAGCCGAGGTGACACCGCCGAGTTCGATTATTTGATCTCGAAGTTGCCTGCCCCGTCGATCACCACGACCCGCTCAGTCATGTCCGAGGAAACCAGCTCGGTCATGACTGCCGGATCACCAGTGACTGCCCAGGTCCTTTTGCCTTCGGGCGTCAAGCATGCGGCATGGGCCTTCTCGGGATTCGACTCGCGATCGTGCATGACCGCCCAACCCTCGATGACGGCCTCGCCACTGTGATCGACGACTGCTTGGATCCCAGGGACCTGGTCGACCTTCTGTTGGGGGCTCTCGTATCGGAATCCTCCCGTCGGAGGCTTGGTCGAGTAGACCCCAAAAGCGTGTTTGTCGATGTTCCCGCCGTTTGCAGTCACGAATCCGCTGGCTCCGGCATCAGCACGTAGAACGTCGACCATTGAAGCGATGGCGTGCCCGACCGGGTTGTTCCAGGGGCCACCTGCGAAGGCCAAACCTCCGTAGACCGTGAGTTGTCGGTCCGCACCAATGCCAAGTGCCCTCATGGCGATCTGCACGGCCGACGGGTAGCAGGAGTACACGTCGAGGTGGGCAACGTCGTCGATTCCCACCCCGGCGAGTTCCAATGCGAGAGATCCCGCGACCTGGATCCCGGGGGAGGAATGGAAGTTGGGTCGCTCAGAAATGGAGCGGTCTTTGGCGTCGGTGCCCGAGTGGACGAATACCCACCGGTCCGGCGAGATTCCCAACGCCCGGGCCTTGGCCACCGAGCAGACGATGGCCGCGGAGGCCATGTCCACATCGGGGTTGGCCACCATCCGCTTGGTGTAGGGCGAGCCGAGCAGCCGGTTCTCCTCGGTCGGGGTGACGATTTCGTCCGCCGTGTAGGACTCCCGTCGCCAGGCGAAGGGGTTTTCGCTGGCGACCTTCGAAAAGCCACTCCAGATTTCACCGACGCGGTGCAAGTGCTCGTCGCGACTGAGCCCTGATTCATGCCAGAGGGCGCTTTCAAACACCGGGTACGTCTGGAGCGGCATGACCACGCCCCGCGCCGCGTCGGCCTCATGACCCATGAAGAACGGCGATTCGTCCATCCAGTCCGGAGTCACAGCGTCGTCCTGCTTGGTCCAATCGAGTTCGCGTCCCTCTCGGCGGGCCACACCCCGCGTACGGCCGGCCTCGGCGCCGCAGAGGATCGCGAGGTCGAGATCGCCGGACGAGATTGACAAGCAGATCCGGTTCATGAGCATTTGGGGCGTGTTGCCGCCCACGGTCGCGTACCAGGTGCGGGCGCCGCTGATTCCAAGGGCGGCGTTCACGAGCGCCGCCGGATCCCGGTAGCGCCAAGTGAAGGTGGGCACCGCAGCTGTGAGCTCGACGTTGGAGAGCACCCCGGAGCCGACCTCGGTACTGCCGCAGTCCGCCGCTGCGATTCGAACCGCTTCGGCCATCAGCCCCGCAGGTTCGATTGACTCGGCGCCTCTATCGACCCGGTTGAGGAACTGACCCACCCCGATTATGACCGGGAGCCTGGGGTCGATGGACCTGGATCCAGCGCCTCTGGGCGCTCCCGATGGCCCTGTCGGTTCGTTGCCGTTTGCACCGTCTGTTGCTGAACCCATGAGCCCGATCCTACGGTCGGGACCAATATCGGGTTCAATGGCATCGGGTAGGCTGGACCCCGTGACCAACGCTGATGACACATCCAAAGGTGCTTCGGAACCACTCCGGGTAGCTCTCGCTGCCGACCACGCCGGTGTGCATCTTAAGGACGAATTGGTCAGCTATCTCAGCGAGCAGGGAATAGAGGTCACCGACCTCGGAACCCACGGCGACGCCCGTGTCGATTATCCGGACTTCGGGTTTGCGCTCGGCAGAGAGGTCGCGGATGGTAAGGCCGACCTTGGAGTGGCGGTCTGCGGATCGGGCCTCGGTGTGTGCATGGCCGCCAACAAGATCCACGGCATCCGCGCCGCCGCAGTTCACGACGTCACGTCTGCCCGTCTGACCCGGGAACACAACAATGCCAACGTGATCTGCCTCGGTGAGCGACTCATCGGGGTCGAGGTGGCCAAGGACGCGGTGGACGCGTTTCTCTCGGCCCGTTTCGCGGGCGGAAGACATGCTGGCCGGGTGGCCAAGCTGGACGCCCAGTAGTTCCGATACTGCTACCGATACTGATACTGCTCAGAAAGTGACGAGTACATGCCCTGGATGACTGACCGCGACACAGAACTTTTCTCGGCCATAGACCGAGAAGTCGAGCGCCAGAACACGACGATTCAGCTGATCGCATCCGAGAACTTCACATCTCCGGCAGTGATGGAAGCCGTAGGTTCGGCGCTGACCAACAAGTACTCCGAGGGCTACCCCGGAAAGCGGTACTACGGCGGAAATCTCGTGGTGGACGAGATCGAGTCACTGGCGATCGAACGGGTGAAGGCGCTCTTCGGAGCCGAAGCCGCCAACGTGCAGCCGCACTCGGGCGCCAATGCCAACCTCGGCGTCTATCTGGCGTTGCTCGAAGCCGGTGACACCGTCCTCGGGCTCAGCCTTGACCACGGCGGTCACCTGACCCACGGTTCACCGGTCAACATCTCGGGACGCTTCTACAACTTCGTTTCATACTCGGTGACCCCGAGCGACGAAAGGCTCGACTTTGACCAGATAAGGGACCTGGCCCACAAGCACCGTCCCAAGATGATCGTCGCGGGTGCAACGGCCTACCCCCGCGTCATCGACCCCGAGCCGCTCCGGCAGATCTGCGACGAGGTCGGCGCGCTCTTCATGTTCGACGCCGCGCATATTGCCGGACTCGTGGCGGGTGGGGCACACCCCAACCCGGTACCCCTTGCCGACATCGTTACGTTCACTACACACAAGACGCTCCGAGGGCCGAGGGGTGGCTGCATCGTTTCGAAGGACGAGTACGCGGCCAAGATCAACAAGGCGATCTTCCCGGGCCTTCAGGGCGGTCCGCTCGAGCATGTCATCGCGGGCAAGGCGGTGGCGTTCCGCGAGGCGGCCGACGCCAGCTTCTCCTCCTACGCACACCAGATCGTCGCCAACTCGCGAGCTCTCGCGAAGGGCCTGGCCGAGAACGGATTTCGACTCGTCTCGGGTGGTACCGACAACCATTTGATGCTCATCGACCTGCGTACCTTCGATGAGGACCTGACGGGTAAGGATGCCCAGAACGCGTTGGACCGTGCAGGTATCACGCTCAACAAGAACACTGTTCCCGACGACCCGCGTTCGCCGTTCGTCACCTCGGGGCTCCGCATCGGTACTCCGTCGGTGACGACCCAGGGCATGACCGAGCCCCAGATGGGTCAGATCGCTGAGCTGATCACCCGGGTTCTCCGTTCGCCGGAGGACGAAGGGGTGGCCACTTCGGTCCGCTCCGAGGTGGCGGAGCTCTGCGCAGCGTTTACCCCCTACCCCTGAGCCAAGGCTGCAACCGAAACCTGGGGCCTCCGGTTGAAACTTGGGGCCGAGTGGAAACTCCGAACTGATGCTCGGGGCAAAACTTCAGGTTCAGGCTGCGCCGTTGCGCTTCAGGATGGCTGGGATTGTCTTAACCATGATGACCAGGTCGGTAACCACAGACCAGTTGTCGACGTAGAACAGATCGAGGCGCTGGTAGTCCTCCATCGAAGCGGTGAACCTGCCGTTGACCTGCCAGTTGCCTGTGATTCCGGGCTGGACACGGAGACGCTCACGAAGGTCGTCGTTCCACTGGAGGGCCTCATGGGGTAGCGCCGGGCGTGGCCCGACCAGGCTCATGTCGCCCTTGAGCACATTGATCAACTGTGGAAGTTCATCAATCGAGGTCCGACGGAGGAACCTGCCGACCTTCGTGACACGAGGATCGTCGGACATCTTGAACATTGGGCCCGCGGCCTCGTTCTGGTCGATCAGGTCGGGAAGGAGGTCCTCGGCATTGTTGACCATGGTGCGAAGCTTGAACACCGTGAACGGACTGCCGTTCCTGCCGACACGGGTCTGTCGAAACAGGACGTTCGGCCCGGACGTGAGTCGAATCGCCACGGTCGATACCAGAAGAATTGGCGAGGCGAGAATCAACAACAGGGTCGAGATGGCGACGTCGAAGCCACGCTTGAACAGCGCGCGCCAGCCGTTGCGATTGACCGGCTCGACGGACATGACTGGATATCGACCCAGCGGCCTGATCGTCACCCTCCGAGCTGCAATGTCACGCATCGCCGAGGTCAGCTCGACATAAACACCCTCGCTGGTGAGCACCCGAACGAGGCGGTTGGCCGCATCCAGGTCGATATCGGTTGTTGCCACGATTACGCCGCTCGATCGGGTAGATCGCACGATCTCCAAGATGTCGTCGGTGTGACCGAGGTATCGAGGAAGTTGTGAGTCCTGCTCCGACTCCAACTCGGGGTCTGGAGGATCCATATCCTCGGGCTTGTCGGTGACGCGACCGACGACCTTGTATCCTAATTCCGCGCTGGTGGTCAGCATGACGTTGATTTCTTCGGCCTCTTCGTTGCTCCCCACCAAAATCACCCGTCGGGTCATTTTGCCGGTTTCCCGCCTGCGCTTGACGATCTGGCGGAATGTCTCTCGGACCAATCCCACCGACGTCAGGACGGCGGCCCCGAAAAGCATCATCCATTCACGTGAGAGGTCGACTCGGACGATGACGGAGAGTCCGGCCATAGCGATGGTCCCGGCCACGACGGCGTTGACCAGGCGGCGCATCTCTTCGGCTCTTCGGCTCAGGTGGCGGGCGTGGTAGAGGCCCTGCTGGGCAAACGCGACCGGCCAGACGACCAGTGAGAGTACGACGAAGGTGTACTTCTGCTGGGTGCTCAGGAGGCTCAACCCGCTCCCGAAGCCGATTGCCGCGAGGATCCCGGCGATGGCAGCAAGCCCATCGGCGATGATCATCGTCGCCTTGAAGCTTGCTGCTCTGGTTACGAAGGAGTTCTCCGTGGGTTCGGAGAGGTCGTCAATCACGCGGGTGGGCTCGTGATCTAGTTTCGCAAGACTCTGCTCCGTGAGCGAGCCGTCGGCCGACCTGAGTCCGACAGGACCCGCGCTTGGAGCCGTAGCCGCATTCGGTTTCGACGCGAGGGTCGAACTCGAGGGCGCCAAAAGCTGCTCCCTGCCCATATCACTCCATCCTTCGGTGGCAGAACTGACCCAGACCCAGTCTCAGATCTGCCGGTTGCACCAGATGATTTCTCTGATGCGCTTCTTCCCTCTCTGGTTTATAGCACCAGAAGTAGAACTTCATTAAGTAAAAGTCTAGAGGGAGGGGGTGACAAACGGCTTTGTCCACGAGGATTCCTTGGGTCTCGGACCCACGAGTAGCCTGAATCCGTGGACGTTCTCTCCTACGCGGTAGTGATGCTCGTTGCCGTGGCCGTGACGGCGGCGACAGTTCCACCACTTCGGATTCTGTCGGTGAAGATGGGTGCCCTTGCCCAGCCGGGTGATCGAACCGTCCACGCGACTCCAACGCCGGTGCTGGGCGGCACGGCTCTGTTTCTCGGACTGCTTGCTGGGCTGGCCGTCGCATCACGGCTTCCCCACTTCGAGGCGGTATTTGAGGCGCCGAACAACCTCCTCGGAATCGTCGCCGCCGCAACTGTCATCTGGGCGACCGGACTGATCGATGACATCAGGGATGTCTCGGCCCCCGCGAAGCTGGCCGGGATGGTTCTTTCTGGGTCGATCCTGACCTTGGTGGGGTTGACGATCATCTATTTCCGGGTGCCCTTCGTCGGATTCACCGTCCTTCCGCCGGACATGTCCGCGCTCGTCACTGTTCTCTGGGTGGTCGGCATGGCCAACGCGGTCAACCTGATCGATGGTCTCGACGGCCTGGCGGCAGGCATCGTGGCCATCGCGTCGGGGTCGTTCTTTCTCTACGGCTGGCGCCTACTGGATGTCGGCGTGCTCGATCCTTCTAACGTCGGACCCCTGGTCGCGATCGTCACGGCTGGAGCCTGCCTCGGTTTTCTGCCCTCCAACTTCAATCCGGCCGGAATCTTCATGGGCGATTCGGGTGCCTTGCTCCTGGGACTACTGCTGGCGTCGTCAACAATCGCTGTCGGTGGACAGTCCGACGACCCGTTCTCGGGTCAGTCCTGGTTCTTCTTCGCGCCGCTCGTGATTCCGCTGGTGATTCTGGGCGTTCCGATGTTCGACCTGGTCTTTGCCGTTATCAGGCGCGCAAGCACCCGTCAGGGAGTTGCGACCGCGGACAAGCAACACCTTCATCACCGTCTCATGCACCTGGGTCACGGTCACAGGCGGACTGTCGTGATCCTGTGGGCCTGGACCGGTCTGCTATCGAGTTTCGTCCTGATCCCCGCCTTCACGAGTCGTGGCAACGGAATCGTCCCGATCGGGTTGTTGGCGTTCGCCCTGATGCTGTTCACCTTGTTCGGCCCGCGACTCGGCCGTAGCTACGCATCGTTCAATGACGATGACAAGGCGGACCGCGGTGGGGGCGGCGCCAAGACCGGGCATCCAGGGCCGGCGCCCGATGGGCAGACCGGCCCCGGGGCGGGAACCTCCGGGTCAACCGACCCCGAGGTTGAGAACCTCGGATCAGGCGTTGGCGACCGTGTAGGTATCGACTCCGGAGCGAATGACTGACCCTGGACGGGCTCCCGTCGGTGCGCTGTCGGCGACCACTTCGACACCCGACACGAAGACGTGATTCAGTCCGACCGAACCCGCGAACAGCCGGCTGGTCTGTCCCGGAAGGTCATCAACCATGGACAGGACCTCGGATTCGATCTTCTCTGGATCGAAGACAACCAGGTCGGCGTGTGATCCGACCTTGATGACACCGCGGTCCTTCAGGCCGAAGAGTTCTGCCGGGACCTGGGTCAGCATGTGGACCGCGTCCTCGATCGTCGTCAGCTTCCGTCCACGGATGCAGTCGGCCAGGAAGCGCGTGGGGTAGTTGGCCCCCTGCATACGGTCGAGGTGCGCACCTGCGTCGGAGCCGCCCAGCATGACCGATGGGTGCGTCCACGCCTGTCGGCGCAGTTCCCACGACTCTGGATCCGAATCGGTCGCACCCGGCCACAGCACAGTGCGCAGATCGTCGGCGATCACTATGTCGAGCAGAGTGTCGAAGGCGCCCGCGCCCCGCTCCGCCGCGATTTCGCCGACACGACGTCCCCGCAGCGCATGGTTCTCATCGGAGAAAGTGTCGCCGATGACGTAGGTGTCCCAGCCGGTGAGTCGTGCGAACACGCCGGCATCGGGGGATGCTGCGCGGTCCTCCATGAAACGACGCGTCTCGGGGTCCTTCAGGCGCTCGATCCGATCTGCGACGGGAAGGCCGAGGATCGGACCCCAGTCGGGCATCATGTTGAGGGCGCAATAAGTGAGGAAGCTCATGTTCATGCCGACGATCACCGGCATGGTCAACGCCACGACCTTGGCGCCGGCTTCGGCGCAGCGGTCCATGGCGGCGAGCTGGTTCCGATAGCGCTCGGGCGCGTGCGAGTCGATCGTCAGCACGTTCCAGTTCAGTGGCCGGTTACCGGCCTTCGAGAAGCGGATCATGAAATCGACCTCGGCGTCGTCGAAACCGTCCAGACAACCGTCGGATGCGAACTCGAGGGTTGTGCCCTCGTGCTCCGAGACGACCTCCGCCAGTGCCACCAGCTCGTCCTCGGAGGCCCAGCGTGAGGCCACCGGCTTTCCGTCGCCGTCGGAGTGGGTCCTTGCCCGAGTGGTTGAAAGGCCCAGGCCGCCGGCCTTGAGCGAGCTGGCGAGAACGGACTTCATCGCTTCGAGCTGCTCGCTCGACGCCTCACCCTCAACCGCCTCAGTGCCCATGACATTGCGGCGGATTGCGCAGTGACCCACGAGGAATCCTGCGTTCAGCCCCAAGTTGCCGTCGAGCCGCGCCAGATACTCCTCGAAGCTGCCCCAGTTCCAGTCGACGCCGGTCTCGAGCGCCAAGAGCGGCATACCCTCGACCTTGGCCATCATCCGACGGGTGTAGTCGGCATCCTCGGGCTTTATGGGCGCCAGCGTGAAGCCGCAGTTTCCGGCGATAACGGTCGTCACACCGTGGACATTCGAGGGCGAGCCACTCGGGTCCCAGAGGAGCTGGGCGTCGTAGTGGGTGTGGGGGTCGACGAAACCTGGGGTTATGACAAGACCCTCTGCGTCAATCTCTCGATCCGCAGAAGCGTCGAGTGACGCTCCCGGCTCGCTGATGGCCTCGATGACTCCGTCGGTCACGCCGACGTCGCCCCGGCGGCCCGGATTGCCGGTGCCGTCAACGATCGTCGCATTGCGAATGATCAGGTCCATGAGATTCCCCCGTGGGTCCAAGCCGACATCTGCGGCCGCTATTCAGCTGTGAGTATCGTCCATCCCGTGTTCGGCATCCCACGAACCTGCCGGAATACCTGTCACACGGCGTATCGTGCGCGAGACCTGACACTGTGTCAGAAATGGTGGCCGTCCATCGAGACGGCTCGCATCTGGTCACCGGGTCCAATCCGGTGTCGGGCGTCACGAGGCCTTCCGGACGTGATAGAACACACCACCTGACGGGTCATCAGATCTCTTGAGTGACGATGGTTCGTGAGTGTCGACGGATCGCTACTGTCATCGGTCCTTGCTGCTCACATTCACCCGTCGGCGGGTGCCTGCACCCGTGAGAAGGACTGAATCTGTCCCCGAAACAGAAACCGACGAGAACAAGTGGACAAGTTCCTAATTTTCACGATCGCAGGACTTTCGACTGCCGCCATCTATGCGATCGCGGCGTCGGGTCTGGTCGTCACATACACCACTTCGGGGATCTTCAACTTCGCCCACGGCGCCTTCTCGATGATGGCTGCCTTCATGCTCTGGCAGGTCCACGACGGATGGGGAATACCGCTGGTCCCTGCCGCACTGCTGGTGATATTCGTGATCGCTCCTCTGTTCGGGGCGGTGGTCGAACGGGTACTGATGAGGGCGATCGAGAGCACCGGAGACGTGGTCAAGGTCGTGGTCACGATCAGCCTCATGCTGGGTCTCATGGCGCTCGCCAATGTCATCTGGCCGGCGAGTGTCTCCAGAAGGGTGCCGAGCTTCTTTCCCGGCGGAACGGTCACGTTGTTCGGTGTGGTGGTGCCCTACCAGCGGCTTCTATCGCTCGGAATCGCGCTGGTTGTGGCACTACTCCTCAGGCTGGTGTTCAAGGGCACCCGGCTCGGCATCGCAATGCGGGCGGTGGTCGATGACCGCTCGCTGCTGCAACTGAACGGCGGCCGACCCGGCAGAACCTCGATGCTGTCGTGGGGTCTCGGCGCGGCCATGGCGGCGGTCGCCGGTGTATTGATCGCCTCCGAACAATCGCTCAGCTCGACCGGGTTGACCCTGACGTTCATGAACGCCTACGCGGTAGCGGTTGTGGGCCGCCTGAGGAGCCTGCCCGGCGCGTTCCTGGGGGCGATCATTCTCGGTCTCTCGCAGGCATACGCGATCGGATACATCCCGAGTGACGCCGCGATCGGTTCGATCAGTCTCAGCAACTTCCCTGATGCCATCCCAGGAATCATGTTGTTCGTCGTGATTGTCCTGCAGCCCCAGAGTCGACTCCGGGCCCATGGGATGGCGCGCCGCAGCGTTTCGGCTCCGGCGGTTTCCCAGCAGACCGCAGTCATCGGGGGAGTGGCACTGGTATTCGCAATGGCCGCCATCGGATCGCTTATTGCTCCTGCTGATCTGAACCTGTTGACGACAGGCTTCTTCATGACGGTCGTGACGCTGTCGCTCGTTCCCCTTACGGGGTTTGCCGGTCAGATTTCCCTGGCGCAGATCACCTTCACGGGGCTCGGTGGGGTAGCGATGGTCACCTGGGGAGCCAACGGCTCGCTGGTGGGTGTGGTCATTTCGATCGTGGTCTGCGCAGTCATCGGCGCTCTGGTGGCATTCCCGGCCCTGCGTCTGTCGGGGATCTACCTTGCCCTCGCAACCGCCGCCTTCGCGATGTTTTGTTCGGCAATGGTCTTCAACCAGACCAAAGTCATGCCGGGCGCCAACCTGCCGGTCCCGCAGCTGAAGATCGGACCGCTCAGCGTAAATACCGACTTCCGTCAGCTGGTGTTGCTGAGCGTCGTGTTCGCAGTCATCGGCAACTTGCTGGTTGCGCTCAGGCGAAGCTCGTGGGGTCGGCGCCTTACGGCCATGAAGGACTCACCGGTTGCCTGCGCCACGCTCGGGTTGAACCTGACTTCCGCCAAGGTCGGGGTTTTTGCCCTATCGGCGGCGATAGCCGGTACCGCCGGAGCGGTTTCGGGGCGCACTTTCGTCGCCGAGTCTCTCGTGCTCCCGTCGTCGCTGTCGGTGACTATGTTGGCCGTCGTCGGAGGTATCGGCACCGTCGTGGGCGCGTTCATCGGTGGCCTACTACTGGGCGCTGCACCGATCGGCGCGACGGTGTTCGCGACGAACGCGGTCGGAGTGTTCACTTTCGTCTCGGTGCAGGTGACCGACGTCCTGTCATTCGCACCTGCACTCATGGGCCTGAGTCTCGGCCGTGAGCCGGAGGGGGCAGCGCCCCAGCTCTCCGTGGGCTTTCGCGAGGTCGGCAGGTCCCCGGTCTCGCTGGTGATCACCACGATCGCAGCTGTCGTCCTGTGGCTAGCAGCCCGCGCCGAAGTGATCGGCAATTGGTCGTTCGTAACAGCCGGACTCGCTCTGGCGTTCACCCTGGTTCCGGTTCTACCAGCCCTCATCACTACCGGGCTCGAGACCCGACGCCGCGTCGCCTCCGCCGTCTGGCTCGTGGGCGGTGTAGTTGTAGCCGCAGTAATTCCGTGGGGAACCATTACCGAGTCCAACGGGCTGCGGGTGTTGGCGATGCTTGCATTGCTGATCCTTTTGTCCCGGGTGTCGGCGGGGCTCCTCGGGTTCGACCCGGCCAAGCCGGAGAGTGAAACTGCGGTTGTGCAGGCCGCCAACTTGTCGCCCGATTTCATTGGGATCGCCGACCCGATCGGCCGTCCGCAGGCGCTCGAAGCCGCCAGGGTCTTTGGCATCGACGAGGAGATGCTCCCTCCGGGTGCCGAATCGCGCTCTGCCGCCGGGTCGAACGGCAACGTCCCGTCCCGCCGGGAGTCTGGCTCGGGAATGGCTACGGCCGGGGTGATGGCACAGTGAGCGTTCTCCAGTTGGAGTCCCTGTCAGTTCGTTTCGGCGGTCATCTCGCCGTCAGCGATGTCTCACTCACGGTCGACGGAGGTCGGATCACCGGTCTGATCGGACCGAATGGTGCAGGCAAAACGACAACGTTCAATGCGATCTGCGGAGTGGTCAAACCATCATCCGGAAGGGTCCGTCTGGATGGCCGGGATATCTCGAAGATCGGGACCCACAAGCGCGCCCGACTCGGAATCGGTCGGACGTTCCAGCGGCTGGAGGTGTTCTCTTCACTCACTGTTCGCGAGAACATCCAGGTGGGCCTCGAGATTCGTCGCAGTTGGTCACGGCGCTCGGGTGACCTTCCGCAGTACCTGGCCGACGGGGCTGATCTGAAACCTGAGGCCGAGATCGACCTGCTGCTCGAAAGACTCGAACTGGGTTCGCTCGCTGACAGACCCGTCAGTTCGCTGCCGACCGGCCACGCCCGTCTGGTCGAACTGGGTCGGGCCCTCGCGGCGCGGCCATCGGTGCTGCTTCTCGATGAGCCTGCCTCAGGTCTCGATGACTCCGAGACCGACGTATTCGGTGACCTGCTGGTGACACTGGCTGCCAACGGCCTCGGAATACTTCTAGTCGAACACGACGTTGCGCTCGTGATGCGTGTCTGTGCAGAACTCGCAGTGCTCGACTTCGGTCAGGTAATCGCCAGCGGACCGCCCGAAGAGATCCGATCGAACGAGGCCGTTCTGGCCGCATATCTGGGTAGCGAGCCGAGCCATTCCGTCACTGCCAACCAGGACAGCGGAGCGACCTGATGCCTTCACAGAACGATCACGTTGATCGCAGGGTCAGCGAGCCTCTTCTGGAACTGCGGGGAGTGCGCGCGGCCTACGGCAGCATCGAAGTCCTGCACGGGGTGAATCTGTCCATCCCGGCCGGAACCGTCGTTGCACTGCTCGGTCCCAACGGAGCCGGGAAGACGACTGCTCTGAAGGTCGCATGCGGGCTGATGCATCCGACGTCGGGTTCGGTGCTCATCGGTGGACGTGACGTCACGGGAGTCAGGCCCGAGGAGTTGGCGCGGCGCGGCGTCACAACAATCCCCGAGGGCAAGGGCGTGTTCCCCAACCTGACCGTCCGCGAGAACCTGCTGATGGCAACTTACGGCGGAGTCTCGATGGCCCAGATCGAAGAAGTCGCCTATGCGCAGTTCCCAAGGTTGAAAGAGCGTCGCACGCAGCTCGCCGGAACCCTTTCCGGAGGGGAGCAGCAGATGCTTGCGATGGCCCGGGGACTCGCGGTGAATCCGACGGTCCTGCTCCTGGACGAATTGTCAATGGGGCTCGCCCCGTTGGTCGTCGAGGAGTTGTATGGAATCGTTGTCGAGATCTCGAGGTCAGGGACCTCGATCCTCGTAGTAGAGCAATTCGCCCGAACTGTCCTGGGGGTAGCTGACGTAGCTGCCATCATGGTCAACGGGGTGATCCGTCAGGTCGGTAGCCCGTCGGAGATCGAACATGAACTGTCCGCTGCCTATCTTGGTGGGTGAATCCTTTGAATAACAATGATATCCGAATCAACGAGTTCAAGAACGAGATCGAGGGTCTGAAACTTCGTGGCAGCTCCAGTGAGGGCGAGAAGCGCCTCCTGGCCATAGGAGTGATCCTTGGCGTGGCCGGCGTTCTGCTGGCCATCGGTGGTGCCATCCAGGTCGCGAGCTTCGGCGATTCACCCGGTGATCAGAGGGCGGTGCTCGCCCAGGGATCGTTCCTGGGGATTGCACTCATAATCGCCGGGGCTGCGCTGTTCGTCAGGTTCTCGCTGGCTCGGTACATGCGTTTCTGGATGATCCGGCTCACCTACGAGAGCCGCGCCAACACCGACAGGATCGTCGACGCGATCGAGCGCGCGAGCGGCCTGCCCCCGACGACAGGTCATGGCCAGGCGCAGGTCCAGCCCCAGGCTGGCGCTGATTCCCAGGCTCCGGAGCCTGTTCTCTAGCCAGAGTTGCACATCTCGGTCACGGAGCGAGGGCGCGGCGGCAATGGATTTGCCGCTCGGACTTGCGGCCCAAGCCCCACCGCCGTAATTTGGGAAAGCTTTCACAAGCGAGTTCCCGGGCGACATCGCCGAGCGGTTCCGCGGTGACTGGTCGAGAAATCATGTCGAACAAATCCAACACGAAGACTCACGAAACCACGAAGCAGTTGAACCGATCCAGCGGGTCGTTCGAACTTGCATTTGCACCCGTGATTCTGGGCCTTTTGGGTCTATGGCTAGATCACAGCGTCGATACGACACCACTGTTCGTAATCCTGTTCAGCCTGGTGGGTTTTGTCGGTACCGGTATCAAGCTCTACTACGCGTACCGCTACGAAATGTCCCAGATCGAGGCGGACGTTGCCTGGCTTGGACATGAGTCCTCGACCGACTTCCGTCAGCACGGCGCAGAGCGCCTGGAGCACAACTCGCACAGCGGTGTCAGCTCGCACAGCGGTGTCAGCTCGCACAGCGGTGTCAACGAACCCGTTACAACCGGATCCGTACAAGACCCGGCGGTGCCCTCATGAACGGTCAGACTTCCAAGGATCCGATGACCGTGCGCATAGAAGGCCCGTCTCCGGCCATGGCCGTGGCATTGGACCTGGTCAAGCGCAGCGTCTGGATCATTCCCGTCGTAGCGATGATCTCGGCGGCCTTCTGGGGAATCGACGGCGTTGCGTCGACGATGTACGCCGTGGCGATCGTATTGGTCAATTTCCTCGTCGCCGCCTACCTTCTCGCTGTCACCGGCCGTATCAGCGCCGCCCTAATGGGTGGCGCTGCGCTTTTCGGCTTCCTAATGCGGCTGGGGCTCATCTTCCTGGCGGTCATGCTCGTGCGTGACGCCGATTGGATGGAACTCGTGCCATTCGCGATCACCCTGATCGTGACCCATCTCGCCCTGTTGTTCTGGGAAATGCGCTACGTATCGTCCTCGTTGGCGTTCCCGGGTCTCAAACCCCAACAGACTCCGAATCCCTACCTACCGTCCTCCGACGGCAATGACGGGACAACAGTCTCGTCTTCCGTCCCGTCCTCGCCAAGCGCGCAGTAGAAGGAGTTCCTCCGGATGCTCGGTCTTCAGACCATTGCCGGCAATGTGGCCATCCTCGCCTCAGAAGGCGGGGGTGGGGTTCATTTCCCACCGATCCAAGACATCGTCATTTGGCCCAGCCTTGGCGAGGGCTTCTATCAGTTCAACAAGATCGCACTGATCTCGCTGATCTCGATGGCGGTCCCAGCTCTGCTGTTCTACCTGGCCGGCCGCAAGGCGAGTCTGGTTCCATCCAAACTCCAGAACGTGATGGAGTCGGGCATCGACTTCGTCGAGGAGCAGCTGGTTCTTCCGGCGATCGGGCCCGACGGCATGCGCTACCTGCCGATGTTGACCTCGATGCTGTTCTTCATCTGGATCGGAAACAGCTTCGAAGTCATCCCGACGGCGCACATGCCGGCCAACGCCCGTATGGCAAACCCGTTGATCCTTGCGCTCGTCGCATGGGCGATGTTCATCGGAGTCGGCGTCAAGCACCACGGTCTGGGGTACTTCAAGTCCGCTCTCTTCCCGCCGGGTGTTCCTAAGGCCCTCTACATACTGGTGACTCCCATCGAGTTGCTTTCGACCTTCCTGATCCGGCCCTTCTCCCTGGCAGTGCGTCTTTTCGCCAATATGCTCGCCGGACACATTCTGCTGGTGACCTTCTCGGTCCTGTGCATCACCCTGTGGCAGTTGAGCCCGCTTGTCGTGGTCAACGCACTCTCGTTCCCAATGCTCGTGGCCTTCACCGGCTTCGAGGTCATGGTGGCCTTCCTGCAGGCGTTCATCTTCGCCCTGTTGACCGCCGTGTACATCGGGGGCGCACTACATCCGGCTCACTGAGTCACCCCTGACTCATCGAACCGAGCAGCAAGTCGATCCGCCCCGGTGGATCGAGGCAGTTCGATCGGCACAAATCGATCAGTTCAGATAGATCAGAAGTACCCCAGATCAGAAGTACCGAAGCCAAAAGCAATACAAGACCTGACCACATGACCACTTCCGGTCACGAACAGGAGTACCAACCAAATGAGTTCACTCGTCAACACCGCAAGCACGATCCTCGCCCAGCTCCCTGACGGAGCAAGCGTCGCCGATGCCAAGGGCATCGCTGGTGCCACCGGCGCCGGTATGGCATACGGTCTCGCTGCGATCGGCCCCGGCATCGGTATTGGCTACCTCGTCGGTCAGGCTGTTCAGGCAATGGCCCGTCAGCCCGAGTCAGCCGGACAGGTCCAGACGACCATGTTCCTCGGCATCGCCTTCACCGAAGCCCTCGCCCTCATCGGCTTCGTGGTCTTCATTCTTCTCAAGTTCGTCTGATCCGGGGTCAAACCCACAGATGAGCGCCAGTTCATTCACTAGTCCCATGTTCACTGCTTCCCCGAGGAGACCCTCATGCTCGCCGTTCTGAGCGTGCTTGCAGAAGAAGGTGCGAAGACGATCAACCCAGTGGTCCCCGACAACATCGGGGAACTCTTCTGGGGTGCGATCAGCTTCTTCGGCCTCTGGATACTGCTTCGTTACGTCTGCCTGCCCCCTCTGATGAAGGTCCGCGAGGAGCGGGCACAGAAGGCGCAGTCCGACCTCGAGGCGGCGGCAACAGCCGCCACCCAGGCGGAGCAGGTTCGCCGGGACTACGACGCAACCCTCGCCGAGGCACGCGCCGAAGCGGCACAGGTCGTCGAGACCGCACGGGCCGCATCCGAGGCGCAGCGTGCCGAAGCCGTCCGGGTTGCCGAGGCCGAAGTGGCCGAGCAACGACAGGTGGCAATGGCCGAACTGGACTCGGCACGGGCCGCCGCTCTGGCGTCGATCCGGTCCGAAGTCGCAGATCTGGCGGTATCGGCAGCATCCAAGGTCGTCCAGAGCGACCTGGACCTGGCGAGCAACCGTTCGACCGTCGACGAGTACGTCAATCAGGCCAGCGGAAACCGCTGAGAAGGCTGGAGTTGTAGATGTATACCTTCCTCACAGTCCTGGCCGCCGAAGCACCCGAGACGGCAAACGGCTTCTGGCTCCCCCACGACAAGAACGAAGTCATCTGGGGCAGCTTGGCGTTCTTCATCGTCGCCTACCTGCTGTACAAGTTCGGCAAGGCCCCCGTCGCCAAGTACTACACGGGACGCACGGCCAGCATCGAAGCCAAACTGGCCCAGGCAGAAGCCGCCCGGGTCGAGGCCGAGAACGAGCGTGACGGCATCAAGGCAGCACTCGCAGATTCCGAGAGCGAAGCCGCTCGGATCGTCGCCGACGCCCGAGCCAGCGCCACACAGCTGGCCGCCGATACCGAGATCAGAGCCGTCCGAGACGCCGAGCGTGTCCGGGAGCGTGCCGCCGCCGACCTGGCTGCCACCCGCACCCAGGCCGAGTCGGACCTGTCGAGTGAACTTTCACGCCTTTCGCTCGGAGCAGCAGAGCGTGTTGTCGAGTCCTCACTCGATGACGCAGCCCAGCAGCGGCTGATCGAGTCCTATATCAGCCGAGTCGGTTCCCAGAACTGATCCGGCAATCACCATCCAAGCAATTCTGAGAACAGAGCGGAAAAACAGATGAGTGACAATCGCATCACCGCATACGCCGACGCAGCCTTCGCCATAGCGGTCGCAGAAGACAGCCTTGCCGAGGTAGAGGATGAGCTGTTCCGCCTCGGGCGGATCATGCAGTCCAACGACGAACTGCGCTCCACGTTGACCGACCAGCGTCTGCCGGTCGAGCGTCGCCAGCAGATCGTCGAGGATCTCCTCGAAGGCAAGGCCACCACGACGACCTCGGCCCTGGTCTCGATGATCATTGGCGCTGGACGCGCCGGAGATCTTCACAAGATCGCCCAGGAACTCGTTCAGCGTTCTGCGCGTAACGTCGGCCAGGAAGTCGCCGAAGTCCGCTCGGCGGTTCCGCTGACCGAGGCGCAGATCGCGCAGCTGACCGAAGCCCTCAAGACCCGCACCAACCAGGACATCACGGTCAAGAACATCGTCGATCCCACCGTCATGGGTGGAATCGTCACCCAGATCGGTGACTCGGTCCTCGATGGAACTGTCCGCACACGTTTGAACCAACTCCGCGAATCGTTCTGATCCGTCCGGATCGGCGATCAGCCACTCTGGTGATCGCAGCAGTTCGCAATCCGCACTAAGCCCGCACTTGAAGCCGCAGGAGACCAACCGAAATGGCTGAACTCACGATCAACACCGCCGACATCACGGCGGCGATCAAGAAGAACCTCGAGGGGTTCACCCCAGACGTCGCACTGACCCAGGTGGGTCGGGTTCTCGAGGTCGGTGACGGTATCGCCCGTGTGTCGGGGCTTCCCGACGCAGCGGTGAACGAACTGCTCGAGTTCGAATCCGGCCTTCTGGGGCTGGCGCTCAACCTCGACGAGGAATCGATCGGCGCCGTTGTGCTCGGCGAGGTCGACTCCATCGAAGAAGGCCAGGCCGTCAAGGCGACCGGCAACATCCTGTCGGTGCCCGTCGGTGACGGCCTCATCGGCCGTGTGGTCAACACACTCGGTGAGCCGATCGACGGTAAGGGTCCTCTGTCCAACGTCCAGACCCGCCGTATGGAGATTCAGGCCCCGGGCATCATGGGCCGCAAGCCCGTGCACGAGCCGATGCAAACCGGCATCAAGGCAATCGACTCGCTGATCCCCGTCGGTCGTGGCCAGCGAGAGCTGATCATCGGTGACCGCAAGACCGGCAAGACCACCGTTGCGATCGACACGATCATCAACCAGCGTGGACTCGGCGTTAAGTGCATCTACGTGGCGATCGGCCTCAAGGCCTCGACCGTCGCCCAGACGGTCGCCACCCTGGCAGATCGTGGTGCGCTCGACTACACCGTCGTGGTGGTCGCTCCTGCCTCCGATCCGGCGCCGTTCAAGTACCTCGCCCCGTACGCAGGTTGCGCCATGGGTCAGCACTGGATGGAGAATGGCGAACACGCACTCGTCGTTTATGACGACCTCTCGAAGCAGGCCGAGGCGTACCGTCAGGTATCTCTCTTGCTGCGCCGCCCGCCGGGGCGTGAGGCCTACCCGGGTGACGTGTTCTACCTGCACTCCCGCCTGCTGGAGCGCGCCGCCAAGCTGTCCGACGAGAATGGCGCAGGTTCGCTGACTGCTCTGCCGATCATCGAGACCAAGGCCGGCGACGTTTCCGCCTACATCCCCACAAACGTGATTTCGATCACCGACGGCCAGATCTTCCTCCAGGACGACCTGTTCAAGTCCGGTATTCGCCCGGCTGTGGACGTCGGTATCTCGGTTTCACGGGTTGGTTCCGCCGCCCAGGTCAAGGCCATGAAGAAGGCCGTGGGTACGCTCAAGTCCGACCTGCAGCAGTTCCGTGAGCTCGAAGCGTTCGCCGCATTCGGTTCCGACCTCGACGCCCTTTCCAAGGCGCAGCTTGAGCGTGGTTACCGTCTGACCGAACTGCTCAAGCAGGGAATCAACTCGCCGATGCCCGTCGAAGAACAGTGCGTGGTCATCTTCGCCGGTACCCGCGGCTACCTCGACAGCATCGACATGAAGGCCGTTGAAAGCTTCGAGTCAGGACTGCTCGAGTGGTTCCGTGCTCGTCACGCCGGACTCCTCGAAGAGATCCGCAGCACAGGAGACATCTCCGACGTCGAAGCATTCGAGGCCGGTATCAAGGCGTTCGCCGACCAGTTTGTGGGCAGCGAGGCGGATACTTCACTTCCCGCCGCCGAAGCGCAGCCGGATGAGGATCTGACCGTCAAGCGCGCCGCTACCCATCTTCCCGAAGCCGAATCAAGCCGAGAGGAAGCCTGATCGTTCCTACACGGAACATCGGCTGACTACGAGAGGCTGACCAGGAGAACATATGCCGGGAGCACAAGAGCGAGTTCTACGCAGGCAGATCGCCAGCGTCACAAACATGAAGAAGATCACGCGCGCGATGGAACTCATCGCGGCAACCCGTGTGGTCAAGGCACAGGCCCAGGCCAACGAGGCTCGGCCCTACTCCGAGCGGATCACCCAGGTGATCCAGGACCTCGCCGCTGCCGGCGCCGAGATCAACCACCCGCTGCTGCGACCGGTCGAGAAGGTCCAGAAGGTCGGCGTTCTGGTGCTGGCCGGCGACCGTGGTCTCGCTGGCGCCTACAACACCACGGTCATCCGCCTTGCCGAACGCGAGGTTCAGGCAGCTCGTGCCAACGGCCAGGAGTTCTCGATCGTCACTGTCGGACGCAAGGCCGAGGCCTACTTCAAGTTCCGCCACTTCGATATCGACGCCTCGTACTCGGGATTCACCGACCGTCCGACCTACGACGAGGCCGTCAAGATCGCGGCGCGCATCACCGAGTTGTTCACCACGGGTGGTTGTGACCGGATCGACCTCTGCTACACACGGTTCATCTCCATGGGCACCCAGGAAGCCGTCGTACGGCGGTTCCTGCCGCTCGAGCCGCCGTCGGTGATCGCCGATGCCGGAGACGCCGGAGCAACCGCAGGGTTTGAATTCGAACCGTCAGCCAGCGCAGTTCTCGAATCGCTGTTGCCCCGATACGTCGAGTCCCGAATCTTCGCTGCCCTGCTGGAAGCGGCAGCGTCGGAACTCGCTTCACGTCAGCGGGCCATGAAGTCGGCAACGGACAACGCCCAAGAACTGATCATCAAGTACACCCGCAAGATGAACCAGGTCCGCCAGGATGCGATCACCACCGAGATCATGGAGATCATCAGCGGTGCTGAAGCCCTGGCCGACGACAAGGGCGACCCCGAGGACCTGCTCCTCGATCAGCTCTCCAGCGAGTACTTCCCGACGGTCGACAGGCACCTGCAGCACACCCGGCCAGTCGGGAACAAGGGCTGATATGCCAGCCGACCCGCAGTTCACGTCAATCACGCAGCTCACAGCAATCACCGGGGCCGGCTCGAATTCTGCTCCGGTTCAGTTCACCACCAACTCACCCTTGTGCACGTCGACCTTGACTGCGCAGACCATCCCGACCAGGAGATTCTCATGACGGTCACCGAGTCCGAACTCAAAGACGGCAGAATTGTTGCCATCGCTGGACCGGTCGTTGACGTCGAGTTCCCACCCGACGCTCTTCCCGAGATCAACACCGCACTCGAGTTCACCATCGCGGTCGACGGAGTCGACACAGTCATCACCGCCGAGGTCGCCCAGCAGATCGGCGACAGCCGGGTCAGGGCCATTTCGCTCAAGCCCACCGACGGACTTGTCCGCGGTACGCCGGTGCGCAACACCGGTGCGGGCATTTCCGTGCCGGTTGGTGACGCCACGCTCGGTCACGTGTTCAACGTGCTCGGTCAGCCGCTCGACGTTCCCACCATCGAGGTCACCGAGCGCTGGGAGATCCACCGTGAAGCTCCCGCCTTCGACACCCTCGAGCCCAAGGCCGTCATGTTCCCGACGGGCATCAAGGTCATCGACCTTCTGACCCCGTACCTGCAGGGTGGCAAGATCGGCCTGTTCGGCGGTGCCGGCGTGGGTAAGACCGTGCTCATCACCGAGATGATCAACCGTGTGGCCACCCAGTTCGGTGGTGTGTCGGTGTTCGCAGGTGTGGGGGAGCGGACCCGTGAGGGAACCGACCTCTTCATCGAAATGGGTGAGACCATGATGGGCGGCGGTGGATCCGTGCTCGACAAGGCAGCACTCGTCTTCGGCCAGATGGACGAGCCCCCTGGCGTGCGTCTTCGTGTCGCCCTGTCGGCGCTGACCATGGCCGAGTACTTCCGTGACGTGCAGGGCCAGGACGTGTTGTTGTTCATCGACAACATCTTCCGTTTCACCCAGGCAGGTTCCGAGGTGTCGACCCTTCTCGGTCGTATGCCCGCAGCGGTGGGCTACCAGCCGACCCTCGCGGACGAGATGGGCGAACTGCAGGAGCGCATCACCTCGACCGGTGGCCGCTCGATCACCTCGCTGCAGGCCGTGTACGTCCCCGCTGACGACTACACCGACCCGGCGCCCTTCACGGCCTTCACCCACTTCGACGGCACCACCGAGCTGAGCCGTGACATTGCGGCGCTCGGTATCTATCCGGCTGTGGACCCCTTGGCCTCGTCGTCGACGATCCTGTCGCCGGAGGTTGTCGGCGCCCGTCACTACGCCGTGGCCCGTCGTGTGCAGGAAATGCTCCAGCGCTACAAGGAGCTCCAGGACATCATCGCCATTCTCGGTATCGACGAGCTTTCCGAAGAGGACCGCATCACCGTCAACCGGGCCCGCAAGATCCAGAAGTTCCTCGCCCAGCCGATGTTCGTCGCCGAGGTGTTCACCGGCCTTCCCGGTATCTTCACTCCCGTCGAAGAGACCGTCGAATCCTTCGAAGCGCTCATCAACGGCGATCTGGACCACCTACCAGAGCAGGCGTTCTTCAACGTGGGCGGCGCCGAAGACGCAATCCGCAAGGCCGCTGAACTCGAGAAGTCTGTCTGATGTCACTGGTCGTCGAGCTCGTCTCTCCTGAGCGCGTCGCCTATACCGGCGAGGCGAAAATGGTCATCTGTCGCACGACGACGGGTGACATCGCCTTCCTGCCCGGCCACATTCCGTTCATCGGGGTGCTCGAGACGCACCCCGTGCGGATTCTCCTGGCCGACGACACCGAACAGGTCATAGCGGTCCATCAGGGCTTCGTCGAGGTGTCGCCACCCGAGGGCGACGGCACCAGGGTCACGATCCTTTCCGACGTGTGTGAAATGGCCGAGACCGTGGACATCCCACGCGCACGGGAAGCCAAGGCCAAGGCCGAAGCTGCCCTGGCGGCCGACGAACACGATGTCGAAGCTGCGGCAGCGCTGCTGCGGGCAAACGTGCGCCTTTCTGTCGCCGACGCTGCCTGAAATCCCGCAAGGTGCCAGAGGCGCCCCACACCTAGACATTCGACCCGGCTCGGGGTCGCCCGTTTTGGGAGTTGCCAGGTTCGGGTGGCCCGCTTCGGGTTGCCCCTCAGGTGCATGCACCGGGGCTAGCGTGGCGACGTGTCGAAACATCGGCGTCGGGTACTGGTTGCGCTGATCCCGCAGAGCGATCTGTCGGGCAAGATCCGGGCGGTCGCTTCGCTGTTCGGACAGCCTCGTAGGGAACGGATTCCTCCGCACGTCACGGTCGTTCCACCCATCAACCTTTCCGAGGAAGAGCTCGTCGAGGCGCGCGCCATTCTTCGGCGTGTCGCCTCCGAGGCGAAGCCGTTTCAACTTGGCTTCGCCTCTCTGGCGAGCTTCGCTCCTTCGGCCGCGACCGTTCACCTGGCGGTGGCGGACGAGGGAGGTCGCCTGGGTCGCCTTCGGGACC
>JBATWQ010000116.1:0-5996 GCA_049672765.1 Microthrixaceae bacterium | reverse complement strand
GCCAGCGCCCGGTCCTTGAGTGCCGTCAGCCGGTCGAGCACTTCGGCATAGGTGGCCTCCGCCTCGCGGTGCACCCAGCCGATGGACGTACCCGGGAGGATGTCGTGGAACTGATGGAGAAGAACCGTCTTCCACAGCGCATCGAGATCCGCCAGCGGATAGCCGTCCGATTCGGAACCGCCGAAGGCGGTCGTCGACCAGAGTTCGACCTCTCGCAGCGCAACCTCTGCGCGACGGTTGCCGACCTTGGTGCGCGCCTGGCTCGTGTAGGACCCGCGATGGGTTTCGAAGTAGAGCTCACCCACCCAGACGGGAGGATCCGGATACTCGGCCATGGCTGCGTCGAAGAACTGCTCGGGCGACTCGATCTCAATTCGAGGTGAACCGTCGAGGTTCTTCGAGCGCCTCAACCGGGCGAGCATCTCGGCGGTGGGCCCGCCGCCGCCGTCGCCGTGACCGAAGGGCATCAAGGACCTGGTCGAACGCCCGTGGTCCTTGAAGTTGTGGACCGCGTACGCCAGCTCCCTGGGGGTCACCTCGGCGTTGTAGGTGTCGACCGGCGGGAAGTGCGTGTAGACGCGGCTGCCGTCGATGCCCTCCCACCAGAAAGTGTGGTGTGGAAATGAGTTGGTTCGGTTCCACGAAAGCTTCTGGGTCAGGAATCGATCGGCTCCAGCCAGTCGAAAGATCTGGGGGAGTGCCGCTGGGTAGCCGAATACGTCGGGGATCCAAACCTCGGTGCAGGTGATCCCGAAGTGTTCACGGAAGTAGCGCTGACCGTGGATCAGTTGGCGTACGTGGGACTCGCCGCCGGTGATGTTGCCGTCAGCTTCTACCCACTGACCGCCTATTGGGATCCACTGCCCGCGCCGGACCGCCTCGCCGATCCTGTCGAAAATGCTCGGATAGTGCAGGCGCATCCATTCGTACTGCACGGCCTGGGAGCACCCGAAGCGGAAGTCGGGCTCTTCGTCCATGAGCCGTAGAACATTCGAGAAGGTTCGGGCACATTTCCTGATCGTCTCGCGTATGGGCCACAGCCACGCCGAATCGATGTGTGCGTGACCGATCGCCGAGATCCGGTGCGCAGATGGGCCGGCGGGCACCGCGAGCACGGTCGCAAGCTCGTCACGGGCCTGCGCGGCGCTCCCGACGGGGTCGAGCGGGTCGAGCGCGTCCATGCTCCTCTCGATTGCGACCAGCAGTTCGTTGGCCCTCGGTTCGTTCGGAGCGGACTCCGACAACCATCCCTTCACGCAAGAGAAATCACGCTCCAACTCCTGCAACTCGGTCTCGACCACCGCCAGCACGCAGGGGCCGAGTCTGTAGATCGCATCCGTCCCTGCTGTTTGGACATCGCTGTTCGGATCCGGAGCGAAGCTCAGCATCATCGGGTTCGACGCAGCCTCGACCAGGAACTCGACGACCTCGCCGGCCACCGCTGAATCGCTCACCCGGACGGTGTGGTTCATCGGATGGAGCCCACGATCGGGAATCCAGGTTCCATCCTCTCCCGGCACCCAGATCATGGCCTCCGCCGAAAACCCGGGTCCCGACCCACCGAAGCCCAGATTCAAAATCGCATCGAGTGACCGTCCCGCAAACTCTTCGGGGATCACCGCCCGAAATTTGAACCAGGTGGTGGCCCAGGGGGCGCCCCACGGCGACCCCGAGGTGATGGGTGAGTATTCGGCTGCGAGTGCCTCGACAACCGGGACCGGGTCTGACGCGAGCCCGTCGGTCGGTGGGACAGCCCAGACCTCCACCTCGAAGGGAAGCGAGCGACGCCATATGTTCGGCCTGATCAAGTCGTCCCGGATTCGCTTCAGTCGTCGCTCGCTGATCAGGCGTTGTTGGAACACGTACCGGCCTCTCTCAAACTGGGTGCCGGAAACCGTACAGTTCGAACTGTCTCCGCGTGGCTAGCTACCGTGGAGTGGTAGTGATACCTGTCGACCCAACAACAAGATCCGCGCACCAGCTTCAAACATGAGGCTCCGTAGCCCCTCTGCCGAGGGACATTTGCGGAGAAGCCCGGACCCGACGCCTCGACCGGAGGGCACCGTGTCTGTAGCGAGCCGACGCCTGCTGGTCCTGCTCGCCGTCTCGTTCAGCGTCGTCGTTGTAGCCACCGCCCCTGAGTCCTCCGCCGGACGCAGGCAGGACTCACCGACCACCACGGCCGTCCGCGAGGGAGGCGGTGCCGATCCGGGAGTCTCCACGACCGTGGACCCTGCCGGTACCACCAGTTCGACCACTTCGCCGTCGACTCCCTCGACGCCGACGACGAGCATCGTCGCCCCGGGTAGCAGTTCCACTTCGTCGAGCGTGCCCGGGTCCACCTCCACCGCGCCGACAACCACGGTGGCTGGCACCAGCACGTCGACCACCCCGACGTCACCGCCGACCAGCCATGGCGAATCTGGAACCGACCGTCCCGGAGTCCCTGCCGGCGAGGGGCCAGAGCCCCCAATTCAGCAATCCGATCCGCCGGGAGCCGACCTTTCACCGGGTACGACGGTCCGGGCTCCGGGTCGTCCGGCGAACGTAAGAAGCTCGAATATTCCGCTCGGTTCGATTGCCCTGGCGGTGCTCGCGTTCCTGGCAATCGGGGCGGGCGCGTACTTCTACCTTCGTCGAGAGAGGCTGAGTGGCCCGCCGCTAGTTCGTCCTCCCTGGCGGCGCATCTGGCCTGCCGTCAGGCAGAAGCCCGAGATCCCCGAGTTCGCCACCGACCACCGCACGGCGTTGGATCTGTTGTTGGAACTTGGCAAGGCCCTTATCGACTCAGGCATCGCGGTCCCGCAGGTCGAAACGACGCTGGACAGGGTTGCCAAGACTTTCGGTATCGCCGGGATGGGCGCGTTGGTCCTTCCCAATTCACTCGTCATCTCGATCCCTGACGACGATGGGGTGCGCACCGAGGTTGGACGAGCCGGATCCTCCCCGCTCCGCCTCGATCAGATAGACGAGGTGACCCGCCTGGTGCAGAAGGTTGTCCACGGCGAGATGGACGCCACCGCAACGCTCGCGGCGTTGAGGACCCTCAGAGTGTCGGATCCGCCATACTCGCCTGCGCTCATGGTGGTGGGGCATGTCATCTCGACTGTCGGGCTGATCATGCTCCTGGGTGGCACGTGGCGCGAGGTCGTGCTGGGTGCCATCGTGGGCGGGGCCATCGGTTGGGTGATCGTCTTCACACGGGGCGTCGAGTCCATCGCGTACCTTCCGTTCCGGCCGTTGATCGCTGCTGCTGTCTGTTCGATCGTCGTATTCGGGGCGACCCGCGTGATCGGTGGACTGATCGTGTTTCCGCTGCTGCTCGCGCCGCTGGTGACCGAACTGCCCGGATCGAAGCTCACCATGGGGGTGCTCGAGCTGGTCACCGGACACATCGTCTCGGGAGCATCGAGGGTTGCATCGGGTGGAATGCAACTCGTCCTATTGGCGCTCGGCCTGGCGGCCGGGGTCCAGTTGATCGGCGCGGGTGACGGCGTGAGAACCTCGACAGCGAGCGGATTCGTGGCGGTGATCGCCCCGTGGCTCGGCGTGGCGCTCTTCGGCATCGGAATCGTGTGGCTGAACGGGGCTGCAAGTTCGGCCCGTTGGTGGATCATGGGAGTCATCTACGTCGCCTACGCGGGACAGGTCATCGGCGCGTTGTTCTTCGGCCCGGCTCTCTCGGCGTTCTTCGGGGCTCTGGCAATGACACCGATCGCCGTCCTGGCCTCACGGCAGCCCCGTGGTCCGAGCACCCTCGTGACCTTCTTGCCGGGGTTCTGGATATTGGTTCCGGGCGCTCTCGGACTCAGGGGGGTGTCGCTTCTTCTCGGCGAAGGCGATCCGACCAGCGGAAACACGCTGCTGGTTGTGCTGACTTCGATGGTCGGAATTTCTCTCGGAGTTCTCGTAGGCCTGACCCTCGTGGCAGGTAACCGCTCGAACTGGTGGATCGGAGACCTCGACGCCCGGGACGAGACCGGTAGCGATTCCACCAGAAGATGGCACTTCCGCCAGGTCAAATGAGCCTTCAAGTACGGTCACACTCCAGAGGAACCACGCCCAGATCACGTTCGACCAGTCCGAAGGAAGTAACTCCAGAATGACGCTGCAATGAGCGGGAACCTCGTAGTCGTAATGACGTCGGTGCTGGTGGCAGGGGTGGTCGCGCAGTGGCTGGGCTGGAAGCTGAAGGTCCCACCGATCGTCTTTCTCCTTGCCGTCGGGCTGATCGCCGGACCTGTGACCGGCATGTTGAATCCCGACGAGACCTTCGGCGACATCCTGTTTCCCGGGGTGTCCCTGGCTGTGGCCGTGATCCTATTCGAAGGTTCCCTGGGACTCGGCTCGAAGGGGCTCCGTGAAGCCGGAAGCACCGTCTGGAAACTCCTGACCATCGGAGTGGTCATCAGCCTTGTCGGGATCTCGGTCTCGGCGCGGCTGATCCTGGGAATCGACTGGAACGTCGCTCTGCTCCTGGGGGCTGTGTTGGTGGTGACTGGACCGACGGTGGTCGGGCCCATCGTCAGTTCGATCGGACTACACGGCCGGGTCGGAGCGATCCTCGAGTCGGAGGGAACCCTGATCGACCCGATAGGAGCGATCCTTACGGTTCTCGTGTTCGAGGCGTTGTTCGTCTCGACCGGAAGCAGCGTCGGCACGGTTATCTGGCAGGTCTTGCTGACCCTCGGTCTGGGAGCAGCAATCGGGCTGGTTGTCGCAGGCATGTTGGTCGTCCTGTTGGACAAGTTCGTCGTGCCCGATCACCTGGTGAACCTGACGATGCTCGCCTCGGTCCTGGCCGCGTTCGCAGTTGCCAACGAACTCCGCGAAGAGTCTGGTTTGGTTGCGGTCACCGTCATGGGAATTTCCCTAGCGGCCCAAAGCCGGGTGCCGGTGAACCGGATTCTCGAGTTCAACGAGACCCTCCGAATACTGTTCATTTCAGGACTCTTCCTGTTGCTCGGGGCCCGGATAACCACCGACACCCTGCTGGATCTGGAGTGGCGAAATCTTGCCTTTCTGGTGGCGCTGGTCGTTGTGGTGCGGCCTCTCGGGGTACTCGCTTCGACGATCGGCTCAAAGGTCAACCGTAGGGAACGGCTTTTCCTCGCCGTGACCGCCCCGAGGGGCATCGTTGCGGCGTCGGTGGCGTCGGTGTTCGCGCTGAAGTTGGCCGAGACCGGGGTGTCTGACTCGCAGGCATTCGTCTCGGTGGTTTTCACCGTCATCGCCGGGACGGTTCTGATGTCCGGGTTCCTGAGCAAACCGCTGGGCGTTTCTCTGGGGCTGATAGAGGCCGAGCAGCGAACCGTGATCGTGCTCGGCGCGAACGACGTTGCCCAGGCGTTCGCCGCGGCGCTCGAGAAGAACTCGGTGCCGACCCATTTGATCGACCTCAATTCCGGTGACCTGAGCAAGGCCCGGATGACGGGCCTTGCGACCCACCGGGGATCGGTCATCTCTGACGCGACGTGGGCGGCGGCCGGGCTCGATACGGCGTCGAGCTTCGTGGCGATGTCCAAGAGCGACGAAATCAACGCTCTGGCGTCCCAGAGGGCTACCGAGACGCTCGGCCGCAAAAAGGTCTTCCAACTGATACCGGCTCGTCGTGAGCACGATTCGGGATCGTCGACTCCTGCCGGTGCGTTCGGCAGGCCACTGTTCAACGAGGATGCAACCTACGAACGACTGGCCGAACGGATTGCAGCGGGATGGCGGACCGCGTCCACACCGATAACCGAACAGTTCGGGGCACCCGAACACGCACTTGTCCACCCCGACTCGATCGCCCTGTTCATCATCGACCCGAAGAAGAATCTCCATCTGATCTGCTCCGACAATCCCCGTTCCCCGCGTGTCGGCGACGTACTCGTTTCACTCACCCGCGCCGAAGGATCGAACGGGTCGGAGTCACCGACCTCCGGCGATTGAGTCGACCCAAATCCCACTCCGGGTCAATGCCGTGGTGTTATCGTCGGCCCCGGATGGCATCC
>JBATWQ010000115.1:0-11555 GCA_049672765.1 Microthrixaceae bacterium | reverse complement strand
GGATCGGGTCGAACATCGCCTCGATGCGCCCGGTGGCGACTAGCGCGTAGCCGTAGGCGTCGCCCCAGGTGCGGAGGCGCAGCCCGGCTGTGGTCACACGCCCGAACATCTCCGGGGTCCACATATGGAACCCGGTGCAGGACAGATACGACGTCGACAGATCATCGGTCGATGAAACCCGGGCAGGTGTTCCGTTGAAGAAGCAACCGAGCCCCCGACCCGCATAGACGGTCTCACCCAGGGCCGGCAGGTTGATGATGGCAAGCGCGGGACCGTCCTCGTCCTCCATGTAGAGCAGGTTCGAGTAGGTGCCCACGCCGTGGGAGAAGGCCTTGGTTCCGTCGATCGGGTCGATTACCCAACGACGACCCGAGGTGCCGGGACGGTCGGCCTCCTCCTCTCCCTGGATCTCATCATCGGGGTACGCCTCGGAGATGAGTTCACGCAGGAGCCGTTCGGTTGCCCTGTCTGCCTGGGTAACCGGAGTTCCATCTGCCTTGGAGTCGATCTCAAGCTCGGTGTTGTTGAACCACTCCAGGGTGAGGTCGCCGGCCTTTCTCGCCCATACGACGGCCTCGTCCAGCATTTCCCTGTTCACCTGAGTCATGCGGCCAAGTCTCGCGTATCGCCGGGTGACCGGGTGCGGGCCGGAGAGGCGGCGAAGCGACTCTAAACATGGTTTGTGACGGCGCCAGCGAGATTGGTGGGAAGATCAATCGAACGCAGTGGCGTTCAAGGCACTGACCCGGAGTAGCGAATGGATCTGAAAACAATCCTCGACCTGGCCAACCACGGCCCGGACACATTCGTAGGGATAGGCCCGCACTATCCCTGGGGCGGGCTCTACGGGGGCCAGATCGTCGCCCAGGCGCTCGCTGCCGCCACCGCAACCCTCGAGGACGACGAGCTCCACGTCCACTCCTTGCGTGCCTACTTCATCCGTCGTGGCGACCACAACGAACCGGTCCGCTACGAGGTCGACCGGATACGCAACGGCCGGTCCTTCGCGACACGTCGAGTAGTCGCACGACAGCCGATCGGCGCGATCCTCAACCTCGAGGCCAGCTACCAGCGCCCCGAGGAGTCTGCCGACGTCGAGACCGTGTCGCTGCCTCTCGACGTGCCCAGGCCCGACGAGCTGGAGAAGGACAGTTGGAGTCCGGTCTTCGAGAGGGCCTTCGTACCCCCCGAGTCGATCAAGAGCGACCGTCGTGACGGTGCCGGTCGCGCCGCGGCGTGGCTGCGGGTGTCGCAGGACCTTCCACCCGAGGGACCCATCCACGCTGGAGGACTCGCGTACCTGTCCGATGATCTTCCGACCGACGCCGTGGCCCGTGCACACCCGGTCCGCAAGGAGTCGACCGAGGTGCTGATGAAAGTTCTTTTCACAGCGAGCCTGGATCACACAATCTGGTTCCACAGGCCGTTCCGAGCCGACGAATGGCAGTTGCACGATTTCACCTGCCACACCTTCGTCGGCGCCCGGGGACTGGCCATCGGCCACGTCTTCGGACTCGACGGGGCGCATCTGGCGACGATCGCGCAGGAGGTCCTGCTGCGCGACACGAGAGACAGGGGCTGAAATGACTGGAGCCGACGTGACCGAACCTGATGTGACTGAATCCGATGCGGCCCCGCGGCAGCAAGGACCGAGCCAGACGTATCTGGATGACCGGGCCCACGTGTTCCACTCCTGGTCCGCCCAGGCCCAGATCACCCCGATGGTTGTGGCAGGCGGGGAGGGGTCGTGGTTCTGGGACGAGACCGGCAAGCGCTATCTGGACTTCTCGTCCCAGCTGATGAACCTCAACCTGGGTCACCAGCATCCCGGCTTGGTGGCTGCTATCCAGGCCCAGGCGGCGACGCTCGCGACCATCGCCCCCGGTAGCGCAGCAGAAGCCCGATCCGAAGCGGCGAGGCTGATTGCGGAGCGAACTCCCGGCGATCTGAACAAAATCTTCTTCACCAACGGCGGAGCAGAGGCGACCGAGAACGCGACCCGCATGGCGCGGGTCCACACCGGTCGCCACAAGGTTCTCAGCATGTACCGCAGCTACCACGGCGCGACGGGAGGGTCCATCGCCCTCACCGGAGATCCGCGTCGTTGGGCATCCGAGCCGGACGTGGTGCCGGGAGTCGTCAAGTTTTTCGGACCCTACCCGTACCGTTCGTCGTTCTGGTCCGAAAGCGCCGAACAGGAGTGTGAACGGGCACTGGAGCACCTGGCAGAGGTGATCATGTTCGAGGGTGGCCACAACATCGCCGCGATCATCCTGGAGCCCGTGGTCGGGACCAACGGAATTCTCGTACCACCCGACGGCTACCTGGCCGGGGTGCGAGAGCTCTGTGACCGCCACGGCATCGTCATGATCGCGGATGAGGTCATGGCCGGCTTCGGTAGGTGTGGCGAGTGGTTCTCGGTCGACGCCTGGGATGTGGTTCCAGATCTGATCACCTTCGCCAAGGGCGTGAACTCGGGCTATGTGCCACTGGGCGGCGTTGCGATCAACTCAGCAATCGCGGAATCGTTCGACAACCGCGCCTATCCGGGTGGACTGACCTATTCCGGGCATGTTCTTGCGTGTGCAAGTGCTGTCGCGTCGATCGGAATTTTTGAGGACGAGGACATCCTGGGTCGGGCTCGTCGTATGGGGACCGAGATACTCGCACCCGGTTTGGCCAAGCTGAAGGACCGCCACCCGAGCGTCGGCGATGTCCGTGGCATTGGCTGTTTCTGGGCCATCGAGCTCGTCAAGAACCGTGACAGCCGAGAGATGTTCGTGCCGTTCAACGCGAGGGGCGCCGAAGCCGCGCCGATGGCCGAATTGGTGGCGGCATGCAAGGCGGCCGGCCTTTCACCTTTCGCCCACTTCAACCGGATCCATGTCGCGCCGCCGTTGAACATCTCCGATGACGACGCCCGCCTCGGCCTGTCGATCCTCGACGAGGTGCTGGAACTGGCTGACCGATACGTCGCGGGGTGACCTCCAGTGACTCGCTGTTTTGACCGCCCGTGACCCGCTGTTCGACCGCCCGCCGGGTCGCAACGTTGATCGACCAAAACATCACTGGGTCTGGCTCGACAGGATCGTCGTCTTCAACTGAGCCGCAGATCGATCACCTCAGGTGATGCCCCGGTCGACCGCCCAGCGGATCAACTCATGTCGTCGTGACAGGTGCAGCTTGGCGAGAATATTGCGGACGTGGTTCTCGACGGTCTTCGGCGAGATGAAGAGTTCCTCGCCGACCTGGGCGTAGGTGTGGCCGCGGGCGACGTGGCCCAGAACCTCTCGCTCACGCGGGGTGAGTGACGCTTCAGGAGACCCGAGCCCGTCTGCACCGCCCCCGGCGTTCGTCGCACCCGACATCCGGCGGAACTCCGACAGCACCAGCGCCGCCAGCTGAGGCGAAAAGACCGGTTCTCCGGAGGCGGCCAGGCGAAGCGCCGCTCTCAGCTCGTCGGGCCGGGTCGATTTCACCAGGTATCCGACCGCTCCGGCAGCCACCGCATCCAAAAGGTCCCGCTCGGCCTCCGACACGGTGATGATGACGATCGGGGTCTTCGAAGCGCAGGCGCGCACTACAGCCAAGCCGCCGCCTCCGGGCATGTGCAGGTCGACCAGCGCGAGGTCGGGAGAGGTGCTCTCGATCAGTTCGATCGCCCGGGAGGCCTCCTCGGACTCACCGACGACCTCGAACCCGTCACCGAGGTCCACCCGCAATCCCGAGCGCCATATGTGGTGGTCGTCGGCGATCACCACCCGCAGAACGGAAGAATCAGCCACCGAGGATGAAGCCATACATCGACTGTATCGACGTGTGGTGCAACCCCACCCCACGGCCATCCCTCGGGACAAGCCATTCGCAGCGCGTGACATAGCGGTCGCCGAGCACTGGTTCCAAGGCGCGATCAGAGCGGAACGGTGATCGATATCTCACAACCGTTCCCCGGTGAACTGCCTACCTCGAGTGTCCCGGAGAGCTCCCTGACGCGTCCCCGCATCGATCTGGTCAGCCCGGTCCCCTCTGCGGTGGTCCGGGGATCGAATCCCGACCCGTCATCGTTGATCGTGCAGGTCAGCTGTCCGTCGACGGAGTCGACACAAACGACGACGCGGCCGGCGGAACCATGCTTCGCGGCGTTGGTGATTGCCTCGGTGACAACCCCCGAAAGCTTCTCGACCAGTTCGAAGGGGGCAGCTGCTGGGGCGTCGATTACAACCAGTTCGCAGCGCAGCCCATGGCGGCGCTCGGCGGCCGAGAGCACTTTACGCAGCGTTGCCACCAGGTCGCCCTCCGTGCCGGTAGTCGCAGCGGAATTCAGCCTCGGGCCCGCTGGCCCCGAACCCTGTGGCTCGGAGCCGATGAAGCGCCGCAGATCGAGCTCCTGCTCCCGGGCAAGTGCAACCAGATCCTCGTCGTCGCTACGCCTCTGCACCGCCGCAAGCGTCTGCATGACACCGTCGTGGAGCCGACGGGCGACCTCCTCCCGAGCGTCAGCCCTTGCGGTCGCAAGTTCCGCTTCTCGCAGCAGCCCCGTGACCAGCCCCGAGAGCGCACCGCTGACCGTCATCAACACGATCGTTCCGACCGCCCCCACCCAGCGGTGGTGCAGACCACCGTCGGCGAATAGCGAGATTCCGAGGGCCCCAGCGGTCCCGATGAACAATCCCGCCGCCGCGCCGACGCGCTTGCCGTGGATGACTCCCGCCACGATCGCCGCGCACAACGGCCACGCCGACGCGAATGACTGCGGATGTCTACCCGAATAGATCCACATATCGGACCCGGCGACGACGGCCGCAAGAGTGACATCCACTCCGCTCGTCAGCGCCCTGGTCAACGCCTGGGGCCGCCTCAGCAGCAACCAGCCGTACAGCGCAGTCCACACCCCGAGGAGGCAGAGCAGCCCGGCGGCGGAACTTCCTCGGATCCGGGTGACCCCCCGGATGTCGATCGCGACCACGATGGCCGCCCAGACCAGGAGCGCGAACCGCAGGGTGACGACGGCGATCAGTAGGCCGCGACTCTGGTCGTCGATTCGTGGGGCCGCCCGCGTGTCGAACACTCCGTCAGTCTGCCCTGCCCCGGGCGCTCTACGGTCATGACATGGCCCGACTGGAGATCCGATACGACCTGCGCAACCCGGTGGAGGGGGGCGTCAGTGCGGCCGACCGCTATGAGGCTGCCCTTGAACAGATCGAGTGGGCAGAAGCGCTGGGCTTCAAGGCGGTCACGCTCTCGGAGCACCACGGCACCGTCGACGGGTATCTGCCGTCGCCGATCGTCTTCGGGGCGGCAGTGGCGGCTCGCACCTCGACGATCGGTATTCGTATAGCCGCCATCGTCGCGTCGCTGCACGATCCACTCCGTGTCGCGGAGGACATCGCAGTCCTCGACCAGTTGAGTCGCGGCCGGGTCGAATTGGTCGTTACCAACGGCTACGTCGAGCCCGAGTTCGCGATGTTCGGCAAGGAGCTGTCGGGGAGGGTCGGGGCGGTGACCGAGATGATCTCGACGCTCAAGTCGGCGTGGAGTGGCGAGCCGTTCGAATACAGGGGACGCACCGCAAGGGTGACGCCCAGACCGTTCCGCGACCCACGACCGGCGATCTACCTCGGTGGATCATCTGCGGGCGCGGCCCGACGCGCCGCACGTATTGCCGACGCGTTCTTCCCATCAGACGGAACCCACTGGGACGCCTACAGGCAGGCCCTGATTGACGGCGGTGGTCCCGATTTTGGGCAGTTTCCTCCGGTCGGACCCAGATTCGTCCACATCGCAAGCGATGTCGACGAGGGCTGGGAAGAAGTCGGGTCATTCGTCGCCCGGGATCGCAACTCCTACGGGGCGTGGGCACAAGACGCGGGAATCGACACCGGCCACCGCCCGGTGGGTTCCGATGACCTCCGCGACGACCCCGAGTACGTAGTGGTGACCCCAGCGCAGTGCGTCGAGCTGATCCGTGGTCTGGGCCCTTCGGGCACCCTGCCGCTCAATCCGATGATGGGTGGACTCAACCCCGGTGCGGCGTGGAGGAGCCTGCGACTCTTCGAGTCAGAGGTCCTACCCCACCTTTGATCCCGCAATCGAGTCGATTAGCGACACCAGTTCCGCACGCTGCTCGCTCCCCAGTCCACACGCGCTTGTGATCAGCTGTTCGTTGCTGACCCACCCAAGGATCGTCGCGAGCCGCAGCGCAGCCCGGGTGCGAGGGTCAGCGGTCTCCTCGCCCGTACCATCCATGCTCGGCCCGTCCGTACCCCTCCCGTCCTGGCTGTTCCCGCCCTCGCGGACCCCGGCCGCAGAGGTCCCTGCTGCGGAGGTCCCGCCGAGAGCGTCGACCACCGGCTGAATGCCGATGAGAATCTCCTCGTCGAGGTGATGTGCGGCGGAACTGTGGGTGAGAAGCAGCGCCAGGACATGGATACGTCTGTCGCTGACGAACGCCACCCGCTCTGGCGACCCGCTCAGCTCGCTTGCGAGGTCCGAACCGATGCTCCGGATCACAGCCGACGTCAGCGCGTCCTTTGTCCCGAAGTAGCGGTGTACCAAACCATGATTCAGACCGGCTCTGGCCGCCACCTGCCGAACCGTGAAGTCGGGGCCACCCGTTTCGAGCGCGAGTTCGACAGCGGCGTCCAGCAGGCGTTGTCGACCCTGCTTCTCGGTTAACCGTTCCTCAGCCATAACAACGACCTGTCACCGAAGGAATGGGTCTCCCCCCTGGACGGGATCGACACCCGTGGCACCTACCCAGCCGGACGCCGCTGAATACCCGGAGCCTCCTCACCCATCGAGGCCAAATGTGGCTCAAAATCACAAGACAGAAGGTAGGCGATGTCCTAGCGTCAAACCCCGTGCCAGCAGTAGAAGTCCACGGACTGACCAAGAGTTTTGGCGACACCAAAGCGCTGACCGGAATCGACTTTGAGATTGAGCGGGGCACCGTCCTAGGTGTTCTCGGTCCCAACGGCGCCGGTAAGACCACAGCTGTGCGCATCCTGACGACGCTGCTCAAGCCCGACAGCGGGACCGCCCTCATCGACGGCATCGACGTGGTGGCCAATCCGAGTCTCGCCAGGGCGCGAATCGGGCTGACCGGACAGTACGCGGCGGTCGACGAGCGCCTCACCGGCTTCGAGAATCTGCAGCTCGTCGGCCGTTTCTTCCACATGCGCACCGCAGAGGCACGCCGTCGTGCACATGAGCTTCTGGATCGCTTCAGGCTCGACCAGGCGGCTGACCGCGTGGTCAAGGGCTATTCCGGCGGCATGCGCCGACGCCTGGACATTGCGATGAGCCTGATCGCCGAGCCGTCCGTGCTGTTCCTCGACGAACCTACGACCGGACTCGATCCCCGCAGCCGCCTCGACATGTGGGACGTGATCGACGGTCTGGTGGCCGACGGAACCACGACACTGCTGACCACCCAGTACCTGGACGAGGCCGAGAGGCTGGCATCGAACATCGTGGTGATCGACCACGGGACGGTCATCGCGGAAGGCACCGCAACCGAACTCAAGGCGAAGAGTGGTGGAGAGCGCGTCGAGGTGACCCTCACCGACCCTGCTCGCATCGGTGAGGTCGCAGGTCTGCTCGAGGATTTCAGAATTGTTGGACTGGGCGAGTCTGTGGACCTCGGGACCAGGACTGTGACCATTCCGGTGAGTCGGACCGACGGGATCGTTCCCACAGTGGTGCGGGCCCTCGACGCGAACGGGATCGATGTCCAGGACGTCGTCGTTCGTAGACCGACGCTCGACGATGTGTTCCTCGAGCTGACCGGCCGCCCGGCCGAGCCAGACAGCAGCGAGTCAGAAGATCAGGCCAAGGAAGGTGCTCGATGAGCAACACAGCGAGCAATACCGCGAACCGGACGACAGGCGAGACCGTGGGCAACACAGCGGCGATCACGAGCGATCCGGCAAAGGGACACGTGGTACCAACCGGCCCGGTCTGGCTGTTCCGCGACACCTGGGCCGAGGCGTCGCGTCACCTGATCGCCACTTGGCGTAATCCCGACCTGCTGGTCTTCGCGTCACTCCAGCCGATCATGTTCGTAGTCCTGTTCGTCTACGTCTTCGGTGGCGCGATCGATATTCCCGGCTACTCGAGCTACAACCAGTTCGTCGTTCCGGGCATCTTCGCCCAAACTGTGGTCTTCGGTTCGGCCTACACCGGCATCGGCATCGCCGAGGACATGTCGAAGGGCTTTATCGACAGGCTCCGGTCGCTGCCGATGTTCCAGCCGTCGGTCCTGATCGGGCGCACTCTGTCAGACCTCCTTCGGAACGTCTTCACGTTCGTGATCATGCTGGTCGTCGGCTTCATTGTCGGGTTCCGACTCGAAGGCGGGCTGCTCAGGGCACTACTCGCAACCCTGCTGTTGCTCGCCTTCGCCTGGGCCTTCAGCTGGGTCCAGGCGTTCATCGGTCTGTCTGTGAAGTCCGTCGAGGCAGCGAACTCCGCGGGCTTCATCTGGATGTTCCCGAT
Source organism: Microthrixaceae bacterium (assembly GCA_049672765.1). Lineage (GTDB taxonomy): Bacteria > Actinomycetota > Acidimicrobiia > Acidimicrobiales > Microtrichaceae > JAGQSZ01. Next base: position 3,059 of record JBATWQ010000115.1, on the reverse strand, counting down.
GACGTTCGTGTCGTCGGCGTTCGTGTCGACCGACTCCATGCCCAACTGGCTGGCCAAGGTAGCCGAGGTGAACCCGTTCACCATCGTCACCAACGCGACCAGAGCGCTCTACAACGGCAATCCGGCGGGCAACGACGTGTACTGGTCAATCCTGTGGGCAGCAGGGCTGACGATCGTGTTCTCGCTGCTGTCGTTCCGGAAGTTCCAGTCAGCTTCCAGCTGATAGCGCCGTGAGTACGGCGGCTACAAACTCCTCGGGAGCTTCGATCATCGGGTAGTGGCCCACCGTGTCGAGCACCAGCAAGGTCGCGTCGGGGCGACGTGAAATCAGTTTGTCGGACATCGACACATCCGCCACCGGATCCAGCCGGCCCCAGATGACATGGAGCGATGAGGGATGGGACTCGATCGCCCCGGTGTAGCGGTCCTCCTCACGGCGTCGGTCCTCGAGGTAGCGGATCAGTCTTGCCATGAGGCGCAGTCCGCCGTTGTTCTCGCCGAGGATCCCATGGGCTGCAAGGTCCTCGGGATCCGGCGTGAAGGACCCGGCGAACGTCCCGGCGACCCCGGCGACGAAGTTATCGGCCGGGATCGGCCCTGTCGCCTCATCCGGAAGCGAGCTCAGCAGTTGCTGTCCGGTGGTCAGGTGCGCCAGGTCGAGGTAGATCGATCCGTTTGTCAGCACACGACGCCTGATAGTCGTTCGAAGCTTCCCCTCGGCCTCGCGCGCCAGGAGTTCGCCACCGACGCTGTCGCCCATGTCGTGGGTCAACAGGTCGACCTCGTCGAGTCCCAGGTGCTCCAGCACCGCCATCGCGGTGTCTGCGTGTAGATGGATTCCGTAGTGCCGGTCGGGTTTGTCGGACAGTCCGAAGCCGATCTGGTCGAACAGCACGACACGTCGGTTTTCCGAAAGCGCCCCCAGGACCGAACGGAAGTCGAACGACGACGTCGGAAACCCGTGGAGGACAAAAAGTGCGGGGGAGCCGTCGGGGTCTACCGCCGGTACGTCGCGGACGAAGACGTTCCCGTCGGGCGTCGCCAGAAACTCCCCGGCGGCCTTCCACTCCCGAACCAATTCGCTCATCGGTCTACCCCCACCGGGACGATGCCCAGGTCCGTGTAGGTGAATACGGGCAGGTACGGAACGGACTTCGACTCGAAGAACGCCGTTGCGATGTCGCTGCGATCGACCAGGGTCACCGCGGCGACGATCTGGGCACCGGTTGCGGTGACCTGCTCGTACGCCTTGACGATCGAACCGCCGGTGGTGACGATGTCGTCGACCAGCAGGACCCGCGATGTGGCGTCAAGTTTGGCCCCCTCAACCACTTGGTTCGTCCCGCGGCCCTTGGGCGCCTTGCGGACGACGAACCATTCGGTCGATCCACCCACGTGCATGGCGATGCCATGGGCGAAGTGGTCTGCACCCATGGTCATTCCGCCCACCGCGTTGAATTCGATCGATCGCTCGTCGAGCGAATCGACGATCACGCGACACGCAAGAGCCAGGTCGACGCCCCGCGACAACGCGTACTTCGCGTCGATGAAGTCACGACTCAGTTCACCCGAGGAAAGCTCTCTTGGTTCCTCGAACTGGATCAATCCACGTTCCTTGACAGCTTCGAGAAGTGCCTGACGTTGCGGTCCGGAAGAGTTCATGGCCTGGAACCTATCTTTCCCGGCGGGTGCCGCTGCGCCGACGGTGGGACGCCGGGACGACCCGGTTGGTGTCCATGACTGTCGCGTTCTCCAGATCGAAAATCCAACGGTCCGCATCCCGACGGATGCGCGCTATCGGACACCCGGGTACCGCCCGGTCGGTGATTATCACCGGTGCCATACCCAACCGGAACGCCTTCTGGGCCGTACTGGCCATGAAGCCGACATGTCCGTCCTTGGAACCGGCTGGTGAGAGGACGACCTGTTGGTGGTTGACCCAGTCGTCGAGGCGCTCCTGCTCATCGGCTGGGAGCGCCCATTTGAGCGAGGCGTCACCGACGATCGTGATCAGCGCTCCGGGTGCACTACGACGCAGATCGCTGATGGCCGACTCCAACTGGGCGAGCGAAGGAGTGACCCTCCGCCAGCCGGCGACCGTGTCGGCGTCGACAATCACCACCCGTACGCCCGCCAGCCCTTCGGTCATCTGGGCAACGTTACGCGTGCCCGGAACCTGAGACGGAACTTCGCAATTTGTAGTCACAGGTTTCATTACCGGAGATGTGGGTATCGGTAGCCATGCGAACGATGACCACTGCACCCCCGTTCGACGCCCTCGGAGCACAAGACGTGCCTGTCCGGGGCCTGGCAGAGCCGGTAGTTCCGCCCGGTACCAAGTGGGCCAGATGCGGTGGTGGATCAAGGAGGGGAGGGTCGCCCCACAGGGCCGAGGACCAGACCAATGCACTGGTGAGGGCGTATCGATCCACCGGTGACAAGCGGATCCGCAATCGGGTTGTCGAGGAGAACCTCCACCTCGCCGATTATCACGTGCGCCGGTTCTCCCACTCCCGGGGTGTCAGTGTCGACGACCTACAACAGGTTGCGTTCATGGCGATCATCCATGCGGTAGAGCGCTTCGACCCGGACCGGGGGGTAACTCTCAGGACCTTCGCGTCACGGACCATCGAGGGTGAACTCAAGCGCCACCTCCGCGACGGATCCTGGGCGGTGCGACCGCCGAGACGACTACAAGATCTGCATCTGCGGATCCGTGGAGTGGCCGAGGACCTGACCCACGAGCTGGGTCGCCAAGTGACCCCCGCCGAACTTGCCGAGCGCATGGACATGGACGTCGATCTGATCCTCGAAGGTCTGGATGCCGGCCGTGCCCGCTCGGCCGAGTCGCTCGATCTGCCCGACAGTCCGACCGGCACGACCTCGAGCAGCGACGGGCGACTCGCCACCATCGATGAGAGCTTCCAGCACGTAGATGACGAGGAAGGTTTCGAACGGGTTCTGTCGGGACTTGACCCGCGCGAGAAGCAGGTGCTGCGGATGCGCTTCGTGGAAGAACTGAGTCAGCCCCAGATCGCCGAGAGCGTCGGGGTGTCACA
>JBATWQ010000114.1:0-7886 GCA_049672765.1 Microthrixaceae bacterium | reverse complement strand
CTGTGGACCCGAGCACTTCCGGGTCGGCGGTTACGTCGCTTACCGGCGGGACGGTCGGTGGATCTGTGGGCGGCGCGGCGGCGGGCGGCGCGGCGGCAGGTGGCGGGGCGCCATCCGATGGAGCGCTGATTGCGGTCTGCGTGAAATGGGCGACGCTGCACGCCGAGGTAGATCCGATCCGGGGCACGGTCCAGACGTTCAACCATGACGCCGGGTTCTCCGAGGCGGATCTAGCTGCGGTCGAGACAGCGCTTCGCCTGGCCGAGGCATGGACCACGGCCGGTACTGCGACTTCGGTCATAGCCGTTTGTGTCGGACCTGAAACGGCCGACGGGGCGCTGCGTGGCCTGATGGCGTGCGGGGTATCGCGCTCTGTCCGGATCGACTACCGATCCGATGCTGGCCCGGTCCAACAACTCACGAGCGCCGCGGTAGCCAAACTCCTTGCCAACGAAATTGTTGCATCGGGCGCCCGGATGGTGATCTGTGGCGACGTCAGCGCGGACCGTGGGTCCGGCTCGGTGCCGGCTTTCCTGGCGCACCGCCTTGGGGCGGCGCAGGCGCTCGGGCTGATCGAGGTCAGAGCGGCGGCTCCGGAAGGTGCAGTGTCGTCGACCGGTGCAGCGACGTCGACCGGCGCAGTGTCATCGGGCAAGGCAGCTTCGTCGGGTGGTGCTGGATCGCCGGAAAGCGCGACGGTCGTGGGCCGGGTCAACGGAGTTCGGCGACTAGATGGGGCCCGACGCGAGGTCCTGCACGTGACCACCCCGGCGGTCATCTCGGTCGAAGGTGCAGTTGCCGACCTGCGCAGGGCCAGCCTGCCGGCGTCAATCGCAGCGCGAGCTGCTGTCGTCGAGGTACGCACACCCACTGGCGGCGAGGAAGTCGAGACTGCACTTCTCGGCCCGTGGCGGCCCAGGGCCCGAGTGGTTGCTGCCCCCGATGCTCCCGATGCCCTGAGTCGCATCGTGACGCTGACCGGCGCGACCAGCAACAGGACGCCGGCCAGGACCGAGCACCTGGAACCAGCGGACGCGGCACGGGCGATCCTCGATCAGCTCACCGAATGGGGCTACCTCGGAGACGATCCGGGAAGCGCCGGGGCATCGGGCAGGGCTGATGGCGCCGGAAGCGCCGAGGGCTGATGCTCACCCGGCTCAGCCAGATGACCTGGCCGGAGGTGGCCGACGGCTCTCTGCTGGTGGTCCCGACCGGAAGCTGCGAGCAGCACGGTCCGCACCTGCCGCTCGACACAGACACCCGCATCGCCGTGGCTCTGGCAGAGGAATTGGCGCAGCGCGTAAGCGGAGTATTGGTTGCCCCCGCTCTGTCGATAGGTGCGTCGGGGGAACACCAGGCGTTCAGCGGGACGCTGTCCATCGGCACGCCAGCGTTCGAGAACGTCGTCGTGGAACTCTGCCGCTCGGCACTTCCCGCACCTGGTTCAGCGAATCCCCGGCCGTTTGACGGTGTGGTTTTTGTCAACGGCCACGGCGGAAATATCGAGGCCTTCAACGGTGCGCTGGAGTTGCTCCGTGTAGAAGGCCGACGGGTCATGGTCTGGCATCCTCGAGTCGTAGGTGGCGATTCCCATGCGGGTCGCACAGAGACGTCGATCCTGTTGCACCTGGATCCGGATTGCGTCCGGGACGACCTGATCGAACCCGGCAGTACTGCCCGGTGGCGCGAAATCGGAGCGGCGGTCATGGCCGAGGGTTTGGCCGCGGTTACCCCCAACGGGATCCTGGGAGACCCGACCGGGGCGACCGCGACAGAGGGATCCGAGATCTTCGAGACGCTGGCCCGGGACCTGTGCTCAGCGGTCGGGACGTGGTGGTCGAGCGTCGGCCCATCTACGGCCACAGCAGCGGAACATGGGCTCGGCGCGACAGACGCCGTGAGCAGTGACAGCTGAACCCGGTAGTTCTCCGGGTAGCAACACGGCCCCGAGGCCGAGCGCCGACCCGAGCGCCGACCCGAGCCCTGATCGCGGTGGACACACTGACCGGGGCGGCGGCTCTGATCGCGGTGCCGGCTCTGATCGGGGCGGCGGCTCTGACCCACCCCGGCGAACCGATCCAGGTCCGCACCGCTGGATTGCGGACCGAAGCTTGCGGCGATCTGGCGGTGGTCGGGTGCTGCTCGGTGGTTCGCCACTCAAGCTGTTCAGGTTGAGCGCCTCTGGTGGGCGGGTGTTGGACAGCGCCCTGGCCGGGTCATTGGTGCATCCGTCTCAGCAGCAGGCTGCGCTCCTCGACCGTCTGGTCGACGCTGGCGCCGTTCACCCCGCGCCCCCGCCGGGATCGGGGCCGTGGAGCGTCGGCGACGTGACGGTGGTCGTGCCCGTTCGCGGCCCTCAGAGCCGCCTCGACAAGCTGATCGGCCGCATTCAGGAGACCACGCCGGGGGTGCGACAGGTGATCGTCGTTGACGACGGTTCCGACGTGCCGCTGACCGTGGAGCATCTGGGGGTCACTGAGGGCGACCCGCCGGTGGTATTGCTGCGGCGCTCGGAGTCCGGTGGTCCGGGCGTGGCCCGAAACGACGGCATGGCGCTGGTGGAGACAGATGTTGTTGCGTTCGTCGATGTGGACTGCTCGCCAACTCCAGGTTGGCTGGAGCCGCTTCTTGACCACTTCGTTGACCCCCGGGTCGCGGTGGTAGCGCCGAGGATCGTCGCGACTGTGAGCTCGCCGGTCGGCGACGAACGGTCTGACGGAAGCGTGGCTGGTGCCCCGGCTATCGGCGTGGCCAGTGCTCCGGTCAGCAGCCAGGTCGACGGTCCGACCCGCGGCGTGAGCCGCAGCGTGGCTGATGGTCGGGTGCGATCCACCGCTGGGCGGGAATCGTGGGTGAAGCGGCTTCTGTTCGCATACGAACAGAAGCACTCGCCACTAGATCTGTGCGCTGAACCGGCAAGGGTGGCTCCCGGAACGAGGGTCTCGTACGTTCCTTCGGCAGCCCTGGTTGCAAGGGTTGAAGTGCTCCGAGCGGTCGGGAGTTTCGACAGTGCCATGCGGGTCGGTGAGGACGTCGATCTGATCTGGCGGCTCGTTGCGGCAGGGGAGCGGGTCCGTTACGTCCCATCGGCCGAAGTCGGTCACGACGTTCGCCCTGACTTCCTTTCGTGGCTGAGGCAGCGGTTCACGTACGGAACCTCTGCAGCGCCACTGGCAACGCGTCACCCAGGGGCGGTTGCGCCCGTGGCTGTCTCACCGTGGAGTATGGGAGTGTGGGCGCTTGCCGTTGCCGGGCTGACCGGCCCGGCGATGGGCGTTGCGCTCGCAACTACCGCACAGCTGCGTCGGAAGCTGCCAGATATCGAACCGACCGAGATCCTGCGGCTCGGTATGGGCGGCCACCTGGGGGCTGGGCGTCAGTTGGTGCGAGCCGTTGTTCGCGTCTGGTGGCCGGCGGCGGCCGTCGGATCATTGCTCAGTCGACGGGCGCGAGGCATCTCGGGCGTGGCGATCGTTTCAACGATTGCAACCTGCGGCGAGCGCACCCCTCAGGGAGTGGCGCTGGCCCTGCTGGACGACCTTTCCTACGGAGCAGGCGTGTGGCGGGGATGTGTCAGAGAGCGCTCGTTGCGGGCGCTCCTACCGTCCATCAATGGCCGCGAGTCAGAGTTCAGCAAAGCCGACAAGGGCAGCTCAGAACTTCGATCTGACCAAAAGTAAGAACGTGTTCTATTGTCGCAGGAGCACCCCGGGGGGTCCGGGGGCATAAGGACCAGGGGGTTCGGATGCCAGAGGCAGCCAACACCGACGAGGACGCAGTGCTGCGTGCGCCTCTCGTCCTCGAGTATCCGTTCAGGCGGACGACGGGGCCAGTGATCGGTGCATTCTTCACCGGACTCCGTGAAGGACGATTCATCGGGATCGAGGACGAGCGCGGCCAGGTGCTGTGCCCGCCCGTCGAGTACGACCCGCTGACCGGCGGCTCCCTGACGAAGCTCGTTCCGGTCGGTTCCGAGGGCGAGGTCGTCACCTGGTCCTGGAACAACATGGTCCGCGACGGCCAGCCGTTCGACCGCCCATTTGCGTGGGCATTGATCAAGCTGGACGGCGCCGACTCGACCATCTTCCACGCCGTCGATGCCGACCACGACTCGATGGCAACCGGCATGCGTGTCCGGGCTCGTTTCGCTGATAGCCGAAGCGGCGCCATCGAAGACCTCGCCTGCTTCGAGCCGGTCAACTGAAGGGATCTGTAGATGAGTTCAGAACCAGCACCGATCGAGCTTCCAGAAGGGCTCTGGTCCCAACCACAGGTCGACTTCTCCGCCGTACCCGAACTCGGTGAGACCGAAGCGGTACAGCTGATAACAACCCCCGCCCGGATCGTCTACGACTACACCCCGGGTGTCGCCACAACCCGCTTCCTGCGCGCCATTGCCGAGAAGCGTCTTGTCGGCCAGCGTTGTCCAACGACCGGCAAGGTCTACGTGCCGCCCCGTGGTGTTTCCCCGATCTCGGGACTGCCGACCACCGAAGAGGTCGAACTCGGCCACGACGGAACAGTCATCAGTTTCTGTGTCGTCAACCTGGACTTCACGGGCAACGCCCAGGAGATCCCCTACGTGTCGGCCCTGATCCTCGTAGACGGATCCGACATCCCGATCTACGGACTCGTCCGTGAGATCCCCTACTCGGATGTACGTCCGGGTCTGCGTCTCAAGTCCGTCTGGGTCGACGATGCCGATCTGACGACGAGCTTCGAGAACATCAAGTGGTGGGCGCCAAACGGTGAGCCCGATCTGTCCGAATCCGAACTAGCCGAATACGTCTGAGGTGCTGCTGTGAGAGACGTTGCAATTATCGCCACCGCACAGTCCAAGCACGTGCGGTCGGCTTCACTGGTCAACGAGGTCGAGCTGATCCAGCCGGTCATCCAAGAGGCGATCGAACGCTCGGGGATAGGTCGACACGATTTCGACTTCACCTGTTCGGGAAGCTCGGACTATCTGGCCGGTCAGCCGTTCAGTTTCGTCATGACCCTCGACGCGGTGGCCGCCTGGCCGCCGATCTCGGAATCCCACGTAGAGATGGACGGCGCCTGGGCGCTCTATGAGGCCTGGGTGAAGATCCAGACCGGACACGCCGACACGGCGCTGGTCTACAGCTACGGAAAGTCCTCCCCGGGCGACCTGCCCCGGGTGCTTTCACGCATGACCGACTCGTACTACGAGGCGCCGCTCTGGCCCACCTCGGTCGACATCGCGGCACTCCAGGCCCGTCAGATGATCGAGTCGGGAGTGACGAGCGAGGCCGAGATGGCCGAGATCGCCTACCGCTCCCGCACCGCTGCGGCCAACAACCCCTACGCGCAGCTGACGAGTTCGGCCGAGCCGGGCAAGCTGCTCGACGCCGAATACATCGCCGATCCGCTCCGACGTCACGATTGTGCGCCGATCAGCGACGGCGGCGTCGCCATCGTGCTCGCCGCCGGCGACAAGGCCAGGGCACACAATGACCGTCCCGCGTGGATCCGTGGACTCGACCACCGCGCCGATGGTCATCACCTGAACTTCAGGGACCTGACCTCTGCTCCGTCGGTGTCGATCGCCGCCGAAAAGGCCGGTGTCGCCAACGGGCCCGTCGAGGTGGCAGAGCTGCACGCCTGCTTCACCCATCACGAACCGATCCTGACCAAGGCGCTGGGGCTGGGTTCCGACACGGTTATCAACCCATCTGGTGGAGCGCTCGCCGCCAACCCGATGATGGCCGCCGGGCTGATCCGTCTGGTCGAGGTTGCCAATCGAATTCATTCAGGCGAGGTGTCCCGGGGTGTCGCCCATGCGACCGGCGGACACGCTCTCCAACACAATCTGATCGCGGTTCTGGAAGGCGAGGGCTGAGCATGGGTGCAGAAAGAGTTGCTGTCGTAGGTATTGGACAGACGAAGTACACCGCCATGCGCGGAGACGTGTCCCTTCCGGGCCTGCTCCGTGAGGCAGCTTTCCGGGCGCTCGAAGACGCGGACATGACCTTCGACGACATCGATGCGGTAGTCGTCGGCAAGGCCCCTGACTTCTTCGAGGGGATCATGGTTCCCGAGTACGCGCTGGTCGAGGCGCTCGGAGCGGTCGGCAAGCCGATCTTCCGGGTCCACACAGCCGGTTCAGTGTCGGGTTCAACAGCAATCGTCGCCACCGGGCTCGTCGAGGGCGGGGTGCACGAACGTGTGCTGACCATCGGTTGGGAAATGCAGAGCTGTTCAGAGGCCATGTGGGCCCTCAGCGTCACGATGCCCTTCCAGCAGCAGCTGGTCGCCGGCGCTGGCGGCTATTTCGCGCCGTACATCCGCCAGTACATCGCACGTTCGAAGGCCCCCGATGACACCGGGGTCCTGGTGGCACTGAAGGACCGCCAGAACGCACTGCTCAACCCGTACGCGCATCTGCACGAGTACGACATCAGCTACGACTCCGTCAAGGAGTCGCTCATGTTGTGGGACCCGATCCGGTACTCCGAGACCTGCCCTTCCTCCGACGGAGCGTTCGCAATGGTCCTGACCAACGAGGCCGGCGGCGACGCGGCCGCGGCCGCCGGTCGTAGGCCGGCGTGGGTGCACGGCACTGCGTTCCGTTCCGAGCCGGCCATGGCAGCGGGACGTGACCAGGTTTCGCCACAGGCCGGCAAGGACTGTGCAGCCGAGGTCTACCGACAGGCCGGGATCACGAACCCACGTAAGCAGATCGACGTGGCAGAGGTGTACGTTCCGTTCTCCTGGTATGAGCCGATGTGGCTCGAGAACCTCGGCTTTGCCGAGGAAGGAACCGGCTGGCAGTTGACCCAGGATGGAGTTACCGCTCGCGACGGTGACCTGCCCATCAATCCCTCCGGCGGTGTGCTGTCGTCGAACCCGATCGGCGCCTCTGGCATGATCAGATTCGGTGAAGCTGCACTGCAGGTTCGTGGCATGGCTGGGGACCGTCAGATCGATGGTGCCAAGGTTGGGCTCGGACACGCCTACGGTGGTGCAGGTCAGTTCTTCTCGATGTGGGTGGTCGGCGCGGAGAAGCCGTGACCTCCTCCCGGAGCCAATAGGGCCGTGACCAATAGGGGTAGTAGTGAGTTCAATCCAAAGCCCCGTTGGCCCTAGAAGGAAGACACCCGGATCTCGGGCGGTGCCGGTCGGAGTGACTCTGATCGTGGTGGCGATCGCGATCGGGGTCATTGGTTCGGCGTTGACCATCCCGCGCTTTGACGACACCTTTTCGCGGGATGTCATCATCAACGGTGCTACCAACCCCCGCGTTCCCGGTCGTCTTGCATTCCGGATCGCCCCGCCAGTCTCAGGTGATCAGGACGCCACAATGACGGTCGGCGTGGCGGTGGAGTCCCAGACTCTGCCGCAGCCGACCTGTGAGCTTTCAACCTCAGAGGGACGCCAGATCCCGATGTCGGTCGCCGGCGGCGAGGCGACCCTGTATCGCCAGTCGGACAACAGGATGAGAGTGGTCGGCCTGGCCAAGCTCAAGCCCGGTAGCTACGTGGCGAAGTGTGACTATGGCGGGTCGGACTCGCTCGACACTTCGACCTTCACGGTGGGTCACGCTCTGGATGCGTCCAACCTGAGCGAGTTTGCGCCCGTCTTCTGGTTCATCGGTGTAGCGGTGATTTCCGGGCTGATGTTCGTGGTCGGCGTAATTACGCTGACGATCGGAGTCTTCCGGAAGAATCGGGCACGCAGGCAGGGTATCGGCGGCTATCCAGGCGGCCCCCGGCCGGGTGGCCCATATCCGCCGGGTGCAGGTGGCCTGTATCCGGGCGGTCCCGGCGGCCCGTATCCGCCGGGCGGTCCGCCACCAGGACCTGGCGGTCCCTACCCGGGCGGCTATCCCGCCGGCGGTCCGAGCGGTCCGCCCCAGGGGCCAGGTC
>JBATWQ010000113.1:0-1966 GCA_049672765.1 Microthrixaceae bacterium | reverse complement strand
GGTGATCTCGAATCGGCTGGATGAGGGGGAACCCCTCGGTATCGACGCTTCGGTTCTCTACGGCCTGGGCCGGGCCAGCGGAGGTCTCACGAAGAGCGACCTGGCCGAAGAGACGCCGTACAACACGCGAAAGGTTGCGGGCCTTCCACCCACACCGATCGCGCTTGCTGGTAAGGCCTCTCTCGAAGCGGCAATCGAGCCGACACCTGGCGACTGGAAGTACTACGTCCTGATCTCGAACGAGCCGCCCACACATTTCTTCACCGCCTCTTACAAGGAGTTCACACGGGAGAAGGCGAACGCCCAGGAGCGTGGGGTCTTCTAATGCGGAAACGGCACAAAGGTGTCTCGTGAGCGAGGCTCCCAGATGACTCCGGTCCGGGGTTCAACGAAGGTCGTCGGAGTCATGGGGGACCCGATCGCGCATTCGTTGTCGCCGATCATCCACAATGCGGCCTTTGCCGCACTCGAAATGGATTGGGTTTGCGTCGCCATGCAGACCCCAGAAGGGCTGGCGGTCGACGCCGTCAAGGGAATACGGGCGCTGGGGATCGTCGGAATGTCGGTGACGATGCCACACAAGGCGGCGGTGATCGGGGCGCTCGACTCCCTGAGCGACGACGCCACAGCCCTCAACTCGGTCAACTGCATCTCGAACCGCGACGGCAAGCTGGTGGGACTCAACACCGACGGTCAGGGTTTTGTAGCTGGGCTCCGACACGACTTCGGGTTTGAGCCGTCGAATGCCGACTGTGTCGTGCTGGGTGCCGGTGGCGCAGCGCGATCGGTCGTGTTGGCGCTGGCCCGCGCCGGGGCGCGTTCGGTGAAAGTGATCAACAGAAGTGCCGCCAACGCCGAAGTGGCAGCCAAGCTTGCAGGTCAGGTCGGCTTGGTCGCAGGGCCAGAGGCGCTTGGTGCTGCCGACCTGGTGGTCAACGCAACCTCGGTCGGTATGGCTGGGGTCACCTCGGGGAACCAGTCAGGTGCGGATGCCCTGCCGTGTGACCCGGGCCAACTCGGGTCGGGTCAGATAGTTGTCGATCTCATCTACAACCCCGCCGAGACGGCGTTCATGCAAGCGGCCGCTGAGCGAGGTGCACAGGTCTCCAATGGCGTATCGATGCTCGTCCATCAGGCCGCTGTTGCGTTCGAAGAATGGACCGGCGTCTCTGCGCCGGTCGACGCGATGTTCGAGGCGACCGCGTCAGAACTCAGAGCTAGGGGCTGAGCCTCCAGTAGAGGGCTGTTCTGGCGCCCACTCTTGGTGGTCAACGCGTGTGACTGACTCGCCCGGCGAGTTCCTTGGTTGGCTTAGCATCGGGGCATGTGGGTGATGTGTTGATGGGTCGGTCCTCTCGGGGCGATGGAGTTTCGTCGCTGACTTTCGCGACGGCGCGGATGGGCTTGAGGTACTTGTGGGTGTTCGTGGTGCTGGCGGTTCTGTCGTTGGGGCTTCCGACGACAGCCGGGCCTGGTCTGGCGGGGTTTTCGGAACGGTCCACCCCTGTTGGTGACGTGTCGGGACCGTCGTGTAACTACATGTCGGGTGGGGCCGGAACGGTCCGGGTAGACGATTTTTCGGTAGCGACTGGGGGCACAGGCCAGGTCGCTAGTTACGACTGGGACAAGGACGGCCGGCTCACCGGAGAGACCTTGCCTGCGGGCATGTCGCGTACCTGGGACTACACGGCTGGCCGCTTGTCGGGGTACACCCAGACCGGTGCAGGACCGTCTAGGGCTACGACGTTGGGGTACGACTCGTCTGGCCGGGTTGGGTCTGAAACCTCTGGCGGACAATCGACATTGTTCGGCTACGACGATGGCGGTCAACTCGCTTCTGTCGACGCGCCCGGCACCAGCGGTGACACTGCTTTCACGTACACGGCTACTGGGCAGCGCGAAACGGCGACTGTCGGCACAGCGGTCACGTCGTACGCCTACGACACGGCCGGGCAGTTGGTGTCTG
>JBATWQ010000112.1:0-3573 GCA_049672765.1 Microthrixaceae bacterium | reverse complement strand
GTCGCAAGCCGTGCTGACAGAGGTGTTCGGCCTGCTCAAACGCCTCGACGCCGGAATAGTGATGCCCCAGCCGCTTCACGACTTCGCCAAGACGGGAAACCCTCAGCGATTACGGCAAACTTGTCGTCGCGCTCAGAGGGAGCCCGAGTACAGGATCGTCGTCAGAGGCCGGGGAGGGACGTTCACGGTTTCGGAAGTCATCGCAGTCGAGGACCGGACCCAGGACCTGCCGTATCTCCTGGCTGGCCTCCGGTTGGGCCGAATCGACGATGCCGTCCGGCGCTCCGATGCGGGGCGACGTGTGCATCGGATCCGCAAGATCCTCAATCAGCAGTAGGTGTCCCGTTCGTCCTGCCACGCCGAGGCACCAGGTCGAGGATGAACTACCGCCGCTCTACCGCGGCGCCAACACCATCGTGCCAGCGTTCTGGGGCATCGCGGGACTACGGAATCGGCGGACCTGCGGACAGCGCGATCCAGAAGGCGCTGAGGTCAGCTGCGAGCGAGCCGGTCGCTGACAAGTCGGTTCAAGCTGATGCCCTCCTGTGCCGCGGAGAGGGCCAGTTCACGGTGAAGGGACTCGGGAACGCGCACGTTGAACTTGCCCGAGAAGCGCCGCTCGGCGATCGGCTCCGGGACCGGGTCGCCGTTCGCCTCCAAGTCGGCGACGACATCGGCGACGACGTTGACCAAGCCTCGTAGCGCCTTGGCTTGATCCGTGTGGAGCCATGACAGTGACGGGAACTCAGCCACGGTAGCGACGAACTCGCCGTCCTCAGCAGACCACAGGACTCGATAGGCGTAATGCTCGATGTTGGTCATTTCTGAGACTCCTGGAGCTTGTCGATTGCCTTGAGAACTTGCCGGACTTGATAGGCCTTCGCCTTGTTGTCCTTGGATTTCTGGATGTTCACTCGTGGGTCGCCCGGCCAAGAGGTCTTGAACACGGCGTGGGACGTTCCGCTCTGTCTTGGTTCCCCGAAGAAGTGGACGCACACCGAGTGAAAGTCGTTGTACGAAATGTTCTGCGGTGCTTTACGCATCGCGGCCACGGTCTTGTCAATCTTGACCACTCGAGGATGGTACCATTATCAGTACCATCAGACAATGGGCATCGAGCACTTGGCGCGTCCGCCCCGCGAATACGCCGTCCGTCTGCGGGTGCCATCAAAGTGCCGGTTGGAGGCAGGAACCGTCGCAGTCCCGGCGATCTGGGGCGCGCGACACGGTGCTTGCTATCTACTCATCTGCTCTGAACACTCGGCGGCCGCAGCTCGTTCGAACTCGGAGCGAGTGACCGAGATCGTGTGGCCGATGATCTGATCCGAGTCAGCGATCTCGAACTTGCCTGGATCAGGCATGTCCGAGAATCCGACGACACCCACGACGCCGCCGTCGTCTCCGGCCATGTACGTCTGAACCGCCAGCGGTGCCGAAAGGTCTTCGAGAGCGCTGGTGCTACCTCTCGTGAGGAGACCAGAGATGCTGTCGAGTTCAAGCTCGAACCGCTGGCGCTCCTCGCCGACGTTCACGACCCAGTCGGCACTGGCCCAAGGGTCGGCCCCGTTCATGACGCGCACCTCGGAGATTGCTTCGTCCTTCTTGTCGCACGGGATGATCACCAAGACAGGGCCATCCGGCATATTTGTCAGCGCGATGGAGCGACTCGCGGGCCCGGGATCGCCGCAGCCACTCAAGGCGGAGCTGATTGCCAGCGATGCGAGGACAGTCACCAAGGTCCGGGTCGTCATTGCGCCATGGTTGCCGACCGACAGGCGCGTCGCCAGCAGCCCGGCTCCGAGCCGGCGTCAGCGGGAACTCTCGTGTGGCGGCTCGAGCCGATCTGTGACGGGCTCAGGACGCAGCCGTCGCAGATCGGCTCGGCGTGCGGCCTGGATCGGAAGAATGATCAAACCGACGCCCAAGATCACAGCAACCACCGTCTGAGCCCATCCGCCGCCCATCGCCTCCCGCAGTCCGAGGTTCCAGACCAAGAACGTGGCCGCAGCCAGGGACCAAGCCCAGGGTGTCCACCGTCGCGCCATGAAGTCGAGGATAGCGGTGTCTCGCTGCCATCAACCCGGCGTTATACGCAGTATCGAACTGGACACCTGACGGAGCGAAGAGTGGGTCCGGGAGGACAAGTGGGAACGATTTGAACCCTGCGTGACCAGTCTCACATCCCAACGACTGGTTCTTCGGCAAGGTCACTTCCGGACCCGTTCTCACCGTCCTAATCGTGCCACCAGGCCTGCCCGCCGGATCGCTGCGCACGCTCACGCTCAGGCACCAACAGCCCGGCGAGCGACGACAGTGGCCGTTGCTCGCAGAACACCTGTGGCTCGCCATTTTCCGTCGAAACCCTGCCGATGCGCTATTCGATCTCGCTGTGCGTCTCAACGAAGGCGGCGGACGGTGACCGTGGCCATGTCGTCCGGGCGAAACGAACGGCGCTTCGTAGGATCCGGATATGGCTCGCTCAGAACAGGAAGTTCTTGATCGCTATCTCGGTAGGCCGACTGCGCCGCCTGAAGGCTACGAGGGGGTGCATGAGTCAACGCTGCACGCCGCTCTCCGAGACTGCAGGAGGGCACAGAATCGCGATGAGTGGACTGGCCACCTCGACCCGGGGTGCGAAGCCGATCACTTTCTTGGCGCAGTCGGCTATTTGTGCCTGATCGATCAGGTCAGCTCAGCGGTTGGGCTCCGCGGTGGGACCTACGAAGCCGACGGGCTCAAGACGCCCTACCGGGCCCTCTACGACTTCACCGATCTGCCCGTCGACGTCATCGAAGCGATGTACGGCTTCCGTTGCTCCCTCGCGCACGACTACAGCCTCGTGAACAAAGCGAGGGCAAACCAGAGCGCCAGCACCTCTACTTCTTCTTCGGGGGAACGGAGCTCGTCCGGCTGCCCGATCCAGCGAACCGTTGGGACGGCGCATGGATCGATGAGTCGTCGACTCGACAAGCGACGAGGTTCAACATGCGGCGCATCGGCGATATCGCCGAGAGCGTCGTAAAGAACGCTCGAGAACGGCACGCACGCGGAGACGTCGCAGTTCTACGTGATGGCGGCGTCGCGGAGATGGAGATGCGTTACTTCATTTCGCACAACTACTACTCGTTACTCCTCCCGCCGGCATGAGGCGCAATCGACCACCCACACAACCGGCGCTATGACGGCTGGAGCGAAGCCCTGAGCCGGCGTTGTGGGGCACCCGTCTGTCGACGATCGAGCAGACTCAGCGGCATGGAAGCTGGCCTCACAGTCCGTCTTAGACGGCGCATCGTTCTGGACTTCGACGTCGACGTCGAGGAGATCGAGCACGTCTTGGAATCTGTCGACTCCGCCAATCAGGACCGCGAGCGGATGCTTGCCGCAGTCGTGTTGGGCGCAGCTGGCGACGTCGGCGTGTTCCGCGAGCTGGCCGAGTTGTCCCACGTAGACTGGAGAGACCTCCTGGTCGCAGGAGGACTGGCGGACGCGACTTGGGCTAACACGCTCAACCGGGAGCTCGGCCCACCAAGCGAGTGAACCACTCGGCGACCGCCGCCTCAGCACGTCGAACAC
>JBATWQ010000111.1:0-2124 GCA_049672765.1 Microthrixaceae bacterium | reverse complement strand
CAACGAGGACGAGCAGCGCAAGGTCGAGACGTTCCAGATGCTCGACAAGGTCCTTGCCGCCAATCCCGATGCGATTCTTGCTTCCAACACCTCGTCGATCCCGATCATGAAGCTTGCAATGGCAACTTCACGGCCGGAGCAGGTGATTGGGTTGCACTTCTTCAACCCCGTTCCGGTGCTCGCCCTTGTCGAGGTGGTTACCTCACTTCTGACGAACGAAAGGACCTTGGAAACCACCACCGAGCTCGTGTCCAAGGTGCTCAACAAGAAGGTCATCAACTCGACCGACCGTGCCGGATTCATCGTCAACGCGCTGCTCATCCCGTATCTGCTCTCGGCGATTCGGATGTTCGAATCCGGCTTCGCGACAGCCGAGGACATCGACCAGGGGATGATCGAGGGATGCGCCCACCCGATGGGCCCGTTGGCTCTGACCGACCTGATCGGTCTGGATACGACGATGGCGGTAGCCGAGTCGCTCTATGAAGAGTTCAAGGAGCAGCTCTACGCTCCGCCGCCGCTGCTGTGTCGGATGGTCGAAGCCGGCCTACTCGGACGCAAGGCGGGCCGAGGATTCTACGAGTACGCAAAATGAGTGCCACCACCGCTGACACCATGACTTCGACGTCGTCCCAGTCGCAGTCGCAGTCGCCGCCCGCAGATGATCGAACCCGCCATCAGGAGCGCTCACGTACCGAACTGACCATGCGGGCACTCGACGACATCGGCCTGGGTGAACTGCTTGAGCTGAAGGCGTTCGCCGACGTCGATCGCGACACCGTCGAAGCTGCCGTCGGTGAATTCGTGCGGTTCATGGACGAGGTCGTCGCCCCGACCGACCAGATCGGTGACCGCATCGGCAACGTCCACGACGCCGAGACCGGATCGGTGACGACCCCTCCCGGGTTCCGCGAGGCCTACCGTCAGTTCGTCGAGGGCGGCTGGGGAGCGGTTCCGTTCCCGGTGAGTGAAGGCGGCGGAGGATTTCCCCGCCTGGTCGGAACCGCCCTGCAAGAGATCTTTGCCAGCGCAAACATGGGGCTGTCGCTGTGCCCGTCTCTAACCCAGAGCGGGATAGAGCTGTTGACCCGCTGGGGTACCGAAGCCCAGCAGGCGACGTACCTTCCGAAGCTTCTGACCGGCGAATGGAACGGGACGATGCAGATCACCGAGCCGGACGCCGGTTCGGACGTCGGAGCGATCCGCACCTCGGCCGAACAGCTCGACGACGGCACCTGGTCACTGCACGGGACGAAGATCTTCATTTCGTGGGGCGAGCACGACATGACCGACAACATCGTGCACATGGTGCTTGCGCGTACACCGGGATCCCCCAAGGGAACCAAGGGTCTGTCACTGTTCGTCGTGCCGAAGTTCCGGCTGGACCCAGATGGTCGACCGGGTGAGTCAAACGGTGTGAAATGCCTCTCGATCGAACACAAGATGGGCCTCCACGCCAGTCCGACGTGCGTCATTGAACTCGACGGGGCCGTCGGCGAACTGGTCGGCCCCGAACACGGCGGAATCCGTGCGATGTTCACCATGATGAATCCGGCCCGTCTGTCGATAGGCCTTCAGGGGCTTTCGGTCGGCGAGGCGGCCTATACCGAGAGTCGACTGTTCGCTTCCGAGCGTCGCCAGGGGACCAGCGGTCCGGGCAGCGGAACGGTTTCCATCGATCAGCACGCGGACGTCCGTAGGATGCTTTCGCTCATGCGTTCGACCCTGGACGCAATGCGACTCGTCATCTACGACACCGCGTTCCACACCGACCTGGCTGCATCTGGGGAAACCTCGGAGGTCAGGGAGCGATCACAAGAGATGGTCGAGCTGCTGACACCCATCGCCAAGGCCTGGACGACGGACCTGGGCGTCGAGATCGCGTCGCTCGGAGTGCAGGTCCACGGCGGTATGGGCTTCATCGAAGAGACCCGGGCCCCGCAACGGTTCAGGGATTCTCGGATCGGACCCATCTATGAGGGGACCAACGGAATCCAGGCGATAGATCTCATCAGTCGCAAGCTGCCCATGCGTGACGGCGAGGTCATGGCCGAACTGCTGACCGAGATGGACGACCTGGCCGGAGACCTGAACGGTCGCGGCGGTGACTGGGCGGTCCTCGGT
>JBATWQ010000110.1:0-1743 GCA_049672765.1 Microthrixaceae bacterium | reverse complement strand
CCTCCGGGCTGGCGAAGTGGTAGGCGTCGGGCGCCTCGCCCGGGCGGCGTGCCCTGGTGGTCCATGAGCGACTCAGCCAGAGCCGGTCATCGACCCGCATCAACTCCGACACGACGGTGCCCTTGCCGACACCTCCCGGACCTGAGATCACGATGATCCGGCCATCCACAGCGTTCTTCGCTTCAGTCACTTCCACCCGACTCTCCGCCTACCGTACCGAAGTTGGAAACAACCAGGTTCCGCTCCTGTTCTGACAGCGCACCGATCCGGACGGACTCCCCAAGACCGATCTCCGCAAGTTTCCGACGGGTCAGGACCTTGCGTGCACCGGGGACGGACTCGAGGGTCCACAGGAGCTTCGCCTGCCCGATCAGTGGATCGGTCCCGGCCTGGTCGAGAACCTCGACCAGCGTCACTTCACCGTCGCTCAGCTGTTCTCGCAAGCGAAACCTCGCAGCACGGGAGATTGCCGCCCATTCAAGCGCCCGGCTTCGATCCGCCTCACCCATGTCTTCAGATCGCTCCCGCGATTGCTGCCGCAGCAGCGGCTGGATCCTCGGCCTTGGTAACAGCCCGACCTATGACCAGCAGATCCGCCCCGTTGGCTATTGCTTCCTGCGGGGTCGCGGCGCGGGCCTGGTCATGTCGTTGGCCACCGGGCAGGCGAATCCCGGGAACGATGCGTTTGAGTCGAGGAGCGAGTTCGCGGGCGATCTGCAGGTCGGCAGCGGCAAGCACCAGTCCCCCGCACTCGCCCTCCAACGCCACTCTCACCCGGTTCGGCACAATGTGGGGAGGAGCGGTGTCATCGCTGGTCAGCACCGTCACTGCCAGAGCAGTGGGGGCCGGGAGCCCGGCTCGTTCGGCACCCTCGTTCAAGCCCTCAACTCCGGCTCGGAGCATGTCCACCCCGCCGAGCGCATGCAACGTCAGGTACTCGACCCCAAGAGACCCAAGGACCCTCGTTGAGCGGTGAACCGTCGTTGGAATGTCAAAGAGCTTGAGGTCCAGGAACACCTGGTAGCCCAGGTCACGCAGCGCGCTGATCGCATCGGGCCCATCGGCGCTGAACAACTCCAGACCAACCTTCGCAACCCCGAACCAGGGGCGAAGGGCAGCCGCCAACCGGTGGGCTTCGACCAGGTCATCGACATCCAGCGCGAGCGCCAGGCGACGCCGGACCGAGTCGTCGACCGCCTCTGGTTGCTCGGCGGTAGCTCCGGATTCATTCATCAGTGTGTCCTGCCTCTCTGACTCACGGCTTTTCCAATGCTCCAACCAGATCGGCGACCCTGGTAACGCCGTGGGCGGTGCACCATGTTCGCAGACCTTCGAGTACCGAGATGACCGCACGTGGATTCGCGAAGGTCGCTGTGCCGACCTGCACCGCCGACGCTCCGACGAGCATCAACTCGACGGCGTCGGTCGCGTTCGCGACGCCTCCGACACCGACGATGGGTAGTTCCGGCAGCGCCTGGTGGACTTCGTGGACCGCCCGAACAGCCACCGGATGCATCGCCGGTCCGGAGAGCCCGCCGCCGCCCCCACCGAGTCTTGGACGTCGGGTCTCAACATCGATCAGCAGGCCCATCAGCGTATTGGTGAGAGTGACTGCGTCGATTCCGGCTGCCGCAGCGGCCGTCGCCACCTCGACCAGCCGATCGGTGTTGGGGCTGAGTTTCGCCCACCTCGGCACTTCCAGACCCGAGGTGGCGGCGATCACATCAGCGGTCGCGCCCGGGT
>JBATWQ010000109.1:0-3888 GCA_049672765.1 Microthrixaceae bacterium | reverse complement strand
CGGCAATTCTGTTGCCCCGGTTGCCCTGGATCATCTCTCGCCCGTTGGGAAACCACTGGCGCCGATAGGTCTCGACGAAGTAGCCGCGTTCGTCGCCGTAGAGGGTCGGTTCGACGATGAATACGCCGTCGATCTTTTCGGATGGGGTGATATTGGGCATCGAGATCTCTCCTACTCGAGGTCGATTGAGCAGTGGTCACCGATCATCAGCCGGGTCGCGGTTGGGCGCTGACGGGTCCGACGGACCTCGGTGTCCCTGCCGATCAGGGAATCGGTGAGCCTGGGAACGTCGCTGATGATGGCGCGTTCCAGGATGACGGAGTGCTCGACCTCGGACTCGGTTATGACGCAACCCGCGGCGATGGCGGTGAAGGGACCGATGTAGGTGTTCTCGATCGTGGCTCCGGCGCCGATGATGGCCGGACCCCGTACCCGGGAGTTGATCACCTTGGCGCCGGCCTCGATGACTACGCGGCCGTCGATGTCGGACAGTTCGTCGACATCACCGTCGATCCGCGGTTCAAGGGTCTCTAGGACCCGGCGATTGGATTCGAGCAGCGGGTCCTTCTTGCCGGTGTCCAGCCACCAGCCCGTGAGCGTGTCGTGGGCGACGAGGCGCCCGTGGTCGATCAGCCACTGCAGTGCGTCGGTGATCTCCAACTCACCACGTTCGGATGGCTCGATCGAGGCAACGGCCTCGTGGATGGCAGCGGTGAACAGATACACGCCGACGAGGGCCAGGTTGGACGGTGGGTCCTTCGGCTTCTCTACGAGGCGGACAACGTGACCCTCGGCGTTTATCTCGGCCACCCCGAAGCGATCGGGGTCAGGGACCGGGCACAAAAGGATCTGGGCCGCGAGCGACTCGGGACCACTTGAGTTGCCGTTCGCGGCCCGGGAGGCTTCGAACCGCGTGACGAAGTCGGTCAGGCCCTGCTGGAGCATGTTGTCGCCCAGGTACATGACGAAGTCGTCGTCGCCCAGGAAGTCGTGGGCGATCGACACGCAATGGGCCAACCCGAGGGGAGATTCCTGAGGGATGTACGTGATTCGTGCACCGAAGGCGGAGCCGTCGCCGACGGCCTCTCGGACCTCGGCCCCGGTTTCGCCGATGACGATGCCGATGTCGACGATTCCCGCCTCGACCATGTCCTCGATCCCGTAGTAGAGGATCGGCTTGTTGGCCACCGGAACCAGCTGCTTGGCGCTGGTGTGGGTTATGGGACGCAACCGAGTGCCGGCGCCGCCGGAGAGGATAAGGCCTTTCACGTGAGGAGGTTCTAGCAGGTTCGCCCTTGCACCTTGAAGATTGCGCGCCCCGGACTCGGCCTCCCCCGACGACCGACCGACGCCGGTGGGACCGTCTCAGGAGCTTCGGGTCGTCCCGTGCCCGGCGAGGACCACGGCGACCGCTTCGGCGGCCGTGTACGCGTCCCGATCCACAATCACGTCACCGTCGGGTCGGATCACGACCGTCACTGACCCGGGGGCCGGGGCGGCGACTTTCAACAGGCCGTCATCGCCGGACGAGTACGGACCGGGGACCTCCAGGATCCGGCCCATCTCGGCCGCTGTCAGTCGCCGATAACCGCGGCCCCCACCTTCGCCGGTTCCTTCGGTTCGTCGGACCGGCAATGCCTGGATCATCAACTCGGTGGAGAGGAATACCTTCAAAGTCTCGGTGGCTCTTGCCGACACGGACGGGCCTGAGGGTGCGTAATTTTCGGCGACATCGTTGGCGGCGGCCAAGTCGCCTGGCGAGCTGCCGCGGGTGTCGCCGGGAAGATCGTCGGGTACTTCGTCGGGACGGTCGAACCACGTCGTCAGGTCGACATACGCGATCACGGGGCCACCTGGCCGGGCGTTCGGCGGAGTAGGGCTGGATGCTGGCTGGAGATGCGAACGAACCCGATCTGTTGGCTTCACTCCAGGAAGGGCCGACCGCCTGTGCACCACGACTCCCGGTGTCGCCAGCAGCACCGCGAGCACCACCCGGGCCCACGCCAGAGTCAGCCGAAACTGCGGCCGTCGCCCGTGTCCTAGCGGAGACAGCACGTTTGACCTCAAAGCCCATTTGATTCGGTCCCAAGCGGAACGGAAGGCGCGCCTTCTTTCAATGGCGCTCCCGTTTCGGATCACGGTCAGCAGCCAGTTTCGATAGTTCAGGAAGAAGAACGCCGTGTTGGCCGAGCCGCCAGAACCTCCGAACGCGTGCCGGATCACCGACTCCGGCGCCGTCAGCACCTTCCAACCTGCGCGCGTCGCCCTCCACGACAGGTCTGTGTCCTCGTAGTAGGCGAAGTATCCGGGGTCGAACAGGCCGACGCTCCTCAACATCTCGGAGCGGAGCAGCACTCCCCCGCCACAGAACCCGGGAACTTGTTCACCAAGGACCCCGCCGACCGCTTCCCCACTGGCTGTGTCCCCGCCGACCACTTCGCCCGCGCCCGTTTCCACCACCTCTCCGACGGGTTTTCCGAAATGTCGATCAAAACCCTCTGAGTCGGATCCGCGGTCGGTGCCGATTCCGTTCAGCAACTCAACCCTGTCGCGGCCCGCAGCGATGTGGATCATGGTTGTCGCCCCACCCAGTTGTGCCGAGACCTGTTCCGCGGCGGTGGAGACTGTGATCTGTCCCATCCCCCGGACACCCAGGCTGATTTCCACCGCGTCGGGTCCGGCGGGGACCATCAACCGTGTGCTGTCGGCCACGTGATGGGTGATGTCCATCGGCCAGAACACGTCGCCCACGGCCGTAGCTCCGACGAACTGCGTCCGGGCGGTCGCGTCGACGCCACCGACGAGGACCTTCTCAATTGTGCACCGGTCCCCGTTGAGCGTCAGATCGACAGGAACGAAGCTGGGCTCCAGGACGAGCCGGGCGGCGGCCGCGCCCGCAGCGGGATCGTTCTCGAGCGCGTCGACCAGTGGTCTGAGCCAACCCGGCTCCACCTCGGCGTCGTTGTTGACGAGCGCAACGTGGTCGACGCCGTCGAGGTCACGCATTGCACGGTTGCAGCCCTCGGCAAATCCCAGATTGTCGCCGTTACGGACAAAACGGACCTCTGGAAACTGGTGGACCAGTTGCTCTAGCGAACCGTCGTATGAACCGTTGTCCACGACGACGATTTCGAGACGGTCCGCCGGCCACTCGGTGTCGAGGAGGGAACGAAGACACCGAGTGGTGAACCACGCCGAGTTCCAGTTGACGACGACGACCCGAACCAGGGGCGTGGAACCGTTGGCCATCACCTCAAGCTAGATGCGCAACGACCTCAGGCAGCAGCCGGAGCCTGGAGCGGAGAAGGCTGGCACAGCCCTTCCATCTCGGTGACCTGGATCTGGTCCCGGTTCTCCCAGGTGATCTGGTTGCTCGGGTCCTTGTGGAGCTTGTACTCGCGGAACTCCATGTCTGCCGCGTCGAAGGTCAGGTACCGCCCGACGAGGCTGGTTCCGATACCAAGGATCAGCTTCATGGTCTCGACAGCCTGGATACAACCGACGATTCCGGGGAGTACCCCGAGGACTCCGGCCTCGGAGCAGCTGGGCGCCATTTCGGCCGGTGGCGGC
This sequence comes from Microthrixaceae bacterium, assembly GCA_049672765.1. Taxonomy (GTDB): domain Bacteria; phylum Actinomycetota; class Acidimicrobiia; order Acidimicrobiales; family Microtrichaceae; genus JAGQSZ01. The sequence goes on along the minus strand of JBATWQ010000109.1, from coordinate 318 downwards.
TCGGGGAGCATGTCGCGGTAGGTCGGCCCGTTCTTCGGATCGAACACCGTGACCTGTCCCTCGAAGCGGAAGATCGAGCCGTGCACGACGGGGATTCCGAGCTTCACCGATGCGTCGTTGAGCATGTATCGCACGGGGAAGTTGTCGGCACCGTCGACGACGATGTCGTAGTCCGAGATGACGCTTTCGATGTTGTTCGCGTCCAGGCGGATGTCGTGGGTCACGATGTTGATGTCGGGGTTGAGTCGGTTGAGGGTCTTCTTCGCAGAATCGACCTTGCGCTCACCGATCGTGTCGGTGTTGTGGAGGATCTGGCGC
>JBATWQ010000108.1:0-4550 GCA_049672765.1 Microthrixaceae bacterium | reverse complement strand
GTCACCATCAGGACCATGTGTGTCAGGGCGGTCTGGTGGGCCTTGGTTCCCTTTGTGAGACGGCGGAAGTCGATCAGTCCGAAGACCGCCGCAACAACTGCTGACACGATCCCGACGGCGCACAGCCAGACAGCCGGCCTCGCGTAGGCTCGACCCTCAGAGACCTTCGAAGCGATATCGAGAGCCACGGTGCAAACCCACGCACCGATCGGAATCGTCACCAATAGCGGATGGAAGGGGTGGCCATAGGGCCCTGAAACCGCCGTACCGGGGCGATGCGCCGCCGCCATGGTCCGCTCGCCCAGTCTTCGGCCCTCGTCGCTGAGGTTCAGCTCTTTGGATCGATCAGCATCACCGTTCACGGAATCTCCCTCTCGTCGGCCATATTGGGCGACCTGTGCTAACAGTCTGTCTGATTGACCGCAGGGATGGCGGAATACTGGCATCGAATCTGACCAGTCCACTTATCGATCCGCTCAGCACGCGCCGTAGTCAGGGTGGCGACTAGTCACCTTCACCGGGAGATCGACGCCAAGTCGTGCACGGCGGAGAGTCGGAAGCCCTGAACAGAGGTCGGAACTTAAGTTGTTTTGCCCAGTTGACCTTGTAGCCTCAGAACCCATGTGGGGTGATGTCTGGTGAAGGTACTGGTAACGGGTGGAGCCGGATTCGTCGGCGCAAATCTCTGTCGATCGTTGGCGTCGAGTCCGGAAGTTTCCGAGGTGGTGGTACTTGATGATGTCTCCACCGGGTTCTGGTCGAACCTCGATGGGCTGGATGTCGACCGAGTCGAGGGGACGATCCTCGACAGCGACATCTTGGACCGCTGTGCCGCGGGGGCCTCGTCAATCGTGCACCTGGCAGCGCGCCCGTCCGTCCCCCGCTCCATTGCCGAACCCATGGCATCTCACGCTGCGAACGCCACCGGCACCATAAACGTTCTCGAAGCCGCGAGGCGGGCTGGCAACGCCCATGTGGTCGTCGCCTCCTCGTCCTCGGTCTACGGCGCCAACCCGAAGCTGCCCAAGAGCGAGGACCTGGCCACCAGACCTCTGAGCCCATATGCGGCTTCCAAGCTGGCCACCGAGGCATACGCACTCGCTTGGCAGAAGTCCTATGGGGTTCCGACCCTGGTGTTCAGGTTCTTCAACATCTTTGGACCTCTGCAGGCGGCCGGGCACGCCGACGCGGCTGTGGTGCCGGCCTTCGTGTCGGCCGCCCTGGCCGGCAATCCACTGACCGTCCACGGCGATGGAACACAATCACGTGATTTCACTTATGTGGACACCGTTTGTCAGATCCTCACCGATGCAGTGCTCCGGTCGGTGGCAGCAGCTGAACCTACAAATTTGGCCTTCGGATCGCGCACGACCCTGCTGGAGGTCATCGACCTTCTCCAGGAAATTCTCGGCCACCAGGTCGAGGTTGAGTTCACCGAACCCCGTGCCGGAGACGTCCCTCATTCCCAGGCAGCCAACGATCGCCTCGTGGAATTGTTCCCGCAGGTGGAGCCGGTGGACCTACGGACCGGGTTGAGTGCGACGGTCGACTGGTTCCGTTCCACTCAGTCCTGAAGGCCGCACCCCGGCCCAGGATTCCATCTGTTCCAGGGACACGACAGCGACAGTGCTTGGGTCCAGGCCAGGAGAACGACTGGGCGCAAGCAGTCCTGAGGTCGGACGCCTTCCCGACCTCGACTGTTCAGTGGACTATGACGCCGTGGCCTCGAGATCGTCCTGCGCCCGCAAATCGATCACGCTGGCGCCGCGGTCGACCCGCAGGTCAAAGACGTCTTCCGGGCTGATGGAGGGAACATCTACCCGCATGATCAACGGGTGCTCGCTCGGTCCCCCAAGTTCGTCGTCGGAGAACAGAACCTCGTGGAGTTTCTCGCCATCACGGAGGCCCGTGTAGACGATCTCGACACGCTTACCGGATTCGGCGATCAGACGCTTGGCCAGACTGGCGATCTTGACCGGCTCGCCCATGTCGAGCACTAGGACTTCACCATCACTATCGAGAGCTCCAGCTTGGATGACCAAACCGCAGGCCTCGGGGATCGTCATGAAGAACCGGGTGATCTCAGGATGGGTCACAGTTACCGGGCCGCCCTGTTCGATCTGGGAGCGGAACAGGGGGAGGACCGACCCGCGGCTACCGAGAACGTTTCCGAATCGGACGCTCAGGTAGGTGCCGGACTGCTTCTTCGAAGCGTGGGCGGTCAGCCGCTCGGCTGCCCTCTTGGTCTCGCCGAGGACCGACGTGGCATCAGCCGCCTTGTCGGTCGAGATGTTCACGAACCTCTCGACGTTGAACTCTCCTGCGAGTTCCAACAGGTTCTGGGTTCCGGAGACGTTGGTCTTCCAGCCCTCTTCGGGATACATCTCCAACAGTGGGAGGTGCTTAAGAGCTGCGGTGTGGAACACCACGTGTGGCTGGTGCTCGGTGAAAACCTGCGCCATACGCTCCTTGTCCCGGATACATCCGATTACGAGCTGGCGGGTGTTCAGCAGGCTGCGACCCTCGATCGACAGCTGCACTGCCTGAAGAGCCGACTCATCTCTATCGAGCATGATCAGCGACGAGGGAGCGAAGCGGTGGATCTGTCGACACAGTTCCGAGCCGATCGATCCTCCGGCCCCGGTAACCAGCACCCGCTTACCGGTCAGGTAACCGGCAACCGATTCGATGTCGAGTGAGATCTCGCGGCGACCCAGCAGATCAGCCTCGGTCAGGGGGCGAATGTCGGAGACTCCCACGCCAGTGCCGAAGAGTTCACCCACTGGAGGAAGGATCATGACCTCGAGGCCTGCGTTGTCGGCCAACTCGGCCAGGTCCCTGACGTCCTCGGACGAGGCCGAGGGAATTGCGATGATTGCAGCGTCTGCGTTGAATCGCCGGGCAACCTCTTGCATTGCGTTCCGGTCGCCACAGACGGGCACACCCTTGACCCGCAGGTTCTTGAGATCCCGGTTGTCATCGAGGATCGCCACAGGATGCCACGGACCCGCCTTGAGCATCGCCGAAACAATCTGAAGCCCGCCCTCGCCGGCGCCGATCACGATGGCACGACCGCGACCTTCATCGGCAGCAAGTGACCATGCCTCTCGCTGGTAGCGCCAGACGAACCGTGCGGAGAACATGAACATCAGAGAAATGAATCCGGCGCTAATGGTGGCGCTGGTCGGGAGTGCGTGCGAATAGGGCCAGAGCAGGTTGGCAACAATAATTACCGGCGCAACCATCAGAACGACCTTCATGGTGGCCGAAATCTCTTCGTATGTCCCATAGCGCCAGCGATGGACATAAAGCCCGCTCGCCCGCCCGAGAATCAGCTGCAGCAAACATGCCAAGGCACTCACCGAGAACACATCGATAAGGCTGACTTCCGAAGCCGCCATCTCGTAACGGAAGTAGGTCGCCAACCAAAGTGCGACAGTCCATGCGGCGAAATCAATAACAGCCTGGACCAAGAAGCGCTGCCCGGTTGCCCTTTGCATCAGGTTTCTCATCTAGCCGACCTTCCCCATCACACACTTGAAAATGGGCAATCAAACGTCTCTTTTGCCCCCGACCCAGCTACTCTTCAACCCCAGGAATCAGAATCGCTCCAGAGAGTGAAACATGACACCAAGCACTAAGCAAGGGTCTTCTGACCTAGGTTCAGTGAGCAAAACTCCACAAGTGGGGTCACGGAGTTCAAATCTCCGGCTCCAACCCGTCCGCAGAGGAACTAGATGTCACCAACTCAAGACCGCCTGATTGTAGTAGGTCAAGGCTACGTAGGCCTGCCAGTGGCGATTCGCGCTGTCGAAGTCGGCTACGACGTTACAGGCTTCGAGGTGGACGAAACAAAGGTCGCCCAGCTGAACGCCGGCAAGTCCCACGTGGAGGACATTTCCGCAGAACGACTGGCTGCCGCCATTGCCACGGGGCGCTATCGTGCCAGTTCCTCCGCCGATGACATGGATGGCTTCGACGTGGCGGTGGTGTCGGTTCCCACACCGATGGGCGAGGGCGTTCCCGACCTGTCGTTCATCGAGTCGGCAGCTGCCACCCTGGCGCCCCGCATAACCAAGGGATCGACGGTAATTCTGGAGTCCACCACCTACCCGGGAACGACCGACGAGCTCGTCGCTCCGATCCTCGAGGATGGCTCGGGGCTCACTGCAGGAGTCGATTTCAGCCTGGGCTATAGCCCCGAGCGGATCGACCCGGGCAACGACCACTGGAAGTTGGAAAACACCCCAAAGGTCGTCTCGGGAATCAATGCCCAATCGCTTGAGAACGTCAAGGGTTTCTTCGACCGCCTGGTCGAGAAAACCGTGCCCGTATCCGGGACCCGTGAGGCAGAGCTGACAAAACTGCTGGAGAACACGTTTCGGCACGTCAATATCGCCCTGGTAAACGAATTGGCGATGTTTGCAAGGGACCTGAATATCGATGTATGGGAGTCGATCGACGCAGCCGCGACCAAGCCATTCGGCTACATGAAGTTCACCCCCGGACCCGGTGTCGGGGGCCATTGTCTGCCGATCGACCCCTCTTAT
>JBATWQ010000107.1:0-3250 GCA_049672765.1 Microthrixaceae bacterium | reverse complement strand
GATGACGTCCGACTCGGGGCAATCGATGGGTGACAAGACGCCACAGAAGCCGAGGCGGGAGTCCCCTATCGGCGAGCGGCCGAAGCCCTCGTCCACGGGAAGCGAGAGGCGCGGGACTTCGCGTGCTCCGGCAAAGGGACATCAGCCTCAGGGCCCCCGACCCGAGCATCCGAGCGGAGCAGCGACGCTGCTGATCATTGGCGTGACGTTGCTGATATTCCTTATCGCCGCGGTCAGCACCTTCAGCGGGCGCTGAGTTCGCCAGCCTCGTCGGGCGCTTGGCTGGTAGGCCGGATCTCGCTGTCAGAGGGAGGTCGGCTGACGTGCGGGTAGCAGACCTCGGTGTGCTCGGGAGCGGGCGTAGGGCATGCCTACGAGACCGAGCAGGAGTCCGACCATTACTGCGATGCCGTGGCCGTCACCGACAGCGATGAGCGGCAGGGTGGCGCCGGAGTTGTCGACCCCATCCTTACTTTGCGATTGTCGTACCGCCAGTGGGACGGAAGGAGAAGCCAGGGCAGCGCCAGCGACAGCGCCAGCGACATTTTCCGTTACATTGCGACTCAGGGGATCAGGAATCGATCGGCCGGACAGCCGTGATCATGATTGCCTGCAGGTATTCGTCGTTGCCGCTCATGGCCCTTCGCATGGCAAGGACCCTGCTGCGGGCGTCGCGGTTGCCGAGCACCCGAGCGATGAACCTCACCGCCCCGAAGATCCCTTCATCCGAGATCAGTCGCTTGGGCTCGAGCAGGTGGAGCGGGGTGAATGCCGAGTCCTCCACCCGAAACCCTGCTGATTCCAACAGCTCCCGCCACTCGCCGTCACTGAGCGGGCTGACGTGGACCTTGATACTCGTCCGCAGTTCGTCCACGATTCGTTCCCGATCAGGGCCGCTGACCGTCGACTTGAACGAGACCTCGTGGACCCCGATGCGGCCTCCGGGCCTGATCACCCTGTGCAACTCGGCGACTATTCGCGCCTTCTGTGACGCCGGCTGCATCGTGAGATAGGCCTCACCGAATGCAACGTCCGCACTGGCGTCCTCCAAACCTGTCTCGGCAGCGGACCCAGCGGACACCGACCGGTTGGGTCCGCTGATCAGGTCTGCCACCCGCTCCGCCGCGACCGGATCACGATCGACACCCCGGTAGCTGGCCGGGTTCTTGTCGAGGACCAGACGCGTCGTGGCTCCAAGGCCGGGTGCCAGTTCGACCACGTCGTCGCTGGAGGTGATGTCCAGCGATGCGAGCATCTTGTGGGTGAGTTCGACGCCCCCCGGCCGGAGAACCTTCTTACCCAGCCGGGCCAGAAGCCAGTGACCCGGCATCCGCCCGGACGCGAGGGCCTCCCCCGGAAGGTGTTCGCTCAGCCGTCCATCTGTTGCAACTGCCATATAGGGACCCCTAACGCCAAATACACTGTTAGGTGACCCTAATCCTATAGTGACCGGCTTGGCAATAGCTTTTGGTCAGACAGTCGACGGCGCCGAACGGGTCGCTCAGTGGGCGATGCCGTGCTTCTTTTCCCAGTTCTCGATGTGGAGGGTGTGGAGCGCCATGCCTGCCATCAGCCCGAATCCGGGGCCACCCCAAAGTGCGGTAAAGGCTCCAACTGCGAAGCCGTTGACCCAGGAGTCCATGTATAGGGACAGCGGGATCCCCACTCCGAAGAGCATGACGAACGACGCCACAGAGACAGTTCGGATGAGAGTGGACCTCTGCTGTGGTCGACCGTCGTCGTTGCTGTTGGTTTCGTTCTGTTCACTGACTGTCGGCGCTGCCATGGGCCTGAATCTATACCTTCACAGCGGCAATCCGGACAGTGTCGGCCCGAGAGGTCGAATATGGCTGCGTCTGGAGTGTCGGCGGTCGGTACAGTTCAAATTGCACCGGACCGTTGGTGCGAACCCGTCACGACCGAGGACCCAAGAGTGAGCCAGCAGATCCACAGCCCGAGCCGATCAATCAGATGAAGCCGCTCCTCCAGTCGACGAAACTCCGCAACGTCGTCTACGAGATTCGTGGTCCGGCCAATGCCCAGGCAGCTCGCCTCGAGGCGGAGGGCCACAGAATCATGAAGCTGAACATCGGCAGTCCGGCACAGTTCGGCTTCAGCGCTCCTGACGAGATCGTCCGCGACATGATCACCGCACTACCGAACGCCGACGGGTACTCCGAATCTCGGGGAATCCTCTCCGCCCGTCGGGCAGTCGCATCCCGCTACCAGGTGATACCGGGGTTTCCCGAGATTGACGTCGACGACATCTACCTGGGCAACGGTGTTTCGGAACTGATCATCATGACCATGCAGGCGCTCCTCGACGACGGCGACGAGGTGCTCGTACCTGCTCCCGACTACCCCCTCTGGACCGCGGCAGTGAGTCTCGCCGGGGGAACACCGGTCCACTATCTGACCGATGAGTCCGACGGCTGGAACCCCGACATCGAGGACCTGGCCTCCAAGGTCACTTCCCGCACCAAAGCTCTGGTGGTCATCAATCCCAACAATCCCACCGGCGCGGTTTATGACCCGGGCGTGCTCAAACAGTTGGTCGAGATCGCCCGTGAACATGAACTCCTGCTGCTGGCGGACGAGATCTATGACCGCATCGTCTACGACGACGCCGAGCACATCTGCCTGGCGACCTTGGCTCCGGACCTCCTTTGCCTGACCTTCAACGGGTTGTCAAAAACGTATCGGGTCGCCGGGTACCGTTCTGGGTGGGTTGCCGTAACCGGACCTAGATCCCACGCGAGCAGCTTCCTAGAAGGGATCGACCTGCTCGCTTCTTCCCGCCTGTGTCCGAACGTCCCTGGCCAACACGCGGTCCAGGCGGCCCTGAGCGGACACCAGAGTATTGAGGAGTTGATCCGACCGGGCGGAAGACTCCACGCCCAGCGCAAGGCCGCAGTCGACGGTCTCAACTCGATCCCGGGAGTCAGCTGTGTTCAGCCAAAGGGCGCCCTCTACGTCTTCCCTAGGCTCGACCCCGAGGTGCACGAGATCCATGACGACGCCCAGTTCGTCCTGGACCTGTTGCTGCAGGAGAAGTTGCTGGTCGTCCAGGGCACCGGATTCAACTGGCCACTCAGCACACACTTCAGGATCGTGACGCTTCCGAGCGTCGACGAACTGGAGGTTGCCGTGCAGAGGATCGGCAACTTTCTGGCCAGCTACCGCCAGTAGGAGGGATTACACCTGGCCGGTGATTGATCCTCGGGTGATCTGGGTACTCACGAAGGATGAG
>JBATWQ010000106.1:0-8018 GCA_049672765.1 Microthrixaceae bacterium | reverse complement strand
GGTGGAGTCCCCTCCACCAGTCGACCGCCTTGTGGACAATGGGGATGTTGACCACGGCCACGAGCCCGACGACCGCACACCTGGTTGCCCGGGTGCGGGCGTCGGCCGGAACCTGACGGACAGCCAGGTAGCCGAGGTACATGATCAGCAGCACCGCGGATGTGGTCAGTCGCGGTTCCCAACGCCAGAAGACACCCCAGGTGACCTTGCCCCAGAGCGCACCGTCAACGATGGTCACCGCAAAGAACAGGACGCCGATCTCGGCAGAAGCTGCGGCCAACAGGTCCCAGAACTCGCTGCGCTTCCACAGGTACATCACCGAACCGACCGCGGTGACGATGAACGCCATGTAGGCAGCCAGGACTGTCGGCACGTGCAGATAGATGATTCGGATCGTGTTCGCTAGTTGGGCGTCTGGGGCGCTGATGATCAGCCCGTATACCCCTCCGAGGGCCACGGCGATCAGGGCGGCGATGCCCAGGGCGCGTGTCCCCACCGAACCTGTACCGGACGCGACCTTTCCACGATCGGAAACCGCTGGTGATGTCATGAATCCTCCAGGAGCGGTCGGAACAGGATGGAACCGAGCGCCAGATACAAAAGGGCGAAGAGGGCGAGAAGTGCGGCCCATGGCCAGCCACTGACAGCTTCGCGCTCAAGTGACACCTCGAACCCACGGCTAGCTGAGATCAACACAGGCGCCAACAGTGGCAGGAGCAGCAGAGGCAGTAGCGTGTCACGGCTCCTCAGACGTGCCGCCAGCGCACCGTAGATGGATCCCGAGGCCGCAATTCCGATTGTCGTGACGACTGCAATCACGGTCAGAAGCGGTAGGCCGACCAGTTCGGTGTCGTAGAAAACTGCCACACCGAAGGCAAGCACCACCTCGAGTGCGAGCAGCTGCACCACGAGTGCGGCGACCTTGCCGAAGAAGATCGACGCAGGGGCCATTCCCGATAGTCGCAGGGCCTCAAGAATTCCGTCCTCGGCCTCCACCCCGAAGCTCCGCTGGAGCGTGAGAACCGATGAGAACAGGACTGTCACCCAGAACAGTCCCGGAGTGGCCTTGCGGAGCACTCCCCTATCCGGATCCAGGGCAAACGCGAACAGCAACAGAACGAGAACCGCGAATGGCAGAACCTGGGCGATGCCTATTCGGGAGCGACGCTCCAGGCGCAGATCCTTGGCGGCAACGAGCATCGCGTCCCTGATCATGGCGCCAGCACCTCCGACGTCGCCGGGTCGGGATCCAGCACTACGCCGCCGGAAAGGGTGACGGTGCGATCCGCCACACCTTCGGCCCGGTCCAGTTCGTGGGAGGCGAACAGGACCGTCGCCCCACTCGCTGCGGCCACTCTGATCAGGTCATCGATCGTGTCGCGGCCCGCGGCATCAAGACCGGCGTGCGGTTCGTCCAACAACCACAACTCGGGACGACGACATACCATCGAGGCGAACGAGACCCTCCGTCGCTGACCCGCCGACAGTGCACGAACCGGGAGGTCCAACAACCGCGAGGCCACTCCTAGCCGGTCGAGTGCCGCACGCCCGTCCGAGACCGACGCGCCCGATGCCCGTGCCCAGAAGTCGACATTCTCGACCACCGTGAGGTCCTCGTACAGGAAAGTCGCGTGACCCAACAGGCCGACCCGACGGCGAACTGCGCTGCGATTCCTCGCCAGGTCTTCTCCAAGCACCTCGACGGTCCCCGACGAGATGGGCATGAGACCGGCGCACACCCTTAGCAGCGTCGTCTTACCGGCGCCATTGTGCCCGCGCAGAAGCACGACCTCGCCTGCGAAGACATCAAGGTCGGCACCTGCAAGTGCAGGAAAGCGGCCGATCATTGCGACCGCGGATCGAAGACGGACTATCTGGTCCAAGACAACTGGTCCAAAGCAGGAGGGGGCGCTGCGCAGACCGGGATGGTCCTCCAGAGCCACAACACGGTACCGGCTGGGAAGTGTCGGGGGCCAAGGCGCCTGAGGAGACTTGCGGATGGTTGGGGCAAAACGCCCGAATGCCGGTACGGTTGGCGCGTGTTCGGACGCATCTTGAGTGGTTTGGGTAGGGCCCTGATAATCGCCGGGGTACTCGTGCTGGGTTTCGTTGGGTATCAACTCTGGGGAACCAGTGTCGAGGCATCGCGGGGGCAGTCGGATCTAAAGGTCTCTCTAGCCGCCGATCTCGGTGAATCCGACGTGTCACGTGTGGATCTGACGGATCTCTCCAAGGCGCTCGCCAAGAACGAGCCCGAGACCGCACCCGCCATCGAGGCGCCGCCCGAGGGCGAAGCTCTGGGGGTCATCTCGATCCCCCGTATCGACCTGAAGCAGATCGTAATCTCGGGGGTCAGTCGTGCGGACCTGAAGAAGGGCCCGGGTCATTATCCCGGGACTCCGATGCCCGGCCAGGCCGGCAACGCAGCAATTGCGGGCCACCGGACCACCTATGGGGCGCCGTTCAACAGGATCGACGAGTTGATCCCAGGCGACGAAATCATCGTCTCAACCCGTCAGGGCGAGTTCACCTATCAAGTGATCCCGGCACCCGGTCAGACCGAACAGGCCTGGTTCGCCGTCAAGCCCAATCAGGTTGAAGTACTCGACAACATGGGCGACAACCGGCTGACACTCACGGCCTGCCATCCCAAGTATTCGGCCAAGGAGCGCATCATCGTCCAGGCCGTTCTGAAGACACCGGCAGCCAAGACTGCCGTGGCCGCGGTTCCGGCCTCGACGGCTGCAAAGCCCACTTCCGGTGCCGACACGGTTTCTCGGACCGCCGAGCAGTTCGACGAAGGTCTGAGCGGAGATTCCTCGGCGTTGCTGCCTGCGTTGTTGTTCGGACTCGGGGCGGCGGTCGTTGCCGGGCTGGCGGCGTTCATCAAGAAGTACACGAACCCCTGGGCGGCGTGGGTGGTCGCGACCCCCGCGATCCTCGTCCTCATCTGGTTCGGATACGTCTACATGGACCGCTACCTTCCGACGCTGTGAGGCTCCGCCCAGCGAGGCCGACCATGTTGGCGGGGGCGCTCGTGCTGGCCACGTGTCTCGCTGCCTCGCTGACGGGTTGTGGTGGGTCTGGTTCCAAAGACCCGGGAGCGGCCAGCACCCCAGGAAAGACTCCTACTTCGACGTCGACCACAGCCCCAGCAGGCCCCCCGCCGGGGTCCGAACTGGTCGGAATCGTCGACCTCGATTCCGGAAACTGCTTCGACCCGGTGACAGAACCGGGATCAGGTGACCGGGCAGTGTGGAAGCTCAACTGTGGCGATCCCCACATCTATGAGGTGTTCGGGGTCATCGACTACGACGTCAAGGGCTCCGGAGGAGGTATGCCGTATCCGGGCGTCGCCGTGGTCCAGGACTGGTCGGAGCAGATGTGTTACGCGCAGTTCGAACCTTTCGTGGGGGTCCGTTGGACCATCTCGGAACTCGACATCAAGACCTGGTGGCCCTCGAACGAGTCGTGGGACCAGGGCGACAGACAGGTTGTCTGTTCCGTCATGTCTACCGACGGATCGCGACTCGCAGGTACCCAGCGGGGCTCCAAGCACTGAGCCCTCGGGCACTGCGTCTTCGAGCTCAGGTTCCCTTTGGCCTCAGCGGCCCTTGAAGTCCGGCGGACGACGGTCCCGAAATGCCTGCTGGCCCTCGACCAGGTCTGCAGAGGTCCAGGCTCGGGTGAACGCTGCTACGTACTTACCGTCGGGGTCGGCAGTTTCGGGGGCCTGTTCCAGCAGATTCAGACCTAGCTTCGAGCCTGCGAGCGCCAGCGGGGCGAGCTTCGCGATCTTCTGGGCCAACTCGTCGGCGGCTTCGAGTGACCGGATGCCCGGGGCCACATCTGCCCCAGCGGTCCCGCCGGCGCCCGGTCCCTCGATCAGCTCGTGGATCAGACCCACCTGATGGGCGCGATTCGCCGATATCGGCTCGGCGGTCAGGAGCATCTGACGGGCGGTCGAGTGGCCCGCAAGCAACGCCAGGCGTTGGACAGTCCAGTGGTCCACCATCAGCCCCAGCTTCGCCACGGGAACGGCGAATCGGGATTCGGCGGTGGCGACACGCAGGTCACACGACATTGCGAGTTGCATTCCGAGTCCCATGCAAGCACCGGAAATCGCGGCGATCGTCGGAATCTCCAGACCGGCGAGGCGATCCAGAACCCCACGCAGCACCTTGGTGAACTCAAGGTCTTCGAGTTCCTTAAGGTCTGCGCCGCTACAGAACTGGTCCGAGGTTCCCGAAATGACCAGAACCCGGATGTCATCCGAATCGAGCTGGGTAAGGGCTCCTGCGAGTTCATCAAGAGCCTGGCGATTGATCGCGTTCCGGCGGTCCGGACGGTCGATGACGAGGTGGCCGACCTTCCCGGTGGACCTATAGGTGATGATCGCCACTGGGATCAGCCCGGCGAGCCCGGGGTCCAGATCATCGCCCAGAGAGCCACCACCAGAAGAATGTGCAGGACTCCGGTGAGCGCCGCTGCGGACTTCGACTCGTTGCGCTGGGCGCGGACCAGGAAGAACAGAACAACAGCCGTGATTATCCACACGGTAAATCCGACCGAGATCCAGGCCTCGTCGAAGACCTTTCGCCCAGAAGTCTGCATCGAGTAGGCCCGGCCGATTCCCGTCGCGATCAGCACCAACAGCGCCGGGGCCTGGATGTAGGTACCGACCTTGGCGAAGGCCGCTCCCGTTCCGGGTACCGTCCGGGCGATTATCGGCTCTGAGAACAGAACTCCGAACGCCACGATTGCCGACAAAATATGAAGGAACAGCCAGATATCCACGCGGGAGGTTCTAGTCGACCCGAGGGAACACTGCCCGTCCAGCGGTGCCGACTAGCGTCGCGGTCGTGGCCCTCGTCCTGACCGTTCTTGCCATTGCGATTGGCGCAGTGCTCGGGTTGCGCTGGGGCGGAAGTCTCGACAACGGGCTGCAGTGGCGTCCTCCGCTCTGGCAGGCCCTGGTAGGAGGCGTCGTCGTTCTTGCTCTTGTCGACCTCGTCGGCCTCCGCGGCTGGTTCGCAGCCTTCATTGTTCTGGTCGCGACCGCTGCAGTTCTCGCATTCACGGTCGTGAACGTCAGGATCGGCGGGATGGTTCTTTTGGTCGCCGGCGTGGGGCTGAATTTTCTGGTCACCCTCATCAACTGGGGCATGCCAGTACGGGCAAACGCCCTTGTCAGCGCAAACATCGTTGAGAAGGGTGACCTACCCAACGTTCTGCTCAGCGGTGGTCGCTCAATCTCGGGAGGAGCAGTCCTCGGATTCCTGGGCGACGTGATACCCCTCCCCTGGGGGCAGGTGATTTCGTTCGGAGACATCCTGATACTGGTCGGGGTATGCCTGGTTACGGCGAACGTCCTTCGCGCCTACCAGGTCGGGGGCGGACGTCGGGGCTATGGCGGGCGCCGGGGCACCCAGGACTATTCGATAGCCATGGAAGCTCTCGGGCGGGGACCGGCTCCCCGTCGGGGTCCGGGTCTGCATCCCTCCCGGATGAACCAACGCGGCCCGCAGCGCAGGCCCCCGCAGGGGCGACCCCAGCCGGGTCCCCAGCGTGGTGGGCCGGGCCGTGGTCGCGGTAGTCGGCTTCGTTAGACGCTGAGCCTCCCGTCCGCTCGCTGGACCAGGCGGGGACCCCGACCCGGTGACAGCCTCGATCAACAGGTGTCTCATATCGAAGCCGGAACACCCCGGCCCGATATAGGAGAACTCCATGGCCCAGCTCGGACTTGATCCAGAACAGATGGCAGTGCTGCAGAAGGCGCTCCAGCGTGAAGCGAGCACAATCCGTGCGCTCGCCAAGCAACTCGACAGCCAGCTGAAGTCCGCCTGGTGGAAGGGCAAGGACGCCGACCGGTTCCGATCCGAATGGGACGGCGGGCACCGCGCACAGCTCGAAAAGGTCTCCGCCGCCCTCGAGGGTGCTGCCAAGACGGTCGCGACGAACGTGACCCAACAGACGCAGGCCAGTCAGGGCTGATCCGGCCGACGACTCTCTCCGACCATCTTCCCCGATAGCTGATCGCAATGAGACTCCTACTGCGACTGGACAGCGGCGATAGGAGCGACAGCGGCCCCATTGCGCTGGAAGTCACCGTCGCCGAAGACGCGACGGTCGGTGAACTCGCCGACCACCTGAGTGATGTGACCGGCCAGGTCGGAGGGCTGACACTCGAAGGCCTCGACCGAAGCTCACAGGTCGTCACCCATGGCCCCCGATCCGGCGCCACAGTTCGACTCGTCGAACAGGCTGAGGTCGCCGAATCGGTGGCCTGGGCGCCCGTGCATGCGGTGTTCCACAGCGTTGATCCCGGGGTCGACGGAACCTTCCAGTACCTCCGCTACGGCTTCAACGAGGTCTCTGGCGTCCTGATCCACATCTCTGAGCTGGTCGAGGTCCGCTCAACCGGGGCGACAACGCCTCTGGTCAACGGTCAACGCGTGCTTGGCTCACGTCGACTCAGTGGCGGCGACCTGGTAACGGTCAATTCCGGGTACGGGTCCCAATGCGCCTTCGTCGTCCACGTGTCCGAAGCGCTCCGGCCACCGGCGGACTCGGGTCCACATATTGGTCACCGGTCCTCCCGCAGGATCGAGCGGGACCTCGGTGCCACCCAACTGGACCTGCCCACCCCACCCGAACACGCTCGGCTCCCTGGATTTCCGGTCCTGTCGGCCGTCGTACCGCTGCTCATGGGTGCGGGCCTCTGGCTAGCGACACGTTCAGCGGCCAGCTCGGTGTTCATCGTCTTCAGCTTCGTATATGTGGTTGCTTCGGGTCTCGAATCCCGGCGCGAGGCTCGCGCCGACGAGCGGTTCCGCCTGGAACAGTTCCGGGCCGACCTCGAGGAAGCCGAAGAGACGATTTCCCGGCGCCACCTCGAGGAGCAGGAGCACCGGTCCGACCGCTGCCCGACCGTCAAGGACCTCACCTCGCTGATCCTTTCGCGCTCCGAGCGGGTCTGGGAGCGGCCCGGCGACGAGGCACACCAGGCGACACTTGCAGTCCGGGTGGGTCGGGGACGAACCACCACCGCCACCTGCATCAAGGTCCCCCACAGCGGCAGGAGGGATCTGCGTAGAGAACTCGAATCTATCGCCGAGGACCGATCCCTCGCCGAACTGCCGCTGATCATCGACCTGGACGCTGGTAGCGGTGTCGCCCTCATCGGACGCGGTGAGGCAACCAGTGATGTTGCCCGGTGGATCCTGGTTCAGCTGGCGGCGCTGGTTGCTCCGGACGACCTGCGGATCGTCGTGCTCTGCGACCCGCTCCGGAAATCGGCGTGGGACTGGTCGTCGTGGCTTCCCCACGTCCAACACGCAGGCGTGGCCAGACGCAGCATCGTTCTGGTCGACGGCGCAACCGACTCCGAGGTCGAGACTGCGTTGTCCCTGCTGCCCGAGGGTTCCGCCCGGCTTCTGTGGCTCAGTCCTAGCCGCGCAGGAATCCCCAAACGCCTCCAGCAAATTTTAGAACTTGGAAGTCGGCCGACCCTTCAGGTGAGCTGCCCGGATCCGACCGTTGGAGCCGATCTAGGGGACCCGACCAACCCGTCTGAAGTTCCCCGCCGGGCGCTGGTCGAGGACGTGGAGGTCGAGGACATGACCGATGATCAGGCCCTGCCACTGGCGCGCTGCCTGGCCCCACTGGTGCCGTCACGGTCGATCCTGGATAGCCGCATGAGTGATCCGAATCTTGGCGACGGCGTGCGACTGGGCGACGTCCTTGCCGACCGGGAAATGCTCCATTCGGTCGACGCTGTCCTCCATCAGTGGTCATATTCGGGCTCACAATTGGGTCTGGGCGCACCCGTCGGTCGAGCCGGCCACGGGGTAATCCACCTCGACCTGAAAACGGACGGACCCCACGCCCTGGTTGCAGGCACAACCGGATCCGGCAAGAGCGAGTTCCTCCGTTCGATGGTTGCATCACTGGCACTGCACAACGGGCCCGATCGACTGACGTTCCTGCTGGTCGACTACAAGGGTGGAGCGGCATTC